>NZ_JBFAIM010000016.1:0-227891 GCF_040654715.1 Nonomuraea sp. NPDC050643 | reverse complement strand
GCTGGCCATCCTGGTCAGCGAGCTGAACCGGGACGGCAACACGTTCGTCACCCTCAACCCGGCCGATGACAGCGCCGCCTGGTATGCCTCGGTGTTCCTGCTGCCCGACGGCGCCTACGAGGTCGACCTCGGAAACCCGGACAGCAACGAGCGCACGGCCACCCTCCACACCGACCACAACAAGATCGCCCAGCACGTCAGCGACTGGCTGGACGCTCTGCAGCGCACCCGGTGACCAGCCGGCTCATCCGCACACCCTTTGAAAACACTCCCTAGAAGACGATCTCGGTGTCCAATTGCCACCCGTATACCGAGAGTTCCTGCTCCAGGTCGGCCCCGGCGCGGGTCCGTACTACGGCATTTGGGCACCTGAGGAGATCGAAGCAGAAACCGAGGGGGATCCCGCGAAACCCTTCCCCTTCACCCGTCGCGACGCCGAGCAGATCTACAACGCCTGGTATGCATGGGTCCGCGATCCAAAGCCCAACTCCGGTGGCGGCCCCAGCATCCAAGCCCCCGACCCCACACCCGGCTGTATCTTCATCGGCACCCAGGGTTGCTCGGGTGTCACCGCATTGGTAACCGCGGGAGAGCTGACGGGCACAGTGTGGGATGTCTGGCTCGACGAAAGCGCCTGGCGACCAGCCAAAACCGCCCCTGCCAGCTTGGAGAGCGAACTCAACGACCTGACCACACCGATATATCTCGGTCCTACGCCAACCTTCGACGCTTGGTACGAGGCCTGGCTCACACGCGCCGACGCCGAGCTGTCACCTCCAGGACGAACCTCCTGAGCGGTGCGCATTATCACGCAAGCCCCGTTACGCGCGACAGCCGCCAAGTCAAGACCCAACCCCCTTGCCTCCGGCGGGGGCTCGGGCTCCGGGATGATCACGGCTCAACGGCTGAGGTTGGTAGATGGCTGAGGTGGAAGCCTGATCATCCCGCCCACCATCGACCCGGGACAAGCCGAGCAGACCAGGGCCACGGGTACCAGATGGAGCGCCCTACCGGACGAACGATCTGGTACCCGTGGCCCTGGCCCGCTTCCCCTTCGGGCGGGTCGACGGCAGACGGGATGATCAGGCGGGCAGGGTTCGCGCGTTGCGCGGGAAACACCAGGTCGCGGGCTGATCACCGTATAGACGGTGGACGGCGATGAGTTCAACGCTCAGTTCGTGCACCCCGAGGCCCCGCCCATTACCGTGCGAGCGTCTCCATCGCCAGCCCTACGATAAGTCGTACTCGTCGATCCATAGATCGGCTCCAGCTCTGTGAAGAAAACTGATGGCTTCTTCGTCAAGAACGAGCCCTCGCGGGCTGAAGCCCTCTCCCGGTTCGAACGACCGAAGCATGACCAACGTGGCCGCTGCGCCACCAGCGGTCAGCTCTCCGATTCGATCCCAGACGCCGGCCAGCCGGTTCATCAGGGCTTCCACCTGCTCATTGAGTGAGGTGGTGTCCGCAAGGCCGGAGTCGAGCATCCATTCGTGTCGTGGCGGTATCAGGCGCCCACTCTTCCTGCCGCGTCGTAACTCCTTCGCCTCAGATCGAGTCGGCTCGACGCCCACGTATTGGGTGATCTGCCCGGGATCCAGTTCGGCGGACTGGATCATGAAGTAGACCTGCTGCTCGACGATCACGTGGACACGGTAGCGGTTCAAGGATTGGCGGGCGCTTGCACGACTGGGCAGGGGCAGTCGCTTCTGCTGCTCAAGAACTTGATCGTCGTGCCATTAGCGTGCCATTAAGAGCGGTCAGCAGCGGTCAATCACGGTCGCTCGCGGAGCGTTCTCAGCGCAGGTCGAGGCCGTTGCCCTTGAAGATCAGACCGATTTGCAAGCAGGAAGTCAGGAGGTCGAATCTCCTAGGCTCCACCAGCGAAAACACCCCGCCACAGATCACGTGACGGGGTGTTCGTTCCTGGACGGCTCCATAGGCGGTGCCCTGGTCTGCAGTGACACACAGTGGGTGTCGAAGCCCAGGGCAATGTCCTGATCGTCAGGCTCATAGGTGCAGCACTGGAAGGTGAGCTCCATGCCGTCACCGTCTTCGGTATCGCTCACACCGGCGGACATAGCCCCGGCGATCGGAGCGGTGAATCTGATCGTCATGGTGGGAGGGTGGCCGCACGACATTGAGTGGTTATTGAAGCTTGGGTGCTTTGGTTTTCCCGAGGTCAGGGTGCTTTCGCGGGTTGGGGGCCAATTGAACAGGCGGCCGTGTTCACGTGAGGGGAGAGGTGCAGAGCGCGTGCGTTGGCGCGCCGTTAGGATCGGGACATGCCTTTGACGGTGGATGACGTCGATCGGTTCGAGCTATCGAGGCCCCGTCTGGAGGCCATCGCCTACCGTCTCCTCGGCTCCGCGGACGAGGCGGAGGACGTCGTGCAGGAGACGTTCCTGCGCTGGCAGGCCGCCGATGTCGATCGCGTCGAGGTTCCCGAGGCTTGGCTGACGAAGGTCCTCACCAACCTGTGCCTCAACCAGCTCACCTCCGCGCGGGCGCGTCGCGAGACCTATGTGGGTCAGTGGCTTCCCGAGCCGCTGCTCGCCGGGGACCCCATGCTCGGCCCGGCCGACACCGCCGAGCAGCGCGAATCGGTCTCGTACGCGGTTCTCACCCTCATGGAGCGCCTGTCTCCCAACGAGCGGGCCGTTTACGTGCTGCGGGAGGCGTTCGACTACCCGCACCGGGAGATCGCCGAGATCCTCGCCATCACCGAGGTGGCCAGCCAGCAGATCCTTCACCGTGCCAAGAAGCATGTCGCGTACGGCAAGGCCCGCGCCGAGATCGACGAGGTTGCCGCCCGGCGGATCGTCGAGGAGTTTCTGGCTGCCGCCACCAGCGGCGAGACCGAACCGCTCGTGCGCCTGCTCACCGCGGACGCCGTCTCCATCGGTGACGGCGGAGGGAAGGTTCCGGCGCGTACCAAGGCGTTCGAGGGAGCCGTCGCGGTCGCGAAGTTCGTGTGGGGCATGTTCAAGCCCGCCGAGGCCAAGCGCGTCATCGTCGGCGGCTCGCCCGAGATCTACGCCTGGACCGCCAATGGCGAACCCGCCGTCGTGGCCGTCGTGGAGGGCCGGGTCGTCGCGATCATGTGCCTGGAGGTCACCGCCGAGGGCATCACCGCCTGCCGTACCCAGGCGAACCCCGACAAGCTCGAACGCGCGACCGAGCAATGGGTGGCGGCAAGCCATGGAGAGCCTCTGCTCATCATGTGACGTGTCTCACATGCCGCTCCTGTCAGGAATCGGCGGGCCATCCGGTTCAAGTGGCGAATCCGAACCGGACAGGAGCCAGAAAATGCCGCACCGCATCGTCGTTCTCGGAGCCGGATACACCGGAGCCAGCGCCGCCGGCCGCCTCGCCAAGCGGCTGCGCCGCGAGGACGTCGCCATCACCCTCGTCAACGCCGAGCCCGACTTCGTCGAACGCGTCCGCAACCACCAGTTGGCGGCCGGCCAGGACCTCAAGCCCCGGCCGCTCGGCGAGATGTACGCCGGCACCGGCGTCGAACTGAGGCTCGGGCAGGTCACCGGCGTCGACGTCGACCGCAGGACCGTCGCCGTCACCGGCGCGAACGGTACGGAAGAGCTGGCATACGACACCCTCGTGTACGCCCTCGGCAGCGGCTGGAACAGCCAAGCCGTACCCGGGACCGCGGAGCACGCCCACCAGATCGCCGGCCGTACCGGAGCACTCGGGCTGCGCGAGCGCCTGGCGAGCCTCGAAGCCGGGCAGACCGTGGTGGTGGTCGGCGGTGGGCTCACCGGCGTGGAGGCCTCAACCGAGATCGCCGAGGCCCGCCCGGACCTCGACGTCGCCCTCGCCGCCGACGGCGCCCTCGGCGACTGGCTCTCACCCAAGGGCCGCGAGCATGTGCGGAAGGTCTTCGGCAAGCTCGGCATCACCGCGTACGAGCACACCGCCATCACCGGGGTCGAAGCCGACCACGTCACCACCGCCGACGGCAGGGTCATCCCCGCAGCGGTCACCGTGTGGACCGCCGGTTTCGCGGTTCACCCGATCGCGAAGGCGACCTTCCTGGAGGTTTCCGGCACCGGCCAGATCGTGGTCGACCGGACCATGCGCTCGGTCTCACACCCCGATGTGTACGCCGTCGGCGACGCGGCCATGGCGATCGGCGCCGGAGACAAGCCGCTGCGGATGTCATGCGCCTCGGGAATCCCAACCGCCTGGCTGGCCGCCGACGCCATCGCGGCGCGCCTGACCGGCCGGAAGGTCCCGGACAAGACGATCGGCTACGCCAACCAGTGCATCTCACTGGGCCGCAAGGAGGGCCTGATCCAGTACGTCACGGCCGACGACCATGCCAAGCAGATGGTCCTGCGGGGCCGGCTGGCCGCCGTCTACAAGGAACTGATCTGCAAGAGCGCCGCATGGAGCGCCGCCAACCCGACACTGGGGATGCCGACCCGGCGCCACCGCGTCACGCATGAGCGGACGCTGAGGCAGGAGACCGTGTGAACGTGGCCATGGACGACCTTTCCGTGCCCGCCGATCGCCGAGGTCCTTACGCGGGATCACACCTCTGAACCAGGATGCGGGTGGGCAAAGCTCGCGTATCGCCCGCTGGGCAAGCAAGCATCCTCCTGGAACACATCCTTTTGCCGAGGTCAAAGCATGGGCTTCACCCGGATCAACCAAATGAGAGGCGCCGGCAGAGCCTGCGCCTCTCTCGGGATGGCTGGTTTGGATGGCGGGGTCGTGTCCCAGTTGTGCTCGCGGGTTTCGGGCGGCTCAGTTGTAGGGGTTGTCGTAGGTCACGGACTTGGTGCGGCTGTTGTAGGTGTTGCCGGGATAGAACCAGCCGCCCGTCACGTACAGGGTGACGTTCGTCAGCGTGGTGGAGTGGGTGTATTCACCGTCGTAGAGGAACAGGGACAACTGGCACCCCGCGGGAGCGGTCGTCGTGCCCGTCCGGCTCGGGTAGAAGACCGAGCTGCCGTTGACGGAGACGTAGAAGTTCGGCATGGGGTAGGAGCCGCTCCCCCAGCACAGCCGGAGTGAATACCTGAACTTCGTGTTCCCGTCGTCGAACGCCAGCGTGCCGCTCAACTGGGCGAGCATGATCGACGGGCCGGCGTTCGAGATCACCGTGAGGGACACGGTCTGGTCCGGACCGTAGGTGGCGTGCGCGGGAGTGACGGGCATCAGGATTGCCGCGAGTGTCGCGATGACGAGGGCGACGGAGCCGGCCGCGCGACGTGCTGTGGAACGTGTCAATTCCAACCTCATCTCTTTCATGATGTCGGCGGAGCGCGCACGGAGGATATTGTCGGGGCCTTCATACGTCCAGAGAGACGATGGAGAATCGCTGATTCGGTCGGGCGTTAACCGGGGGCATGGAAGTTCGAGCGTGGGTGGGTGAGGTGTGCCACCAGGTCGGGGATCGGCCCTGAAGAACCGTAATGCCGGCATCGCGGGTGAAATTTTCATGCCATCGGGATTCCAGCGCTCTGGGTCCGCTTATCGGGGGATCGCCTGGAACGGTATGGCGGAGGTATGTTCGCGCGCCGCTTCGACCGTGATTGTTTGCTGTTTCGCACGACGGGCCGAAACCCTGGTGAATCATCTTCCCCGACGAGGAGGACTCGTGCGAACGACGGCAATCCTGGTGACCGCCACGATGGCATTATCACTGGTCAGCACACCGGCAACGGCGGCGGCGGATGCCAGCCTGAACGTGGCTCTGTCGCTCACCAAGAACACCGCCAGCAGTCAGACCTACTGGGCCAACATGCGCCGCAACAAGAACGAGCCCTATGTCATGAAGTGGGGCTTCAACTGGAACACCGACGGCTGCTCGGTGCCCAGGAAGATCGGTAACTCGGACTATTGGAAGGGAGTCTTCCAGACGCCCTGCGCTCGCCACGACTTCGGCTACCGAAACGTCAAGCGGCTCGCGAGCTCCAGTAAGTGGAAGAACACCTACAAGAAGGCCGTGGACGACGCGTTCCTTTTCGATATGGGCAACGTGTGCGTGAAATTCTCCAAGACGAAGAAGGCGGCGTGCCGAATTGCGGCGGCGGCGTTCTACGGAGCGGTCAGGGCTCTCTGAACCCAGGGGGCTGCACGTCTCTGTGCCCCGGGTCAGCCAGGTGATCAGGAAGCGGGAACGCGCCATCGGTGCCGAGCTGTTCGCGCGGAACAGCCGCGGAACAGCTCGGCACCGATGGCCGTGCGATGTCGTGTCAGCGGCCGTGTCAGCACGGCAACGGCCCGGTATCAGGGCGGTCGGCGAAGCTCAGCACATGAACGGTTCAGCGATCGCGGTCACGGGGCCGGGTGCGACCCCGGTCGGCGCGATCAAGAACTCCGAGCAGCACCTGGACGGCCTTCCGCCGTTCCATCACGTGAACAGGAGCAACACCATGTCGATCATCCTTACCGACCAGGACAAGCTCACCCTGCGTACCGCCGCGTGGGGTGCCGTCTCGCTGATGTCGGCCGCCGGTGCCGCCGGGTCGGCGCACAAGGTCGCCACGCACGGCTCCATCGCCTTGACCTCCGCCACCGGCCCGGTCGGGCACGTGCTCACCAAGGCGCCCAAGGGCGTCAAGTACGGCAAGACCGTCGCCGAACTCGCCGACCAGGTGCTGCCCGCCCTGACCGCCTCCATGACCCTGCTCAAGCGGCAGGACCCGGCCGAGGCCGACAACTTCCGCAGCACCGTCAACGTCGCCATCGACGCCGCCACCCACACCCAGTCCAGCCCGACCCTGGCCGACATGGCTCGCAAGATCAACGAAGCCCTCGACGCCGCCTGAAGGAAACCCGACCAGCTCGTCACGGGGTCCGGAGAGGAAGGACCCCTGGACGGCTGGCCGTCCGTTCACTTGAATTCCGGATCTGAAGGAGTCACCACCATGTCCACCACTGTCACCGCGCAGGACCGCCCTGAGCTGCAGAAGGTCATCCAGGAGATCGTCGATCTCGGTTTCGTCGGAGTGCAGCTTCACGTGCACGATGAGCGGGGCGAATGGGCCGGTAGCGCCGGGTTGAGCAAGCTCGGCGAGATCGAGAAGCCGCCGGCCAATGGACACGTCCGGATCGGCAGCGTCACCAAGACCTTCACCGCGACCCTGGTGCTGCAACTGGTGGGCGAGGGCAGGATCGAGCTGGACACCCCGGCGGCGGACCACCTGCCCGAGCTCGGACTGGACGAGCGGATCACGGTGCGGATGCTGCTGCAGCACACCAGCGGGGTGTTCAACTTCACCGGCGACTACTACCCCGAGTTCGTGCCGGGGATCGTCTGGTCGGGCCAGGCGTGGGTGGACGACCGGTTCAGGATCTACCGGCCGCAGGAGCTGGTGGAGCTGGCGTTGTCCAAGCCGGCGAGGTTCGAGCCGGGGACGGACTGGAGCTATTCCAACACCAACTACGTGCTGGCCAGGCTGCTGATCGAGAAGGTCACCGGCCATACCTTCGCCGAGGAGCTGCAGCGGCTGATCGTGGGGCCGCTCGGGCTGTCGGGCACCATGGCGCCGACCACCCAGACGGAGATCCCCGAGCCGCACGCCCACCCGTACTACCGCTACGAGGAGGACGGCGAGCAGAAGACGGTCGACGTCAGCAGCCAGAACCCCTCCTGGATCTCCAGCGGCGGCGACATGATCTCGACCCCCCAGGACCTGCACACGTTCATCTCCGCGCTGGTGGGCGGCAGGCTCCTGCCGGCGCCGCTGCTGGCCGAGATGTGCGCGCCGGAGTCCAAGGTCGGCTACGGCCTGGGCGTGTTCGTACAGCCCCTTGAGGGCGGTGGCACTGTCATCACCCACAACGGCGGCCACGGGGGCCACGCGGGGCTGATGTACAGCACGCCCGACGGCGGCACGACCCTGACCGGGGCGCTGAACTATGTGGACGACGCCGACCTGTCCATGGGCGAGGCGTTTCAGAAGGCGACGCAGAGGCTCGTCAACGAGGTGTTCGGCGGCGGCCAAGCCCAGTGAACATCCAGGCAAGCCCAGTGAACATCTAGGAAGGTACTCGACCCAGATGCCTTCTACCGTCGACCCCGCCTGTCACGACACATCGGGAGAGACATGAGTACCGAGATCCGCCCATTCCAGATCGACATCGCCCCGGCCGATCTGGACGACCTGAACGACCGGCTGGACCGCGCTCGCTGGCCCCAGGAGCTGCCCGGTGACGGATGGGGCCGCGGCATCCCCGTCACCTACCTCCAAGAACTCGCCGGCTACTGGCGCGACCAGTACGACTGGCGTCGTCACGAGGCGAGACTGAACCGGTTCCCGCAGTTCATGACCGAGATCGACGGTCAGGACGTCCATTTCCTGCACGTACGGTCGGCCGACCCCGCCGCTCTGCCGCTGATCCTCACGCACGGCTGGCCGAACTCGTTCGTGGAGTTCACCGAGCTCATCGGCCACCTCACCGACCCCCTCGCGCACGGCGGCGATCCGGCTCAGGCCTTCCACGTCGTCGTGCCCTCGGTGCCGGGCTTCGGATTCTCCGCGCCGCCGCGCGGCACCGGCTGGACCGCGACCCGCGTGGCGCGGATCTGGGCGGAGCTGATGGGCCGGCTGGGTTACGAGCGGTACGGCGCGGAAGGCGGGGATTTCGGCGCCTATGTCGCTCCGGAGTTGGCGAAGGTCGCCCCGGACCAGGTGGCCGGCGTCTATGTCGTCGGCGGCCTCGGCTTCCCTGCGGAGAAGGACCTTCCGGAGCTGACGGAGGAGGAGCAGGCCGCCTTCACCCGGCTGATGGCACAGGACTGGATGAACGGGGTCGACCACCATGCGCTGCTGCGTGCGGCTCCGCAGACCTTCGCGTACGGGTGGCATGACTCCCCACTCGCGGCGCTGGCCTGGATGACTCAGAAGTTCCACGAGTTCAACGCCACCGGGAAGCCTCTGGCGCAGGTGATCGACCGGGACCTGTTCCTGACCAACGTGAGCGTGTACTGGTTCACCGGGACGTCCGGAACGTCGGCCTGGCCGTACTACGACAGCAGTGGCTTCGGCTGGCCGGAAGGGCAGACCGTCGCGCCGACCGGCGTTTACAGCGGACCGCCCGGCATCCGCCGGCTCGCGGAGCGCCACAACACGATCTTGCACTGGCCGGAGGACAACCCTGCCGGGCACCATTTCATCGCCATGGACCAACCGGCTCACTTCGCCGCCGACATCCGTACGTTCTTCGCCAAGGTCCGCTGACCGGTCGCCCGGTCCTCTCCGGGTGACCCGCGTCCCGTCAGGTCTGCGCTCTCAACCGCGTCTCGTCCGTAAGCTGAAGGGGTGTCCCCGGCGCTGGTCCTGCTCGACGACGTCCGCTGGCGAGGCGTGCGCGTGGTCGGCGATCGCGCGCAGACCCTGCTGGCCGTCCTCGCCATGCACGGGCGCGCCGGGGTCAGCGTCGAGCGCCTGGTCGAGGAGCTGTGGCCCGACGAGGCGCCGGCCAACCCGGCGAAGGCGCTGCAGGTGGTCATCTCGCGGACCAGGGCGGTGACGTGCGCCGACGTCGCGGTGCGGATGCCGCACGGCTACCGGCTCGGGCTGCTCGCCGGCCAGGTGGACGCGCTGCTGCTCGGCACGCTGGTGGAGCAGGCGCGGGCCGCACTGGGCGAGGACGACATGGCGCTCGCGCGCCGCCGCGCCGAAGAGGCCATGGGGCTCGTGGGCGGCGGCCTCGACGGCGCGACGGGCCCACTGGCCGAGCTGAGGGGCGTCGCGGCGGGGTGGGTGGCCGAGGCGCGGCGGGTGGCGGCGATCGCGCGGAGCCGCGGCGGCGCTCACGAGGGCGCGCTGCCGCTGCTGGAGGAGGCCGCCGCCGACCGGCCGCACGACGAGGAACTGCTCGCCTGCCTGCTGCGCAGCGAGGCCGCCGTACGTGGCGCCGCCGCCGCTCTGGAGCGGTACGAGCGCTATCGCGTGGGCCTGGTCGCGCGGCTCGGCACCGGGCCGGGGCCCGAGCTCGCCCGCGTGTACGCCGAACTCCTCGTCGCCGACCGGCCGGTACGCGAGGGCATCCTGTTCGACGGTTCCTCGCTGCTCGGCCGCGACGGCGACATCCGTGCGGTGCACGCCCTGCTGCAGACCAACCGCGTGGTCTCCATCATCGGCCCCGGCGGACTGGGCAAGACGCGGCTGGCCCACGTCGTCGGCCGGAACGCCACGCAGCCCATCGCCCATTTCGTCGAGCTCGTCAGCGTCTCCTCGCCGGAGGGCGTGGTGGGCGAGGTGGGCTCGGCGCTCGGCGTCCGCGACTCGGTCAGCGGGCGTCGTACCCTGACCCTTGAGCAGCGCTCCGACGTACGCGCCCGGATCGCCCAGCATCTCGACCAGGCCCCGGCGCTGCTGATCCTGGACAACTGCGAGCACGTGATCGAGGCCGTCGCCGACCTGGTGGCGTTCCTGACCGTGACGACCCGCGACCTGCGGGTGCTCATCACCTCGCGTGCCCCCTTGTCGATCCCCGCCGAACGCGTCTACCTGCTCGGCGAGCTGCCCACGGGCGACGCGGTGGAGCTGTTCCGCCAGCGCGCCACCGCCGCCCGGCCGGACGTGCGGATCGACGAGAGGGCGGTCGAGGAGGTCGTCGCCCGCCTCGACGGGCTGCCGCTCGCGATCGAGCTGGCCGCGGCCAGGGTGCGGGCGATGTCGGTGGAGGAGATCGCGCGGCGCCTGGCGGACCGGTTCGCCCTGCTGCGCGGAGGGAACCGGACGGCTCCCGACCGGCACAAGACGCTGCTCGCGGTCATCGACTGGTCGTGGAATCTGCTGGAGGAGCCGGAACGGCAGGCGTTGCGGTGGTTGTCGCTGTTCGGCGACGGGTTCACGCTGGCCGCGGCCGAGCACGTACTCGGCCCGGACATCCTGCACGTCATAGACGCGCTGACCGAGCAGTCGATGCTGAGCGTCCGCGAGACGACGCACGGCCTGCGCTACCGGATGCTGGAGACCGTCAGGGAGTTCGGGCGGATGCGGCTGAAGGAGGCCGGCGAGGAGGGCCCCGCCCGGGCGGCGCAGCGGGCCTGGGCCACGGCGTACGCCCTCGAACACGTCACCCGGCTGTTCAGCCCGGCGCAGTTCGCGGCGGCCGACGCGTTGCACGCCGAGGAGAGCAACCTCGCCGAACTGCTCCGGCAGGCGCTCGGTGAGGACGATCCCGTCACGACGGTCCAGTTGCTGGCCGGCATCGGCGCGCTGTGGTCGATCCGTGGCGACCATTCCCGGGTGTTCGCCCACCGGGAGGCGATCGCCCAGGTGATCAACGGCTGGCGGCCGCCGCCGCACCTCGTCGAGGTGACCAGGGCCGCCGTGCTGATCACGCTCAGCAACCTCATGGTCGTCACCGATCGCCGCGACGACCCGCTGCGCCATCTTCTCCGTACGCTGCCCACCAGCGATGAGACGAACCCCCGCGTGGCGGCGATGGCCACGGTGCTGCTCGCGTGCGACGTGATCGAGGGCGCCGACGTACGCCGTCGGCTGGCGGAGTTGAGCCGGAGCGCCGACCGTGAGGTGGCCCTGGCCGCGATGCAGACGAACGTCCACGTCCTGGAGAACGCGGGAAAGGCGGCCGAGGCGATCGAGGTCGCCGAGCGGGCCCTGACGATGTTCCGCGAGGACGAGGGACCGTGGTCCGCCGCGATCATGCACGCCGTGCTGGCCCACCTGGTCATGCAGCTCGGCGATCGCCGGCGGGCGGTCGGACACGCGCGAGCCGCCATCCCGGTGCTGAGCCGCCTCGGCGCCGCGGACGACGAGACCCAGCTCCGCGCGCTGCTGATGGTCACCGCACTCGTCGACGGCGACCTCGACACCGCGGAGGCCGAGCTCGCCGAGATCACCCGGATCAACGACAACCAGGTGGTGCTCGGCGGGGTGGCGATCGTCTCGCTGAGCGCGGCCGAGCTCGCCCTCGCCCGCGGCGAGACGGCCGCCGCGCTCGCCGAATACCGCCGGGCCGTCCAGCGGTCGAACGACCTGCGCCTGCCCGGGATGCCGTACGCGGAGTTCACGCCGTGGGCGGTCATCGCGATGTCGGTCGCCCTGACGGCGTACGCCTACCACGCCGCCCCGGAAGACGTCCGGTACGGCGAGGAGCTGTTCGCCACCGTCCTGGGCTACGACCTGCTGACCAAGGAGAACCCCATCCTCGACTACCCGGTCTGCGGCTCGATGCTCTTCGGGCTCGGCGCCTGGGGGTTGCTGCGGGGAGCGCTGGCGTCCGGTGACGCGATCAGGTTGCTGGTGCTGGCCGAGCGGTTCGCGTACAACAGCGCCATGCCCTGCATGACCTTCGAGCGGATCGAACCGTACGCGGAGCGGGCCGCGTCCGGGCTGATCGCGGCCGTGCGGGCCGAGTACGGCGACCGGCGCGGCCCCGACCTGCTCGACGAGGCGAAGGCGCTCGTTGAGCGGGTCTCCGGGCGTGACGGGCGGGGGTCACATGTGCCGCTTGTAACTGCGTACCGACAGCGGCGCGAAGATCGCGATGACGACCAGGCACGCCAGGAGCGTCCAGGCCACCTCGCCGGTGACGAGGGCGCTGTTGGCGAGGTCGCGGGTGGCCGTGACCAGGTGTGAGACCGGGTTGATCCGGACGAACGAGGCCAGCCAGCCGGGCAGGGTCTCGACCGGGACGAACGCGTTCGACAGGAACGTCAGCGGGAACAAGATCATCATAGAGATGCCCTGCACGGCCTGGGCGCTCCGGGCGATCGTGCCGACCCAGGTGAAGACCCACGCCAGCGACCAGCCCGTGAAGATCGACAGCAGGACCGCGGCGAGCACGCCGCCCACTCCGCCGCCCGGACGATAACCCATCACCAGGCCCATGCCGAACGTCAGCGTGGCTGCGATCGTGTAGCGCAGCAGGTCGGCCACCATCGGGCCGGCCAGCGGCGCGATCCGGGCGATCGGCAGCGACTTGAACCGGTCGAAGACGCCCTTCTCCATGTCCTCGCGGAGCTGCGTACCCGTGGCCATGCACGTCGTCAGCACGGTCTGGGCGAGGATGCCGGGGATCATCAGGGGGAGATAGCTCTGCACGTCGCCCGCGATGGCGCCGCCGAAGATGAAGGCGAACATCGCGGTGAACAGGATGGGCTGCAGCGCCACGTCGAAGAACTGCTCCGGGTTGCGGCGCATCTTCTTCAGCGCCCGCCACGCCATCGTCAGGGTCTGGGCGAGCGTCTCGCCCATGGAGATGCGCCTCCGGGCGGCCGCCACGCGATCGGCGGCCCGGACCGCCTCGCGGGTGGGTGCGGTCATGGTGCTCATCGGTTCTCCTCCGTGCCGATCGTGCCGTTCATGCCGTTCATGCCGATCGTGTCGATCGTGTCGTTCTCGTCCGTCTCGTGGCTGTCCGTCTCGTGGCCGGTGAGGGCGAGGAACACCTCGTCCAGGCTGGGCTTGGCCACGCTGACCGAAGTGATCGACACCCCGGCGGTGCGCAGCGCGATCAGCACGTCCGCGGCCAGGCCGGCCTGGTCGAGGGCGACGTTGAGGCGGCCCTGCGCCGGGCTGAGCACCGGCTCGGAGCCGAGGACACGCCGTACGACCTCCACGGCGGTGGGCACCTCGCCCGGTTCGGCGAGCAGCAACTGGAGGGTGGAGTTGCCGACCGCCGTCTTCAGCTCGTCGGGGGTGCCCTCGGCGACCTTGCGGCCGTGGTCGATGACGGCGACGCGATCGGCGAGCTGGTCGGCCTCGTCCAGATACTGCGTGGTCAGCAGCACGGTGCAGCCGTCGGCGACCAAGCCGCGGATGGTTTTCCACATCTGGCCGCGCGTACGTGGGTCGAGACCGGTGGTCGGCTCGTCGAGGAAGATCAGCGGCGGCCTGGTGATCAGGCTGGCCGCCAGGTCGAGGCGGCGGCGCATGCCACCGGAGAACTGCGCGATCGGCCTGTCGGCGGCCTCCTCCAGCTCGAATTGGCCCAGCAGTTCGCCGGCGATGCGCCGGGCGCGTGGCGCGGCGATGCCCTGCAGGCGGCTGAAGAGCCAGAGGTTCTCGCGGGCGGTCAGGTTCTCGTCGACGGAGGCGTACTGTCCGGTGACGCCGACGAGCTGGCGGATCATGTGCGGGTTGGCGGCCACGTCGACCCCGAAGATCTCGGCCCGGCCCGCGTCGATCTTCAACAGGGTGGCCAGCATGCGTAGCGTGGTGGTCTTGCCGGCGCCGTTCGGGCCGAGAACGCCGAAGATCTCGCCGGGGCGTACGTCCAGGTCGATCCCGTCTACGGCACGGTGCTCGCCGAACGTCTTCACCAGCCCTTCCGCGCGTACGGCCAGATCGGCGCCTCCGTCGGAGGCCGGGCCGCCCCCGGTGCGTCCGAGTTTCGTAATGGTCATGGCATTACTCTCGGCGACGCCGGTTTCACGGCACCCTCGGCCGGTTTCACCGGTTGCCGCACCGCGCGGTTCCGGCGGCAACCCTGCGAAAGCGGAAGTCGCTAGAACCCCAGGCCGAGGAGCACCGTGTGAGCGTCGTCCGGGCTGTGGACGCGCTTGCCCAGCTTCGTCATGGACGACACCTTCTCCGTCTTGAGAACCTCGACGAGGTGCCGTGCCAGCCGGTCGCCATCCACCTCGCCAGGGCCGCCCGCGTCGAACGTCCACGATCGCACGGTCCGCTCGACCCGCTGCGACCAGCCCGATCCTTCATCCGGCGAGAAATACTTGAACCGGCCCACGACGGTCAGCCGCTCGGCAGAACGGATGGTGAAAACCTCGCGATTCCCCCCGAACACGGTGACGCTCACGCTTCTGCCGGTCGCGCACGTCTCGGCGGGCAGCGTATGAAGGAACGCGGACAGCAGAGGCGGCAGCGCCGCCCACCGAGGCACCCGCCACCCGCCCGGCGTGCTGAGCCCTTCGTTGGCGGCGTTCAGATATTCGATGACGAAACCACCCGGCAACTGCGCCGGCTCGCCCCATTCGAAGGAGGCCTGCCGCCATTCCTCATACGGCTCCGTCGGCTGCAGGGAAAGCTCCGCGCCGGTCTCGGTGGCGCGCAATTCGAGCGATTCGCTGCCGGGCCGCCGCCAGCGCAGGAAAGGGGCTCCCCAATCCGGCGACCGCTCGTACCAGGGGCCTATGGGGCCGTGACCGCCGACACTGTCAGCAGGTCCGATCGCCTCCTCCACCGCCTCGGCATGCCGCCGGAACGCGGTGACCGGCTCTCCCTCCAAGGAAATGGGGACGACGAGACCGCGAAACTCTCGCGTACCGGCGTAGCGCCGCTCGTGATCCTGCACCGGCACCAACCGGCCCCGCTCTTCGACCAGCGGCCGCAACACCTCACCGGACCAGTCGCCGGGCTCCACCTCACGCCACAGCCATCCGGCGATACCGGCGATGTCGTCCTTGCTCATAGGCGCGATCTTAGGAGGAGCGCTGGTCGAGGGGATGCCGACGGCGTAGACGATCCGCCACTCGCCCGACCTCCCTCCGTCCTGCGCATCCGGTGACCCCGCCCTGCCTTACCGGCGACGGGCAGCTTGAGGTGGCATCGGGGCTGCGGTAGCCCGGTGCCCTACCTGCCCGGCCGGTAGCTTCGTTCGACGTGGCCCTTGAGGTCTTCGGGATGGAAGTAGACCGGCCGGAGGTTGCCGCTCGCATAGCGTTCGACCTGGTCGTTGAAGTGGGGTGAGCCGGGGTGCCCGCTCGCGCCCCCCGCCGTCACCGCCCAGGCGCGCAGCTTCGGGCCGAACTCCACGACCGCCACGAAGCTGTTGCCGCTGGTGCCGTAGTAGCGCTTCGTCCCGGGATAGCGCCGCGCGCCGAACGAGGCGAGGGAGCCCCATTGCGCGGAGGTGAAGGGCACCGGGGTGCTCGGCTTGGCGTCGTCGAACTCCTGGACGATCTTGCCGTCGTTACGCTGGAAGCGGTTGATCTCGCCCCAGGGCACCTGCCAGCTCCCGAAATCCTGCGTCAGCCGATCCGCCGCCTCCCTGAGCGACTCGAGCCGCTGCGCGTCGGTGGCGCGCTCGGCCATGTAGTCCCACACGGACATGCCCGCGTCTCTCGCGGGCTGGACCGAGCGTGCCCAGAGCGCCTCGCCCCAGAACACGGCCAGCGAGGTCGGGGCCGAGTTCGCGCCCCAGCGATGGTCCCAGCCGCGCAGCAGGCCGATCGGGCCGCTCAGCCGCGCCTTGAGCCGGTCGTCCTCGGGCAGTTCGTCCCAGGCCGCGACCAGCCCTGGCAGGAGCCGGGCGAAGGCGGTGAGGTAGGGGTCGAAAGCGGCCGCGATCAGCGTCTGCGGGGTGAAGTCGCGCCGCGCGGTCAGCACCCGGATCGCCTGCGGCCCGCGCGGGTTCTCGCCGGCCTGGTCGAAATAGCGTGGATGGTCGGCGGCCTTGGGGCTGTCGGCGCCGGCCGCCGTCCAGGGCCAGTTGTTGGTGTTGAAGGCCCAGCCGTTCTTCGGGTTCACCGCCTGCGGCAGGCCGGCGAGGCTGTGCAGCCCGCGCCAGTTGGTCGCCGGATCGCTGCCGTCGACGGGCCTGCGATAGTCGAAGCGATCGTCGCGGACCGGCATGAACTGCGGCACCAGGAAGGCGATCTCACCCTTCGAGTCGGCGAACAGCGTGTTGTTCGAGCTGTTGGCCTTGAAGGCCGCCACGTTGAGGAAGCCCGCGTAGTCGCGCACCTTCGTACGCAGGAAGCTCTGCTGCAGCGCCTCGACGGGCTTGTTCATCAGCGCGAACGCGATCCACCTGCCATCCGCCTCGCGCACGATCGGGCCGTGGTGCGTGGCGAAGGTGGTGAAGCCGCGCCGCACCAGCCCGCCGTCCGCGGTGCGCTGGGCCAACGTGATCGTCTTCGTCGTCACCGGTCGCAGCGCGTCGCCGTAGCGGTAGAAGCGGCTGCCGTCGGGCCCCGTCACGATCGTCTCGGCGAACTCGTCGACGTTGTCGACGCCGCTCGAGGTGTGCATCCAGCCCGCGTGCGCGTTGAAGCCCTGGTAGACGAAGAACTGTCCCCAGGTGGCCGCGCCGTAGACGTTGAGCCCTTCGCCGCTCGTCACGTGCTGCTCGGAGCGGAAGAAGAAGCTGGTGTGCGGGTTGATGAGCAGCAGCGCATGGCCGTTCTTCGTGTGGCGGGGCGCGATGGCGAAGCCGTTCGAGCCCTTGGGTTCGCCGAACAGCAGCCCGAGCTCCTCGTCGGTCATCTCCACCTGACGGCCGCCGTAGAAGGCTTCGAGCTGGGTGAGCGGCACCCGCTCGATGTCGCCGCCGATGCTGCCCTCGGAGAAGCTCAGCGGCATCCACGGCTCGAAACGCCTGAGCACGCGCGGACGTACCTCGGGGTGGGTCGCGAGGTAGTAGTTCAGCCCGTCCGCCCAGGCCCGCATCAGCTTGCGCAGCCAGGCGGGGCACTTCGCGTAGTCGCGCTTCAGCGCCTCGGGATCGATGAACAGCCGCTGGCGCAGGTCCTGCCAGATCGCGCTCTCGGCCTCGCCCTCCGCCTCGGCGAGGCGGCCGAGGCTGATCAGGTAGTTCCGCTCGATCCGGTTGAAGTCGTCCTCGGCCTGGGAGTAGATCATCCCGAACACCGCGTCGGCGTCGGTCCGGCCCACCACATGGGGGATGCCCCAGTCGTCGCGGGTGATCGTCACGTTCGCCGCCTGCCCCCGCCAGCGGACGAGGTCGGGCACGGTACGCGTGGACGTGGCGGAGGCCGCACCGGGCGGCGCTCCCACCACGACGGCCGCGGCTCCGGCGGCCAGTCCGGCTGCTCCGCCCAGGACGCGGCGCCGGGTCAGCCCTTCGTTCTGCGGGTGGTTCACGAGTCAGCCCACCTTTCTCAGAGGCCAGGGCCGGTGCGGCAGGTACGTCGACTGCCGAGGCGGTCACCGCGGGCCACGGATTCCCGAACATGTACCGTCGAGTGGCGCTTGGTGATCAATCTGCTGCGAAATTCGTACCACCCGCTCCGGCGCCCGGCAAGAGAGGGCGATGGGCGGTCACCTGTGCGCGAAGGGCCTGATCGGCGGTTCCCGACAGACGTCGGGAACCCCGGCCGATCGCTTTCGTCATCTGCACCGTGACGAGGACGCTTTGGCGTCGTAGCGTTCCACATCGGCAGGTTCGTCAAGGAAGGTGCTCTTTGTGCTCTTGAATCGCGGACGTCGCCCATCCCGACGATCGTCGGCCAAGACGCTGTCGGCGCTCTGTGTCCTCGCCCTCGGCCTGTCGCTCACCATGACGCAGACCGGCCAGGCCACCGCCACGGCGCAGGACCTTCCCGCTCCGCAGCCGATCGACCCGCAGCGGGTGCGGGACCAGCAGGACATGACCTGGCAGGACTACACGCCGATTCCCGGGGTGAGCTGGGCGACCAACGGCGCGGTCCCGACCGACCGGGCGCTCCGGGTGGCGCTCGTCGCGGTCGACTTCCCCGACCAGCCGTTCGTGATCACCAAGCCGAAGCAGTCGGACCCGTTCGGCAACCCGCAGATCGACCCCGTCGCCCGGGACAAGGTCGCGCAGTTCTACGCCGACTTCTTCAACACGCCGAGCCCGGTGAACCACTCCCAGACCATCAACGGGTACTGGATGGAGCAGAGCGGCGGCAGGGTGGGCATCTCCTCGGTGACGGCCTTCGGGCCGTACCGGATGCCGAAGAACTCCTCCCAGTACGGCCTCAACGACATCGGCCAGCCGCAGCAGCAGGGCTGCCCCGGCCAGACCACGGTCACCGGGAACCAGGCCGCCGTGTCCACCATCGCGGTGAAGTCGGCCGAGTTCCTCAAGGTCGGCGACCTCATCACGATCGCGGGGGTCTCCCCGTCGGGGCAGCGGGTCGTCACCGCCATCCCGGACGGCACCCACCTCACCCTCGACGCGACCGTCACGGTCACCGACCAGGCCGGCATCAACAACTGCGCCGGGACCCGCCTGGAGACCGACGCCGACAGGCTCTGGCACGAGGACGCGGACTGCACCCGCAACTGCGGCTACGACGTGGTCCTGCGGATCTACGCCGGCTACGACGAGACGTCGGTGTGGCAGGAGTTCGGGGAGATGAGGTTCAACTCGCCGCAGGACGTGCCGCGGGAGGTCTGGGGCAACCCGAACCCGGCGCTGCCCAACGCGGTGCAGAGCCGCTACGTCCCCTGGACCTCCTGGCTCGCCGGCTCGCAACTGTGGGGCCAGTCGACGGTCCGGCAGGGCGAGAGCTCGGGCACGATCACGCACGAGCTGAGCCACTTCTTCTTCAGCATCGGCGACAACAACAACAATCCGTACGTCCAGCCGTACCACCGGGCGGGGTCTGGGCCGTGGGACATGATGGATCGGGGCTCGTTCAACGGGCCGGGCGGTCCGCACAACCGCTGGCGGGTGCCCGCGCAGCAGGGCGCCTCGATGGGAGCCGAGCAGACCCTGCGGAACAAGATCGGAATGGGGTTCGTCCCCTACTCCTCGGTGCTGCGGCTCAACCGTGACGGGCTCGCCAAGTCCGGCCTCGCGGTCGTGGACGTGATCGCCAGGGCGGTGAACGCCGGCCCGCTGCCGCAGGGCACCCGGGCGGGTGTCCAGGTGCTGCTGGACGGCGCCGCGCCCGTCGACCGTTCGCCGGCCTGCGACGTCGGCACCGACCCGCTGTGCGACGGCGGCGGCCCCTCCGGCGGGTGGAGCAACTACACGCTGGAGACGGTCCAGCGGATCGGGTACGGCTCGTTCCAGCCGGACAACGGCGTGCTGATCGCCAAGAACAAGGCCTATGAGCCCGGAGGCGATGGCAAGGAGGGCGCGACCTGCGGCTACAACTGCTTCACGTGGGTGGTGGACGCGCATCCCGAAGACATCGGCATGCTGGACTACAAGCGGCCCGACGGCACCGAGGTGATGCGGACGATCGGCGACTACCGGCAGCTCAACGACGCCCTTTTCCACGCCGGAACGAACTCGGGCTCGGCGAACGAGTACGTCGACGCCGCGAACGGCCTGCACTTCTACGTCCTGAACACCTACAGGGACGCCAAGGGCCTCCTGCACTACGTCATCGGCGTGCGGAACCCGGCAGAAGCGGGACCGCAGCAGCGCGGCGTGGCGGTGAGCCGGGGCAGACCGGACGGCAGGGCGCCGGCGCACGCCACCACCTGCTCCTTCAGCTTGACCAACACCGGCAGGGACGCCGCCACCGACCCGGCTCTGCATCCGCAGGACGAGCGCGCCCACCTGCGCAACGACATCTACCGGCTGTCGGCCTCGGCCACGGGCGCGGGCTGGTCGGCGCGGTTGCCCAACAACCTGGCCACGGCCGCGTTCGGCCGGTCGGTCGACGTCCCGGTCCGGGTGACCCGTACGCCGGGCGGCGCCCGCTCCGCCACGGTCGAGCTGACCGCGACCTCGGTGAGCAACCCGAGGAGGACGGCCACCGCCACCTGCGACGTGAGGACCCAGGACACCGGCCGCTGACCCCGCGCCCGCCCCGGCCAAGACCCGCGACTCAGGCCGACCGGCGTGAGCGAGACCGTGGCGCCGATGCCGAGCAGGCAGACCCTGGCCTCGGGCTCGGTGAGATCGCCCGGCAGCGGCGCGTCGGCGTCCTCGACGAACCCGTTGTCGATCAGTCCCGAGATGACCTCGCAGGAGACGCCCTGCTGCATGAGGCCGATCATGATGCGATCGCCGGTCAGGATCCAAAAGGGGGCGGCGGCGAGGGGGCTTTCGAGTCATCTGCCGGATGGCTACTATCAGGCACCAAATCGTCTACCTTGGCGAGTTTCGTCAAGAGCGCACCGATCGATGAGGAGTGTCCTGCACGTGGCTGGATTGGGCAGGGTCGGGCGACGACGAACAGAGTCCGCGGGCGACGCGAACGGCTTAGCGGAACCGGCAGCCGACAAGCCGCGGCGGCTGACCGGCGTCCGGCGGCTGCCCCTGCGTACCGTGCTGCTCATCGTCGTGTTCGTGCCGAGCCTGACCTTCACCCCACTGCTGGCCTCGGGCATGTCCCAGCTCTTCGGCCAGTGGCGGGGGGAGAAGGCCCAGCTCGACCTGGCCACCACCACCGTCGGCCAGCCGGCGGCCGCCCTGTTCTTCAGCCTCGATCAGGAGCGACGGCTCACCGCCGAGGTGCAGTCCGGCTCCCGTGGCACCTCCCGCGACAAGCTCGCCAAGCAGCGCGCGGCGACCGACAAGACCGCGACCGTCTTCCACGCCCTGATGACGACGGACCTGTCCGGCGACGCGCAGGAGGGGCTCGCCGACGCCATCGCCCGGACCGACCGCGGCCTGCGCTCCCTCGACCAGCAGCGCCGGGCGGTGGACGCCGGCACCTCCGGCCCGCAGTCGACGTACGACTACTACAGCGGCCTCCTCGAGCTCGACCTCGGCGTGATGACCGCGCTCAGCCACACCGACTATGCCGCGGTGAACAGCAAGGCGCAGATCATGGTCGACCTCTTCTGGGTCGTCGACATGATCGGCCGGGAGGACGCCATCCTGGCGCGCGGCTGGGAGACGGGCCGCCTGACGAGGGAGGAGTACGGCCTCGTCACCGACGCCATCGGCACCAGGAAGCACCTGATGCACGCCCGGGTGATCCCCAGCCTCACGGACAACGAGAGCCCGTACCGGACGCTGACGACCGGCAAGGCGTGGAAGACCATGACCACCCTGGAAGGGCGGCTGGCCACGTCGGGGAGCAACCAGGCCACCCTCCGCCAGGACGGCGCCGAGTGGCGCGCCTCGGTGGAGGCCGCCACCGAGCAGGTACGGCAGCTCCTCCGCCTCCGGCTCGAGAACGTCTCCAAGGTCGGCACCAGCCACACCGACATGCTCTTCACGGTCTTCCTCAGCGTCACCTCCGTGGGCCTGCTCGCCGTGGCCCTGGTGATCTTCACGAGCTGGCGCCTCACCGCCATCCTCCGCCGGCGCATCCTGCACCTGCGCGAGGAGGCCCAGGAGCTCCAGAAGCGGCTGCCCAAGGTGGTCGCCCGGCTGGAGCGCGGCGAGGACGTCGACGTGGACGCGGAAGTACGCATGGTCGAGCCCACCCCCGACGAGCTCGGCGAGCTCGGGCAGGCCCTCAACCTGGCCAGCCGCAGCGCCGTCCTCACCGCCGTACGGCAGGCCGAGCAGCACCGTGGCTTCCAGCGCATGCTCCAGCGCATCGCCCGCCGCACCCAGATCCTCATCGGCCTGCAGTTGAAGAAGCTGGACGAGCTCGAACGCCGGCACGAGGACCCCGAGGTGCTGGAGGGCCTGTTCGACCTGGACCACCTCACCGCGCGCCTGCGGCGCTACGAGGAGAACCTGGTGATCCTCGGCGGCGGGCAGCCGCAGCGCCGCTGGCGCAAGCCGGTGCACCTGCTCGACGTGCTGCGCGCCGCGCAGGGCGAGGTCGCGGACTACCGCCGGATCACGATCGACGTCGAGGGCGAACCGTGGGTGGCCGAGCGCGCCGTGGGACCGCTGGTCCACGTCCTGGCCGAGCTCATGGAGAACGCCACCACCTTCTCCAAGCCGCAGACCCCCGTCGAGGTACGGGCCTCGCCGGTCAGCCGGGGCATCGCCGTGGAGATCGAGGACCGCGGCCTCGGCATGGAGCCGGAGCAGTACGCCGCCGCCAACGCCCTGATGCAGAAGCCGCCCCGGCTCGACGTGATGACCCACGCCGACGACGTGCGGCTCGGCCTGTACGTGGTCGCCCGCCTCTCGGCGAGCCTGGGCCTGAAGGTGGAGCTGCGGTCGTCGGCCTTCGGCGGCACCCGTGTCGTCGTGCTGCTCCCGGAGTCGCTGGCGGTGGAGCCGCCCCGTACGGAACCCGAGCCCGTCGCCCTCCCGGAGGAGGCCACCGATCCGCAGGTACGTACCGTCGATCCCCGCCCGGCCCAAGAGGACGGGGAGTTGCCGACACGCTCCAGGGGGCGCGCGATGGCACACGTGACAGCATCCGCCGGATCGCCGGACCAGGACGACCCACCATCGTCGTCCGGCCGGCCACCGCTGCCGCAGCGGGTGCGCCAGGCCAGTCTGGTCACCGAGCTCCAGGCTCCGGTGGACCGGGACGAACAAGCCGACCAGGAGATCTGGGCCGTACGTGACCAGCCCACCCGATCCAGTGCCACGATCGGTGCGTTCCAGAGGCAGTCTCGCAGGCGCCGGGCCGGCGACGACGCCTCCCAGCCCGGGCCGGACGGATCCGCCGAGCCCGGTTCCCCTACGACGGAAGAACCAAGATGACGCAGCGAACCACCGCCACCAACATCGACCTGAACTGGCTCCTGGACGCCCTGGTCGATCAGGTCGCGGGCACTCGGCACGCCATCGTGCTCTCCGACGACGGCCTGGTGATCAGCCGCTCCCGCACGATCGAGCGCGCGGACGCCGAGCGCCTCGCGGCGATCGCCACCGGCCAGCAGAGCCTGGCCCGCGGTGTCGGGCAGCTCTTCAGCGGCGGCCCGGTCCACCAGGTCATCATCGAGATGGCCGATCTGTGGCTGTTCATCACCGCCGCGGGCCGGGGCTCGCACCTGGCCGTGGTCGCCTCCCAGGAGGTCGACGCCGAGCTGATGACCGTCGCGATGCACACCCTCATCCAGCAGGTCGGCCTGAAGCTGGGCACCGACACGCGTAACCCGCGCCCCGATGATGTGGGGAGACACGGATGAAGCACTGGACGGAGGGGTTCGACGACGATGACGCCGACGAGTCCCTTGTCCGTCCTTACACGATCACCGGTGGCCGCACCACGCCCGAGATGGACGACCTCACGCTGATCACCCTGGTGACGGCGATCTCCCGGGTCTCGGCGGAGACCCGGCGCGGGCTGAGGAGAATGCAGCCGGAGCACCGTACGATCCTGGCCCTGTGCAAGCGGCCCCTGGCGGTGGCCGAGGTCGCCTCCGCGGTGAACCTGCCGGTCTCCGTGACCAAGATCCTCATCGGCGACCTGATCGAGACCGGTCAGATGCGGGCCCGGCCACCCCTGGCCTTCGCGCAGGCGGGCGGCGGTAGGCCCGACATGACAATCCTTGAGGCGGTGAGGGATGGGCTACGCAAGCTCTGACCAAGGGGACGCCGCTCCCCTGGCAGTGAAGATCCTGATCGCCGGTGGTTTCGGCGTCGGGAAGACGACCATGGTGGGCGCGGTGAGCGAGGTCGCCCCCCTGCGTACGGAGGAGTACCTGACCCATGCCAGCGTCGGCGTCGACGACCTGGAAGGGGTGAGCGGCAAGTCCACGACCACCGTCGCGCTGGACTTCGGCCGCATCACGATCAACAGCGAGATCGTGCTCTACCTGTTCGGCACCCCCGGCCAGGAACGCTTCTGGTTCATGTGGAACGACCTCGTCAACGGCGCCATGGGCGCGGTCGTCCTGGTCGACACCCGCCGGCTGGACGTCAGCTTCGCCTCGATCGACTTCTTCGAGAGCCGCCGCATCCCCTTCGTGGTCGGCGTCAACTGCTTCCACGGCGTCAAGGACCGGACGCAGGAGGAGATCCGCAAGGCGCTCGACCTCGATCCGCAGGTCCCGCTGGTGCTCTGCGACGCCCGCGACCGCAAGGCGGCCCGCGACGTGCTGCTGGCGCTCATCGACCACCTGATGGCCGCCCAGACCCGCACCGCACCGTCGCCCGTGGCGTGATGCGGTGCTCCTGCCGGCAGGCCGGCCGGCTCTCCTGACCCGAGCGGGCCGGCCTGGACGTCAGATTCGAACGAGAGGGATCAGACGAGGTCGAACCGGTCGAGGTTCATGACCTTGTCCCACGCCGCGACGAAGTCCTTGACGAACTTCTCCTTCGCGTCGTCGCTCGCGTACACCTCGGCGAGCGCCCGCAGCTCGGAGTTCGCGCCGAAGACGAGGTCGACGCGGCTGCCCGTCCACTTGACCGCGCCCGTGACGGCGTCGCGGGCCTCGAACGTGTTCTGGTCCTCGGACGTCGCCTTCCACTCCGTGCCCAGGTCGAGCAGGTTGACGAAGAAGTCGTTGGTCAGCGAGCCGGGGGTCGAGGTGAGGACGCCGACCTGCGTCTGCTGGGAGTTGGCGCCCAGGACGCGCAGGCCGCCGACGAGGACCGTCATCTCGGGGGCGCTGAGCGTGAGCAGGTTCGCCCGGTCGATCAGCAGGTATTCGGCCGGCAGCCGGTTGCCCTTCCCGAGGTAGTTGCGGAACCCGTCGGACGTCGGCTCGAGCGCGGCGAACGACTCGACGTCGGTCTGCTCCTGCGAGGCGTCCACGCGGCCCGGCGTGAAGGGGACCTCGACGGTGTAGCCGGCGTTCCTGGCGGCCTGCTCGACGCCCGCGGCGCCGGCGAGCACGATCAGGTCGGCGAGCGAGATCTGCTTGCCGCCGTTCTGGGTGCCGTTGAAGGACTTCTGGATGCCCTCCAGGGTGCCCAGCGCCGTCGCCAGCCGGTCGGGGTCGTTGGCCTCCCAGCCGATCTGCGGCTGGAGACGGATGCGCGCGCCGTTGGCGCCGCCGCGCTTGTCGCTGCCACGGAAGGACGAGGCCGACGCCCAGGCGGCGGACACCAGCTCGGACACCGACAGGCCGGAGGCGAGCACCTGGGCCTTGAGCGCGGCGACGTCGCCGGCGTCGACGAGCTCGTGCGTCAGCGCCGGGAGGGGGTCCTGCCACAGCAGCGTCTCGGCCGGGACCTCCGAGCCGAGGTAGCGCACGATCGGGCCCATGTCGCGGTGGGTCAGCTTGTACCACGCCTTGGCGAAGGCGTCGGCGAGCGCGTCGGGGTTCTCGAGCCAGCGCCGCGTGATCTGCTCGTAGATCGGGTCGACGCGGAGCGCGAGGTCGGTCGTCAGCATCGTCGGGGCGTGGGTCTTCGACGCGTCGTGGGCGTCGGGTACGGTGCCCGCCCCCGCGCCCTCCTTCGGCTTCCACTGGTGCGCGCCGGCGGGGCTCTTGAACAGCTCCCACTCGTAGCCGTACAGGATCTCGAGGAAGCTGTTGTCCCACGTGATCGGGGTGTTCGTCCAGATGCCCTCGAGACCGCTGGTGATCGTGTCGCCACCCTTGCCGGTGCCGAACGTGTTGCTCCAGCCGAGGCCCTGCGCCTCGATCGGGGCGGCCTCGGGGTCGGGGCCGACGTGCTCCGACGGGCCCGCGCCGTGGGTCTTGCCGAAGGTGTGACCGCCGACGATCAGGGCGGCCGTCTCCTCGTCGTTCATCGCCATCCGGCGGAACGTCTCACGGATGTCGCGGGCCGCGGCGAGCGGGTCGGGGTTGCCGTTCGGGCCCTCCGGGTTGACGTAGATGAGGCCCATCTGGACCGCGCCCAGCGGGTTCTCCAGCTCCCGGTCGCCGGTGTAGCGCTGGTCGTCGAGCCAGGTGGTCTCGGGGCCCCAGTAGACGTCCTCGTCGGGCTCCCAGACGTCCGCGCGACCGCCGGCGAAGCCGAAGGTCTTGAAGCCCATGGACTCCAGGGCGACGTTGCCGGTGAGGATCATGAGGTCGGCCCACGAGATCTTCTGGCCGTACTTCTTCTTGACCGGCCACAGCAGGCGGCGGGCCTTGTCGAGGTTGCCGTTGTCCGGCCAGCTGTTGAGGGGGGCGAAACGCTGCTGGCCCGCACCGGCGCCGCCGCGGCCGTCGCTGATCCGGTACGTGCCCGCGCTGTGCCACGCCATCCGGATCATGAACGGGCCGTAGTGGCCGAAGTCGGCCGGCCACCAGTCCTGCGAGGTGGTCAGCACCTCGAGGATGTCCTGCTTGACGGCGGGCAGGTCGAGGGTCTTGAACGCCTCCGCGTAGTCGAACTCCTCGCCGAGAGGGTTGGTGACGGGCGGATTCTTGGCGAGGATCCTCAGGTTGAGCCGCTCCGGCCACCACTGCCGGTTCCCGCCACCCTGAGTCGGGTGCGGGGCGCGCTCGTGCGCGACCGGGCAGCCGCCTTCACTCTCCGGCTTCGGGTCCGTGACGATTGCATCATGGTTCTCAGACATGGGAATCCTTCCGGATGTGGCGAGTCAGGTGCTGCTTGAACAATCGGGGCATCGGCCCCAGAAGATGACCTCGGCCTCGTCGATCGAGAAGCCGTGATCATTGGACGCGTGCAGGCACGGAGCATGGCCGACCACGCAGTCGACGTCGGCGACCGCGCCGCACGATCGGCACACGATGTGGTGGTGGTTGTCGCCCACCCGCCCTTCGAACCGTGCCGGGCTGCCCGCCGGCTCGATGCGGCGTACGAGCCCGGCCGCGGTCAAGGCGTGGAGGGCCTCGTACACGGCTTGGAGCGAGATGTGCCCCACGCGATCGCGCACCCCGGAGGCGAGCTCCTCCACGCCGAGGTGGTCACCATGCCGGACGGTCTCGAGCAGTGCGACGCGAGCGGCGGTCACCCGCAGGCCCGCACCGCGCAGCTCCTCGGCGGTGGTCGGAGTCCTGGATGCGGTCATGCCGCCAAACTTAGCGTCATAAACATGAACGATACAAGATAACGAACAACCCAAGTGTTGGACTTCGTCAGGCAACGCCCAAGATCCGGACAGCGAACCTGCCCGCTTCCACCTGCTCCATCACCAGCACCGGCGGCTGTCCCGCGGGCCACGGAGCCAGGCCCTGACCGATGAGCCAGCGGCCGATGCGCGCACTCCGGAGCTCTGTACAGCCTGCCCAGAAGGAGGGTGCGACGGAGACCACGACGCTCTCATCATTTCCCAATTCCAGGATCAGGCTGTGCCGATCGCGGTCGAAGAACCGATCCCGGTCCGCCTTGGAGATCCGCAGCCCGTAGCCGGACCCGTCGGCGCGATGGCTGCCGTTGTTCCACCCGGTGACGCGCACGGCCTCAGGGTGCCACTTCGGCGGGCACGCGTACAGCGTTCGACCGCCCCTTCACAGCGGCTCCCCGCCGACCGCGCTGAGCGGCCTTAGGGCTGCAGGAGGGTCGACAGCAGCACGTGTACGGCCGTCGCGCCCAGCACGCTGATCACCGCGTTCCGGGTCTTCAGGTGCAGCCCGATCGCGACGGCCAGGGCCGGCAGGGTGGGGACGACGGTCGTCCAGGTGGTGGGGCGGGCCTCGTACAGGGTGTAGGCGGCCAGGATCAGCATGATCCCCGTGGGCATCTGGACGGCGAGGTACTGCAGCACGGCCGAGCGGCGCAGCGGGGTGAGGACGGCGAAGGGCAGGGCGCGCAGGCCCCACGTGATCGCGGTGCTGACGGCCACGGCGGCGGCCAGGTAGAGCGGGGTGGGCATGTGCGGTTCTAGCCTTCGCGAGCCGAAGCGGTCGTGGTGAGCGCGGTCGTGGTGAGCGTGGTCAGGGCGGTCGTGGTCAGGGCGGTCGTGGTGGGCATGGGACGGCCGGGGTCGTCGGGCGGGGTGGGGGTGGCGCGGCGGCGCAGGGCGTACCGGATGAGCAGGCCGGTGGTGAACAGGACCATCGCCACCAGCAGGGCCTGGCCAGGGGCCAGGAGCGCGGCGAGGGCGAAGGCGGCGGCGGCCAGCAGCGGGGTGGGGAGGTCTCGCTGGGCGCGCCAGGCGTCGATCGTCAGGACCACGAACAGGGCGGTCAGGGCGAAGTCCAGGCCGTGCAGGTCGAGCGGGATCAATGACCCGGCGAGCGCGCCGACGGTGGCGCCGCCGACCCAGTAGCCCTGGCACAGCACCTGCATCCACAGGATGCGGGCGCTGCTCCAGGAGCGGGCGCGCCCGCCGGCGGTCAGGGCGTACGCCTCGTCGGTGAGGGCGAACGTGGCGTAGACGCGGCCGAGCGGGCGGACCTGGCGCAGCGGGAAGGACAGCGCGTAGAACAGGTGCCGGATGTTCACCAGCAGCGCCGTCACGGCGATCTGACCCAGCGGCGTCACCGAGGCGACCAGGCCGAGCAGCAGGAACTCCAGCGACCCGGCGTAGATCACGGCGGTGAACACCGTCGCCCACCACCAGTCCAGCCCGCTGTGCACCACCAGGACGCCGAAGCTGATCCCGAGGGGGAACAGGCTCAACCCCACCGAGGCGGTGTCGGCCACCGCCGCCGCGAAGTCCCGCGACCTGCCCCTTGCTCGTATCGCACGCATGGAGCAATTTTAGTGCGTATATCGCATAATATGATTTCTCTGCGTTAGCGATGGTGAGGCCAATGAGCAATGAAATCAGCCTTGACTACATTGATCGCGAAATATTGTTTCATCTGGCTCAGGACGGGCGACTGTCGAACGTCGAGCTGGCCCGGCGGGTCGGGCTGACGCCGCCGCCGTGTCTGCGCCGGGTCAAGCGGCTGGAGGACGCCGGCGTGATCGCCGGATACCGGGCGCAGATCTCTCCCGAGGCGCTGGGGCGCTCGCTCGAAGTGGTCATGTCGGTGGAGATCGCGGTCAACAACCTGCAGACCGTGGAGGACTTCGAGTCCCGGGTGGCGGCGATGGACGAGGTCGTGGAGTTCCGGCGGATGTTCGGGCGGCCCGACTACTACATGCGGGTGGCGGTCGCCGACCAGATCGCGTACGAGAAGTTTCTCAGCGAGCGCATCCTGCCGCTGCGCGCGGTGTCCCGCGTGGACTCGCACCTCACCATGAAACGCATCAAGGACTGACCCCGGCGACCAGAGGTTCGAGCAGCGTACGGGCGAACGCCGCCGCCGCCTCCCCGTCGTCGCGCTGCCCCGGCGTCGCCATGTGGCCGAGGAACGCGTGCTGGAAGCAGGCGCCGAGCAGGAGTCCGGCGGCGGCATCCACGTCCGCCTCCTTCGACAACCGGCCCGACCGCTGCGCGGCGCGCAGGAAGGCGGCGACCACCTCGTTGGCCTTGTGCGGGCCCGCGCCCTGCTGCCGGAGCTCCTCCTTGTGCGAGTCCAGGGTGTCGGGGTCGGCGAACATCGACGCGAACATGGGGAACCCCGCGCGGTAGAAGTCGATGGCGGCCCGGGCCACCGCTGTGAGGTCGTCCATCAGGTCCCCGCCGCCCCGCAACGCCTGGGCCAGTTGGGTGAAGCCGGGTGAGCGTTCGCGGATCACCGCCACCAGCAGGTCGGCCTTGCTGCTGAAGTGTTTGTACAGGGCCGCCTCCGTGAATCCGGCGGCCCGCGCGATCCGCCGGATGGTCACGTTGGCCAGGCCCTGCTCGGCCATGACCTTGGCCGTCGCGTCGAGGATCACGTCCCTGGTGCCCATTGCCCGCCTCTCCTGAGAGTCTCTCGCTTGACGTGGTTAGTAAGCGCTCACTAACCTTCGCATCGTTAACGAGCGTTTACTCACCCTGGGGAGTGTAGATGGACATCACCGTGTTCGGCGCGACCGGCGGGACCGGGCGGCATCTCGTGGAGCAGGCCCTCGCGGCCGGGCACTCCGTGACCGCGGTGGTCCGGCGGCGGGTGCCCGAGACGGACGGGCTCGAGCAGGTGGTCGCCGACGTGATGGACCCCGAGGCGATCGAGGAGAGCCTGGACGGCCGGGACGCCGTGCTCTCGGCCCTGGGGCCGCGCGGCCGGGGCGCCGGATCCGTCTGCGCCGAGGGGGCGCGGTCGATCATCGCCGCCATGCACGCCGTCGCCGGCCCGCACCGCCTGATCGTCGTCACGGCCGCCGGCCACGTCGTGGACGAGGGGGACGACCTGCTCAACCGGGCCGTGGTCAAGCCGCTGCTGCGACGGCTGCTCCGGGAGGGGTTCGCCGACTTCGCCCGTACCGACGAGGCCGTCCGGGGCAGCGGGCTCGACTGGACGATCATGCGGCCGCCGCGGCTCACCGACGGTGCGCGCCGCGCGTACCGGACCGCCGTCGACCGCAACGTCCGGGGCGGCATCACGATCGGCCGCGCCGACCTGGCTCACGCGACGCTCGCCGCCCTGGACGACCCGGCCACCATCGGCCACAGCATCGCGCTGGGGTACTGAACCGTGGGGACACTGATCGCGGCCCTCCTCTGCCTCGCGCTCGGCGCGCTGGGTCTCGTCGCGTATCCGGCCTTCCTGCGCCGGCCCGACAACGCGCCGCCCGCCGCCCGTGCCCGGCGACCCGGACGCCCGCGCGTCGTCGCGGCCGGTGACAGCGTCGAAGCCGACACCGTGGCGCTCCGGCCGGCCGCGGTCACCATCCTGATCGGCACCAACGACGTCCCTGCCCCCGCTCGGCGAGGACCTGGACACCGACGTCAACCGGCGGCTGGCCGGCGGCGCCCTCGTCACCGACCTCGTCGTCCACCGGCTTCCCACCCGCGTCAAACCCTGACAAGGTCTGTCGCGGCGGCAGGACCGGAAGGGACGGCATGGAGGACGATCTCGTGGCACGAGGCGAGGCTCCGCGCACGGGCGGGAACGACGCACGGCGGCAGGACCCCCGGTGAACGCCGGCATCATCGGCCAGGCCGCCGCCCTGTTCGCCGTCACCAACATCGACGACCTCGTGATCCTGGCCCTGTTCTTCGCCCAGGCGAAGAACGGCGTCAGGATCGTCCTGGGCCAGTACCTGGGCTTCGTCGCCATCCTCGCCGTCGCCATCGCCGCCACCCTGGGCGCCACGTTCCTGCCCGCCTCCGTCCTGCCGTGGCTCGGCCTGCTCCCCCTGGCCCTGGGCCTCAAGGCCGCCTGGGCGCTCAGGCGCCGAGACGAGGCAAGGGAGGAGGAGCCGAGGTCCCCGGGCGGGCCCGGGGCGCTGGAGGTCGCCGCCGTCACCTTCGCCAACGGCGGTGACAACATCGGCGTCTACGTGCCGGTCTTCGCCACGTCGGGCGGCCTGGCCCACGTGGCCGTCTACGTGGGCGTCTTCCTCGTCCTGGTCGCCGTCTGGTGCCTGGCGGGCAGGTATTTCGCGACCCGCCCGCTGATCGCCAGGGCCCTCAGCCGGTGGGGCCACGTCCTGCTCCCCGTCGTGCTCATCGGCCTGGGCCTCCTCATCCTCCTCGAGGGCGGTGCTAGGCTATGACTCAATATACGATCGAGTCATAGGGATAGAGCATGGCCGTCGCGTTCACGGCGGACGACCGGGACCGCATCACCGCCTCCCTGCTCGCGACCGGCGAAGAGCTCTTCGCCGCCCAGGGGCTGAAGAAGACCTCGCTCGACGAGCTGGTCGCCCCGGCGGGCATCGCCAAGGGCAGCTTCTACGCGTTCTTCGAGTCCAAGGAGGAGCTGTACAAGGAGGTCATGGTCCGCAGGGCGCCCCTCATGGGCAAGCTGCTGGCCGCCGCGCTCGACCGGCCGCCGAGCGCGGAGGCGCTGGCCGGGCTGATGCGGAGCATGATCGAGGTGCTCACCACCGACCCGTTCTACCGGCGGCTGCTCACCCACCCCGGCGAGCTGGAGGCGGTGGCGCGCAGGGTGGGGGCCGAGGAGGTCGCCCGCGTCACGCCGCACCTGCTCACCCCGCTGGTCGATTATCTGGCCCAGGGTCAGGCCGACGGCGTGATCGTGGCCGGCGTCGCGCCGGAGGTGCTGGTCGGCGTGCTGCGTACGGCGGGGCTGCTGGTGCTCAACCGCGACAGGTTCGGGCCCGACCACGAGCAGGTGGTCGAGGCCACCGTCAACGCGCTGGCGAGAGGGCTGATCGCATGAGTGTCCTGAAACGGTACGCGGGCGCCGTCGGCATGTCCGACGAGGCCTGGAAGCGCCACGCCAACCCCTGGAGCGTCTGGACCAGGTTCGCCGCCATCCCGCTGATGATCGTGGCGATCTGGAGCAGGGAGTGGATCGGCTGGTGGGCGCTGGTCCCGGTGGGGCTGGTCGTGGCCTGGCTGGCGCTCAACCCGCACGTCTTCCCGGCCGTGGAGCGGCCCGAGAGCTGGTCGGCCAGGGGCATCTACGGCGAGAAGCTGTGGCTGCACGACCGGTCCCTGGTCACCGGCGACCACCGCAAGGTGCAGCGGTTGCTCATCGCGGTGGGGACGGCCGGGTTCGCGCTGCTGGGCTGGGGTCTGGTCGCGCTGGAGATCTGGCCGACCGTGTTCGGCGCCACCCTGATCGTCGTGGGCCAGCTCTGGCGCATCGACCGGCTCGGCCAGCTCTACCTGGCGCACACGGCCGGCGACTCGGCGAGCCGGCCGTAGGTCAGCCCAAAGCGGAACCTTCGTCCACCCCGGCAGCCCCCGAACTAGGCTCCGGCCATGACCGCAACCTGGGAGCCCACCGCCGCAGGGGTGCTGAGCCTGCCCTCGGGCCGCCTCGTCCGCGGCCGGGGCCTGAGACATCCGCTTCCGCCGGGCCCGCATCCCGCCTTCGCCCTCTACCTGCTCGGCCGCCGTCCCCCGCCCGTCGAGTGGGAGCACCGATGGGTGCGATGGCCTGACTTCTGGCTTCCGTCCGACCGGCGGGAGGCCGTCGAGGCCATGCGCGAGGCGTGGGAGCGGGCCGCGACCGAGCGGGTCGAGGTGGCCTGCGGCGGCGGGCGCGGGCGCACCGGCACCGCGCTGGCCTGCCTGGCCGTGCTCGACGGGGTGCCCGCCGACCAGGCGATCGCCTACGTACGCGAGCACTACGCCAAGCAGGCCGTCGAAACCCCCTGGCAACGCCGCTTCATCGCCTGGTTCGAGCGCGAAGGGCCGGCTACTCGACGGTCTTGAGAATCTGCTCGATCGACACCGTCCGCGCCCGTAACTCCGCCACGTCGGCGGCCACGCGCTGCTGGGCGTCCATGGTGTTCTCGGCGAGCTGCTCGAACCGGCGGACGAGCCGGCGCAGGTCCTCGGCCTGATCGGCCTGCAGCCTGGCCTTGCGGTTGTCGAACACCCCCACGATCACCACGCTGATCAGGAAGGTGACCAGCACCAGCACGCCAAGGTAGAAGATCACCTCGGGCCAGGACATTGCCATCAGGAGCGCTCCTTGGATCCAGGACCCTCCTCCGGGTCCGGCCTGCTGAGGGTCTTCGCCGCCTCGGCCACGGCCGAGGCGGTCAGGTGCAGGCTGAAGTTTGTGACCTCGTAGTACTTCATGGCCTTGCCGTCATCGGACAGCTCCAGGCTGCCGGTGATCAGGCCGGCCGACTCCAGCTTGCGCAGGTGCATGTGAAGAAGGGGACGGCTCACGCCTATCACGCGGGCCAGATGGCTCACGTAGTCGCGACCGCCCGCCAGCTCCGCCACGATACGCAGCCGCAGCGGGTTGGCCAGGGCCGCCAGCATCTCGACCAGGTCGTCACCCGTCGGCCCGGCCACCGTCATAACGTCTCACCTGTAAGCTTCCTTTTACACATGAAACCGTAACATTAAGCGCCGAGCACCGGCAATGATCGGCTCACTGGACCCTAGGCCACGTTGAGCGGTTCCCGCTGCCTGCCGGCGCTCCGGGCGCCTCTGAACGGCGTCGCGGTGCCGAGGGTCAGCCCCACGGCCAGGCAGACGAGCGGGATGGCCGGGATCACGTAGCGCACGTCGAAGGCGGCGAGGAACGGCGGCGACACGACCAGCGCGAGCGCGACGAGGCCGGGCAGCAGCGCGTCCCACCGTCGCCTGACCAGCGCGGCCACGAGGGCCCCGCCCAGGGCCAGCGCGAGCAGCGGGAACGGCACATAGCCGAACCGCTGGTACGCCCGCAGCCACCCGGCGAACGGCTCCACCACCCGTGTGGCGGCCGGGCCGCCTTCGTAGGACTCGGCGACGTCGCGTACCGACTCGCTCAGGGGCCTTTCGGCGGCCGGGAACTTGTACGGCGTCTTCTCGTCCACCGCCGTACGCTCCCAGCGCAGCAACTGCGTCAGGTCGGTCGCGACCGCGCCCAGATATTCGCCCGGCTGGGCGAGGATGGCCTGCCTGGCGAACTCCCCGGCGAGCTGGTTGCGGTTGGCCGTGCCGGGCACCTTGAGCAGCGGCGAGAAGCTCTCCCACAACCAGTGCGGCGGATACGGCCGCTGCTCCACCGGCATGGTCGGGCAGAGGACCGCCAGCCGTTCGGGTGGTTTGATCACCCCGCAGTCGGCGAAGCTCATGGTCCTGGACCACAGGAAGTTCCCGTCGGCCTCGGTGAACCCGAACTTGTCCTTCTCCACTTTCATCCAGGTGGCGTACGCGCCCAACGGAATCGCCCCGGCCACCAGCAGCGCCACCAGCGGGCGCCAGCCGTAGCGCCTGATCAGCAGGTAGGCGGCGATCAGGAGCAGCAGCGGCAGGCCGATCGTCCTGGTGATCCCGGCCAGGCCGAGCAGCGCTCCGCCGATGGCGGCCGTGGCCGGGGTGACCCGCCAGACGAGGAGCGTGACGGCGACCGTGACCAGGACGATGAAGATCGCGTCGGCCATGATCATGTGCTCGAGCAGCAGCAGGAACTCGTCGTACAGCAGCGGGGTGACCAGCAGCGTGGCGCCCCAGCCGGGCAGGCCGCGGCGCCGCAGCAGGGCGTAGACGGCGACCGCGAGCGCCAGCCCCAGCAGGTGTTGCAGCACCGTCACCAGCGCGAGGCTGTGGGCGGGCCGCAGCAGCGCCAGGAGCAGGGAGTAGCCGGACGGCCTGGCCGTTCCCGGTGTCAGCTCCTCGCGCAGGAAGGCGAAGGAGTCGCCGTAGAACAGGATGGCCGGCGGGAAGCCGAGCATGGTGAGGACCCGCAGCCCGATCGCGGGCAACATGGCGATGACCAGTGCGCGATGGGCCAGCATGAATCCGCTTCCTCGTGTGTCCGGGCCACCACAATAGTGGGTGTTCCGGTCACCAAGCAGGCAGCCTGGGCTCAGCTCGGCCTGGCGCGGACGTGCATCCGCTCGCCCTGCCGGCCGAACAGGCTGAGGATCTCGACGGGCCCCTCGCCGGTGCTGCCGAACCAGTGCGGCAACCGCGTGTCGAACTCGGCCGCCTCGCCCACCCCCAGCACCAGGTCACGACCGGCCAGCGTCAGCCGCAGCCGCCCGGACAGGACATAGAGCCACTCGTAGCCCTCGTGCGTGGTGGGCTCGGGCACGCACCTGGTGGCCGGGATCACCATCTTGTACGTCTGCAGCGGCCCCGGCTGCCGGGTCAGCGGCAGCACCACGTTGCCGTTCACCCGGCGTGGCCTGAGCCGGATGCGCGGATCGCCCACCTCGGGCGCCCCGACCAGCTCGTCCAGCGGCACCTGGTGGGCCTGGGAGATGGGCAGCAGCAGCTCCAGGCTGGGCCGGCGCTGCCCCGACTCCAGCCGCGAAAGGGTGCTCTTGGAGATGCCGGTCACCTCGGCGAGCGCCGCCAGCGTGACGCCACGCTCGGTGCGCAGCCGCTTGAGCCGGGGGCCGACCTCGGTGAGTGCCTGGGTGAGGGCCGATGCGTCCACGCCTCCATTGCAGGGGATCGTCCCGAAAACGGCAACTCGCGTTGCCGTCAGGACTCGGCAGAATCCGGTCGGCCGAGTCTTGCCGCCGTCATTACCGAATGCGATTCTGGAATTCAGGCCCCGTCTCCGGAGGGACGCATGACCGTCGACGACCGCCCCAGCATCGACAAAGAGGCCCTGCGCCGGAAATACCGCGAAGAACGCGACAAGCGGCTGCGCCCCGACGGCAACGACCAGTACCTCCGCCTCACCGGCCGCTTCGCGCACTACCTCGACGACCCGTACACGCCGCTGACCGAGCGCGAGCCCAAGACCGACCACGTGACGGTCGCGGTCATCGGCGGCGGCTTCGCCGGGCTCGTCACCGGCGCGCGGCTGAAGGAGGCCGGGGTCGAGGACGTGCGCGTCGTGGAGAAGGGCGGCGACTTCGGCGGCACCTGGTACTGGAACCGCTACCCGGGCGCCCAGTGCGACACGGCCTCGTTCGTGTACATGCCGCTGCTCGAAGAGACCGGGCACATGCCCACCGAGAAGTACGCCCACGCGCCCGAGATCCTCGAACACTGCCGCCGCATCGGCAAGCACTTCGGCCTCTACGACGACACGCTCTTCCACACCGAGGTGCTGGGGCTCGAATGGCTCGGCGGCCGCTGGCTCGTGCGCACCAACCGCGGCGACGCGTTCACCGCCCAGTTCGTCGTCATGGGCATCGGCCCCCTCCATGTGCCGAAGCTCCCCGGCATCCCGGGCATCGAGCAGTTCCGCGGGCACGCCTTCCACACGAGCCGCTGGGACTACGCCTACACGGGCGGCGACCCGTCGGGCGCGCCGATGGAGCGGCTGCGCGACAAGCGGGTGGCCATCATCGGAACGGGCGCGACGGCCGTCCAGTGCGTGCCGCACCTCGCGCGGGCCTGCGCGGAGCTGTACGTCTTCCAGCGCACCCCCTCGTCGGTGGACGTACGCGACAACCGGCCGACCGACCCCGGCTGGTTCGCCACGATCGCGACACCGGGCTGGCAGCGGCGCTGGCTGGAGAACTTCACCGCCAACCAGACCGGCGGCCAGACCGACGAGGACCTCGTCATGGACGGCTGGACCGACCTCGCCCGCCGCGTCCGCGCCAGGATCATGGCCCTGCCGCCGGAGGAGTTCACCCGGCCCAACATGCTGGCCGCCTTCGAGGACTCCGACTTCGAGAAGATGGAGGAGATCCGCGCCCGCGTGGACACGATCGTCGCCGACCCGGAGACGGCGCGCAGCCTGAAGGCGTGGTACCGCCAGCTCTGCAAACGCCCGTGCTTCCACGACGAGTATCTGCAGGCGTACAACGTCCCCGGCACCCACCTGGTCGACACCGACGGCAAGGGCGTGGAGCGCATCACCGAAGCCGGGGTGGTGGCGGCCGGCAGGGAGTACGAGGTCGACTGCGTCATCTACGCCTCGGGGTTCGAGGTCGGCACCGACTACACCCGCCGCGCCAACTACGACCTGATCGGCCGCGACGGGGTCAGGCTGTCGGAGCACTGGGCGGAGGGCATGCGCACCCTGCACGGCATCCACGTGCACGGCTTCCCGAACGCCTTCCTCGTCCAGCCGACGCAGGCCGCCAACCTCATCTCCAACATCCCGCACAACCTGACGGAGGCGGGCAGGACGATCGCGGTCATCGTCGGGCACGCCCTGGAGCACGGCCACATCGAGGTCGAGGCCACGAAGGAGGCCGAGGAGTTCTGGGTCGACCTGCTGCTGTCGGGGCCGGGCATGCTCCTGGGCTCCCCGGACTGCACGCCCGGCTACTACAACAACGAGGGCCAGGACCTGGGCCGCAGGGGCCGCCTCAACGTCGGCTACCCGCACGGGGCGATGGCCTACTTCGCCTACATCGACGAGTGGCGCACGTCGAGCGCCTTCGAGGGCCTGGAGTTCCGCGACGCCTGACGTACCGAGGCGGCGCCAAGATCCGCAGGACCGTCCCCGGCTAGTACCTTCGTCCAGCATGAGCTACGACCTCTACTTCACCCGCCGCGAGCCCGGCCAGAGCTGGGACGAGGCGCTCGACCGGGCCGAGCCCCTCCCGCCCGACCTGGCGGCCTGGTCCGCCGTCGTCACCCGCACCCGTGAGCTGCTCGGCGAGGTGCGCATCGTCGAATACCCGCCGAACTGGGAGATGGACCACGAGGGCACCGGCATCTCCGTGAACCACTGGGAGGGCGGCTGGGAGATGAGCGCCCCCTACTGGACCCACGGTGACGAGGCGCGACGGGTGCTCGGGCTGCTGTACGAGGTGGCGTCCGTGGTCGAGCGCGAGACCGGGTTCGAGTGCTTCGACCCGCAGCTCGGGCTGCCGTCGGCCGAGGTGGCGGATCTGGGGCGGGCGGTGGAGATGTTCGACGCGATGGCGGACCGGTTCGGGCGGCGGGAGGGGGCGGGCCAAAGTATATGAACGATCGGTCGTACATGTAAGCTGGCCCTGTGACGGACACCAGGGAAGACGGCCGCCGTGAGCGCGGCCGGCGTAGCCGGGAGGCGATACTCGCGCAGGCGGTGTCGCTGGCCTCGGTGGACGGGCTCGACGGGCTCACTCTGGGCAGGCTGGCGACCGCCGCCGGAGTGAGCAAGTCCGGATTTTTTGCCCATTGGCGCGATAAAGAGCAGCTCCAGCTCGACGCCATCGAATGGGCGAGCGGCCAGTGGGTGGACGAGATCGTCAGGCCCGCCCTGCGCACACCGCCCGGCGTGCGGCGCGTCCTGGCGCTCCACGAGGCCCGCCTGCGCTTCTACGAGGCGAAGGTGCTGCCGGGCGGGTGCTTCTTCTTCGTGGCGCAGGTGGAGTTCGACGACCGCCCCGGGGCCGTCCGCGAGCGCGTGGCCAAGGCGATGACCGACTGGCTCGGCCTGGTCGAGCGGGCGGTGCGGGAGGCGATGGACCTGGGCGAGCTGCCCGGCGACATCGATGCGGCGCAGCTCGCGTACGAGGTCGACGCGCTCGGCGAGGCCACGATCACCCACGCCCGCCTGCTGGGCGGCGACACCATCGTCTACGACCGGGCCCGCCGCGCCGTGCTGGAGCGGCTGCGCGCCCTGACCCCCGACCCCGCACTCCTCCCGGAGGACTGAACGTTGCCGGAAACCCGCCTCGCCCAGGTCCACTTCGACGACCTCGACGCCATGGGCCTGCTGCACAACTCGCGTTACGCCCTGCTCGTCGAGCGCGCCATCTCGGCCTTCTGGGCGGAGCGGGGCTGGAACTTCGACCCGGCGATCTCCCGCTTCAAGGACGTCTATCTCGCCGTGCGGGAGTTCAAGATCACCTACAACGCGCCCATCGTGGGCGCGGGCGAGGTCCTGGTGGACTTCTGGATGGACCGCATGGGCCGCACCAGCGGCGTGTACGGCTTCCACGTCCTGTCGCCGGATCGCTCGACCGTGCACGCGGAGGGCTATCGCGTGAACGTCAACCTCGACCCCGCCACCTTCCGCCCGGCGCCGTTCAGTTCCGAACTCCGTGCCGCCGCCGAACCCCTCCTTCTGCCCGCCGTGACCGTTTAAAGGCCTGACCGCGGCGTTCGACAAGCATGTCCGAAGGGTATGCGTTTCGTGCGCTCGGCGATCCGACGGGGTAAAACCAGAACTGTGACCAATGGAAATGGAAAACCCCTGAGTCAAGGCGACGCCCGCCTTTATGTACGGTTCCAGGTCCGCTATTACGGACGGCTGGGCGTGCCGGTGGGCATCTTCGCCGCCTGTCACCATCTTCGCCGCGACGGCCGCCTCACACCGGCCGACGATGACCTGTTCACGGAGGTGGACGACTGGTTTTTCGCGCGTTTGCCATATCCGCCGTTTTACGCCGACGGAAATACCATCCGCGCCGTCCCCTGGTTCAAGCCGAACGCGACCGCCCTCATCGCCGCCCTCGCCCCTCTGGAAGCCCTGCTGCACCGTTACGACGTTCCCTACGATGTCGTACGCTCGCCCGACCCCGGCACGATCATCTACGAGGACGACTTCCAGATAGGCGTTCTCCCGCACATCCGAAAGTCCGCCGGAATTCGCCATAATTCCCGAGTAAGCGCCCGGCTCGTATCGGAGAAGGAGAACGAGCGGGTGGACTACGAGCCCTATGGGTGAGGGCGGCGTCCCGGAAATTCCATGAACGGCGGCCCGCGTCGCCGCTTCGCCGGAAAAGCTACACCCAGCACTACTGCTCACCTTCGCCACCAGCGGATACGGTCGCATGATGCTCAACAGGACCGCGCTGGAAGCGCTCACCCAGCGCCCGCTGCCGTTCCTCGGCTCGGCCTGGCCGTGGCGTTGTGCGGCCTATCTCGTGGCCAGCGCCGTCCCGGGCGCGGCGGCCGGGGCCATCGCGGCCGCGGCCATGAGCGGCGCGCTCGTCACCACCGTGCTGGGCGTCGTGACGGGCCTGGCCGCGTTCGCGCTGTCCATGCCGCTCGTCGCCCGGTTCGAGCGCCTCCGCCTGCGTCTGGTCGACACCGTCCCCGTCCCCATGACCCCCGACAGGCGCAGGCGGGAGGCCGGGCTGGCGCTCATGACCGTGCTCGCGCTGTGGTGGATCGACCTGGTCATGCTGCTGTTCACGATCGTGGGGCCGCTGGTGCTGATCCTGTCCCCGGTCGTCCAGCCCGCGGTCCACCCGCTCGTCGGCACCCTGGCCTCCATCGCGGGCCTGTTGCTGCTGCCCGTCGCCGCGTACACGATCACCGCCTGGGGCGGCGCCAGAGGGGCCATGGCGCGGGCGGTGCTCGCGCCGCAGTCGTCGGAGCTCGGCGAGGTGCTGCGGTCGCGGGCCAGGCTGGTGGACGCGTTCGAGATGGAGCGCCGCAGGATCGAGCGGGACCTGCACGACGGCGCCCAGCAGCGACTGGTCTCGCTGTCCATGACCCTCGGCATCGCCAAGCTCGACCTGCCCGAGGACGCGTCCGCGGCGCGGCTGATCGGGCTGGCCCACGACGAGGCCAAACGGGCGCTGGCCGAGCTGCGCGAGCTGATCAGGGGCGTGCACTCGCAGGTGCTCACCGACCGGGGGCTCGGCGCGGCGGTGCACGACGTGGCGGGGCGTTCACCGGTGCCCGTGGACGTGGACGTCGAGCTGGCCGGGCGGTTGCCCGCGCCCGTGGAGGTCACCGCGTACTACGTGGTCAGCGAGGCCCTCACGAACCTGGCCAGGCACAGCCGGGCCACCAGGGGCTCGGTCACCGGCCGGGTCGAGCGCGACACGCTGCTCGTCGAGGTGCGCGACGACGGCGTCGGAGGAGCCGACCCGGGCAAGGGGACGGGGCTGACCGGGCTGGCGGATCGGCTGGCCGTGGTGGGCGGGAGACTGTCGGTGTCGAGCCCGGCCGGCGGCCCTACCCTCGTCAGAGTGGAGATCCCGTGCGCGTGAGCGAAGTGCCGGGCGACGGACGCATCGCGAAGGAGAGCACGTGCGGGTTGTGATCGCCGAAGACGCCGTCCTGCTCAGGGAGGGCCTGGTCGGGCTGCTCGAACGCTTCGGCCATGTCGTGGTCGCCGCGGTCGGCGACGCGCCCGCCCTGATCGAGGCCGTGACCGAGCACCGCCCTGACGCCGTGGTGACCGACGTGCGGATGCCGCCCGGCTTCGCCGACGAGGGGCTGCGGGCCGCGCTCGAACTGCGCGCGCGGCGGCCCGAGCCGGCGGTGCTGGTGCTCAGCCAGTACGTGGAGCAGACCTACGCCGCCGAACTGCTCGGGTCGGGCGCCGGCGCCGGCGTCGGCTACCTGCTGAAAGACCGCATCGGCGACGTACGCGAGTTCGTCGACGCCCTCGACCGCGTGGCCGCCGGCGGCACGGTCGTGGACCCGGAGGTGGTGCGCCAGCTCCTGCGGCGGCGGCGCGACCCCCTGGCCCGGCTCACCCCGCGCGAGCAGGAGGTGCTCGGCCTGATCGCCGAAGGACGGTCGAACGGCTCGATCGCCAAGGAGCTGGTCGTCACCGAGGCCGCCGTGGCCAAGCACATCGCGAACATCTTCACCAAGCTCGACCTGCCGCCCGCCGCCGACGGGCATCGCAGGGTGCTGGCGGTGCTGGCGTATCTGCGGGGCTGATCCGCCGGTGATCCGGAAGTCGTATGCCACGAACCGCTCCTAAAAGTAGGGTTCGTTGGCATGAACGAGCAGTGGCAGGAGGTCGGTGACCGGGTCTACGTCCGGCGTCACCGGTCGTTCGACATGAACGTGGGCCTGGTCGTCGGCGATGGGCACTGCTTGGTGCTCGACACGCGGACCTCGCACAGGGAGGCGGCGGACCTGATCGAGGCGATCCGGAGGATCACCGCCTACCCGTGGACGGTCGTCAACAGCCACTCCCACTTCGACCACTACTTCGGCAACGCCCTCTTCCGCGGCGCCGAGATCTGGGGCCATTCGAGGTGCGCCGAGGAGATCGACCTGTACGGCGAGCAGCACCGCGCCAACGTCCTCAAGACCCTGCCCGACCGCCACGAGGAGTTGGAGGAGGTCACGATCGTGCCGCCCGACCACACGTTCACCTCCGCGGCCGGCCTCGACATCGGCGGCCGGATCGTGAACCTGCGGCACTTCGGGCTCGGGCACAGCAGCAACGACGTGGTCGTGCACGTGCCGGACGCGGGTGTGGTGTTCGCCGGTGACCTGGTGGAGGAGGGGGCGCCGCCGGCGTTCAGCGACTCGTACCCGATCGACTGGCCCGAGACCGTGGCGGCGATGCTGGCGGAGATGCCCGAGCAGGTGATCGTGCCGGGGCACGGCGCGGTCGTGGACCGGGCGTACGCGCAGGCGCAGCAGGCCGAGCTGGTCCTCGTGGCCGAGCTGGCCAAGCGGGCCCACGTGGAGGGGTTGCGCGACCTGATCAAGCTCTTCCCCTATCCCGAGGACGTGACCAGGCAGGCGATCGACCGGGCCTTCCTGCAGCTCGACGCCTAGCGCCCAAGAAAGCTATATTGCAAAGTGCAATATAGGGGGAGGCGCTATGGCGCGACGCCATGACCTGGTCGGCCTGACCGTGCTGGCCCTGCTCAGCGTGCGTGCCGGCCATCCCTACGAGCTGCACCGCATCATCGTCGACACGCACAAGGACTACATCACCGGCCTGCCGCGCAGCCTCTACCACGCGGTCGAGCGGCTGGCCAAGGACGAGCTGATCGTCCCCACGGGGACCGGGCGCGAAGGGCGCAGGCCCGAGCGCACGGTCTACGAGATCACCGAAGAGGGCAGGGAGGAGCTGCGCACCCGGCTGCGCCGGCTCCTGGAGAAGCCGGAGCCCGACAGGCGCGCGTTCGTCGCGGCCGTCTCGCTCATCGGCTGCCTGCCGCTGCCCGAGGCGCAGCGCGCGCTGCGCGCCAGGGCGGCCACGATCGAGGGCCTCCTGACCGGGATGAGCGCCCACATGAAGGCCGTGGCCGACAGCGGCCTGCCCGCGATCCTCACGCTGGAGGTCGAGATCGAGCGGTCGCTCTACGCGGCCGAGCTGGATTGGATCGGCGGGCTGCTCGACCGCCTGGACACGGGGGAGCTCGACTGGGCGACCTCCATCGACATGTGAAAGGCCGCCGGGGTGCGCCAACACCCCGGCGGCCGTGATCCGAAGCAAGGCGTCATATCCCTGTCTCGAACTTTCGCGTTCACAGGATAGGCGCCGCGACCATGGGAGTTGCGCCATGTCCGAAAAGATTCCCGCGCCCGGACGCCCGGATGGGCGGGCCGTGCGGAAGAAGCTCATCACCGAGGTCTCCGGAGTGGTCACCGCGCCTGTCGAGCAGGTGTGGCGGGTCCTGCGCGAAGACCTCCCCAACTGGGAGGCCGGCGACCACACCCTGGCCTACCAGGGCGGCTGGTGGTATCGCGGCGAATGGTCGGTCTTCCCCGACCCGGAGGGCACGCGGGTGGTGCACTCCGTCTACAACGTGGCCGAATGGGCGCGCTGGGGCGTGCCGCTGGCCAACCGGTTCTTCATCGGGTTCGCCGCGACCACCCGAGCGTCGTTCGCCGCGGGCCTGACCCGCATCGCCGACCGGCTGGGAGGCTCCAGCCGGCTCACCTAGGCTGCCCTCATGGAGTGGGGACCGGTGACGCGGAAGGACGCCCGGTCGCTGGCGGAGTTCTGGGCCGCGGTGGAGGCCGAGGACCGCACCGGCGAGAGCCACGGCGTCGACGACGTGGTGGAGCAGCTCGCCCACCACGGGATCGACCTGGCCGCGGGCACACTCGCGGCCAGGGACGGCGACCGGATCGCGGCCTTCAGCTACCTGCCGGTCCGCCCGTCCGCCGCGGAGACGCACCCGATGCGCCTGTGGGGCGGCGTGCATCCCGCCCACCGCGGGCGCGGCCACGGCAGGCGCCTCCTGGACTGGGCGATCACGACGGCGCCGGGGCTGAGCGAGCGGGCGTTTCCCGGCGTGCCGCCGGAGCTCCGCCTCAACGTCCACGACGGCAACCCCGGCCTCGCCGCGCTGGCGGAGGGGGCCGGGTTCGCCGCGGTGCGCACGTTCGCCCGCATGGAGCGCACGCTGCCGGGCGAGCTGCCCGAGCCCAGGCCGCCCGGGGGCGTGTCGATCGCCACGTGGTCGCCCGAGCTGGACGACGGCGCCCGCCACGTGCGCAACGAGTCGTTCCGCGACCACTGGGGCACGGTGCCGCACACGCGCGAGAGCTGGCGGGGCCACGCGGCCGGCTCGCGCAGCTTCCGCCCCGACGCCTCGTTCGTGGCCCTGGCCGGCGACCGGGCGGTGGGCGTGCTGATCACGCACTTCCACGACCTCCACAGCGCCCGGATCGGCGTGCGCCAGGCGGTGATCTCGATCATCGGCACGCTGAGGGAGTGGCGTGGCAAGGGTGTGGCGAGCGCGCTGCTCGCGCACGCCCTCCACGTCCTGGCCGGGCAGGGGTACGAGAGCGCGGTGCTCAGCGTCGACACCGAGAACCCGACGGGGGCGCTCGGCGTCTACACGCGGGCGGGGTTCGCGATCACCCAGCGCAGCCGGAACTACGCCCTACGTCTCCCGCAAGGGGCCCCACGCCTCCCGCAGGGGGAACGTCGCGACGAATCCGGAGCCGGCGTACACGAGTGACCCCCGGTGCAGGAGCGCGATGTCGCGGGCGATGGGCAGGCCCAGCCCGGCGCCGCCCGCGTCCCTGGCCCGCGCCTCGTCCAGGCGGGTGAACCGGTCGAACACCGCCTCCCGCTGCTCGGGCGGGATCCCGGGCCCGTCGTCGCTCACCTCGAGCACGGCCTGGTCGGACCCGGCGCTCACCCGCACCCGCACGGTCGAGGCGGCGTGCCGTACGGCGTTGTCGGCCAGATTCGTCACCAGGCGGTCGAGGTGCGCGCTCGACCCGGTCATCACCACGTCCGGCTCGATGTCCAGCTCCACTCGCACCTCGGGCCTCCGCCTGGCGCGCAGCGACGCCTCCGCCGCCACCTGGCCGAGGTCCAGCTCGCTGGTGCGCAGCGGCTCGCCCGCGTCCAGCTTGGCCAGCAGGAGCAGGTTCGCGGCCAGGGACTGCAGGCGTTCGACGTCGGCCAGGGCCTCCTCGGTCAGCTCGCTCGGCTCGGCCAGCTCCAGCCGGGCGCGCAGGGTCGCGATGGGGCTGCGCAATTCGTGCGCGGCGTCGGCGACGAACCGCTTGTGCCGCTCCACGGCCGTCTCCAGCCGGTCGAGCGTGCCGTTCACGGTGGTGGCCAGCGCGGCGATCTCATCCTTCGACGTCGGTACGGGAACACGCTGGTGCAGGTCGCTGGCCGTGATGTCGGCCACCTTGGCCCTGATGGCGGCCACCGGGTTGAGCGCGCGGCCCACCGAGACCCACGTCATCCCGGCCACCACGAGCAGCAGGGCCGGCACGCCGGGCAGCAGCGCGCTGTTCAGCGTCCCCAGGGCCTGCTCCGCGATGTCCAGGGACACCCTGGACCACACCGTGGTCGGCCCGGCCGTGGTGGCCACCTCGAGCTGGGCCACCGCGTACCGGCCCGGCAGCGCCCACGCCTCGGCGGTGGCCTGCCGGTCCTTGGTCAGGAGGATGTCGGGGTCGGCGACGGTGGCTATCGTGCCGTCCTGCAGGTGCACCTTGCCCTCGAGTATCTTGCCGGGCTGTGCGACGCCTCTCTTGCCGGGCTCCGTGGGGACCGGCGTGCTCACCTCATTCGCGGGGATCGGCTCGACGGCCCGGATCGCCATCGTCTCCGCGTACGGCGCCGCGGCCACGGCCTTCCTGACCGCCTCGGCGTCGGCGCTGCTGGCCAGGGTGCCCCGCAGCGCCAGCACCAGCACCAGCACCGCGAGCCCCAGGGCGATGGCCACCACGAGAGTCGCCGCCACCGTGGCCCGCACCCGTACGGACGAATAGCCTTTCACGCCGCCTCCAGCCGGTATCCGGCCCCGCGGACCGTCATGAGCGTCGTCTTGCCGAAGGGCAGGTCGATCTTGCGGCGCAGGGCGCTGATGTAGACCTCGACGATGTTCGGGTCGCCGTCGTAGGAGAAGTCCCAGGCCTGGGCCAGCAGCTCGCTCTTGGAGACCACCTCGCCGGGCCGGCGCGCGAGCGCGTGCAGCACCGCGAACTCCTTCGGCGTCAGCCCGATCCCCACCTCGCCCCTGCGGCAGCGCAGTCCGGCCGGATCGATCACCAGGTCGCCGACGGTGATCGACACGGGCCGCTCGCGCCCGCCCCGCCGTACCAGTGCGCGGAGCCGGGCCAGCAGCACCACGTAGGAGAACGGCTTGGCCAGGTAGTCGTCGGCCCCGTTGTCCAGTGCCTCGGCCTCGTCGTAGATGCCGTCCTTGGCCGTGAGCATCATGATCGGCGTCCAGTCGCCGGCCTCGCGCAGCTTGGAGCAGACCGCGTAGCCGTTGAGCCTGGGCAGCATGACGTCCAGGACGATCACGTCGTAGGCGTTCTCGGTGGCCATCCACAGCCCGTCGCGCCCGTCGTGCGCCACGTCCACCGCGAAGCCCTCGCCGGCCAGCCCGCCCTTGACCAGATCGGCCAGCCGCTCCTCGTCCTCCACCAATAGCACTCGCACGCTCCCAGAGTGCCTCAGATCACCTAAAGCCAACCTGAAGATCATTTAGGTCGTCTTCAGGATCACTTCAGGTGCGGGGGAGCACGCTCTGAGACGTTCGATCGACCTCTGTGAGGAGAATTCATGTTCAAGCGTCGTCTCGCGGTGCTCGGTGCGGCCGCCGTACTCGCCATCACCGGTCTGGCCGGCTCCGCCCTGGCCGACGAGGCCCCCGTCCCCGCCGGCACCGAGGTCATCTGCACGACCAGCGACGGCAAGGTCGTCGCCCTCGCCAAGGCGCTGCCGGCGGACGCGGAGAGCCGGGTGGCCACGCGTGACGGGAAGGTGAAGCTGATCAAGCCGGGCGAGAAGGTGGACATCGAGTCCGTCCCGGACGGTGACCTGCCCGAAGCGGTCACGGGCAAGGCGCTCCCGGTCCCGGAGGGGGAATTCACGGAGGCAGTGCCCGCCCTGCCCGTCCTGCCCGCCGAGCCCGGCGTGGCCGGCCCGTCGATCGCCGTCACGGTCCCGGCCGAGGGCGCCCAGGCCAAGACCGTCAGCATCATGTGCGAGAAGCCCGAGTAGGAGGCTCACGCCGGGAATGACGGGTGCGGGCCGAGGGCCCAGTACTCGTACAGCCCGTAGCCGACGAGCCCGTCGTACTCGAAGCGTCCGACGGCGTCCACCATGCCCCACATCCGGGCCGCGTCGTCGGGCAACCGGTACGTCACGCCCTGCACGACGGGCTCCGCGCCCTGGTACATCCCGTGCCGCCACTCCGGCTCCAGCCCGTAGCCGGTGCCGAGCATGAGGTGAACCGGCAGCAGCGGCGTGCAGCGCACCTCGATCGGCTTGCCGCCGGGTGGGGAGAAGGTGATCGTGGCCTCGACGGCGTCACGGGTGCCGGGGGCGTAGACCGGGTGATAGTCCGGTCTGCCGAGATACTCCTCCTCCCGCCCGTCGGACCACACGCGTACGGCCTCCTCCAGCATCCGGCGGCCCCGCTCGTCCTCCTGGACGATGCAGAGGATGGCGTGGTCGTCGAAGCGCATCGGCGCGTACAGCCAGTAGAACGTGCCGGCGTTCTTGACCTGGATGCCAGGGGGCTCCGACTCGCCGACCGGCCTGATGCCCCAGGAGCGGTCCCTCGTCCCCATCCAGCGGTCGGGGGTGACCGGGTGCTCCTCGTCGCCGATCCTGATGGTGCCGGACCACTGGCCGGTCTGCGCCAGGCGTACCGAGTCGAACATGACCCGCTCCTGCCACCGCAGGAAGTGCCGGGGCTCCAGCGTGGCCGGGATCGTGCCCTCCCACAGGAGGTCGAAGGACAGGCCATGCTCGTTCGGCTCCAGGATCACCCTGAGCCGCCTGAGCCCTTCGACGACCTCGACGCGGAAGGGGCCGACCCGCGTGTCCATCCGGTCCAGGCCCAGCTCGCGGGAGGCCCGGACGACGCGGTGCAGGCCGGGGGTGCGTACGCAGGCGAAGGCGTCGGTGACGCCCAGGTTGGGGTACTGGCCGAGGCCGACGATCAGCATCAGCTCGTCGGTCCTGGCGTGGCAGTTGAAGTAGTAGCGGTCGTAGAAGTTGCGGTCGCTGGTGGCCACGTGCCGCATGACCTGCGGGGCCTGGTGAATGGGGTAGTCGTCGAGCGGTGACAGCGCCATGCCCGGTTTCTAGCAAGCGCTTGGTCTCACGTCAACGCGAGAAGCGCGCCCCCGAACACGTCGGGGGCGCGCTTCTCAGCGAACTCGCTACATCTTCCGAGATGCCTCATCCGCCTTGCGCGACACGTCGGCCGCCATGCGATCCGAGGCCTGGGAGGCCCGGTCCGCCTTCTCGTCGACCCATCGTGAAGCGTCGGAGGCCGAGTCCTTCATGTGCTCGGTCCACTGCTGAGCGTTGCGCCGGTAGAACATGTAGCCGATCGTCCCGACCGCAAGTCCGCTCAACAGCACGAGCATCGGCCAGCGACGCGATCGTGACGGTTTGGGATCGATTCTCCTGGCCGCCGTGGTCAGCATCGAGCTGACCTTGGGGGCGACCTGATCCTCGAACCCGTGCGCCGCGGATTCCAGCCGCGGCGCCGCCCAGTATCGGGCGTCTTCGATGCGCTGTGCGGCGACCACCTTGGCGTGATCGGCCATCGGCGCCATACGGTGGCCTGTTTGCACAGCCCGAGCCTTCATACGGCTCATCCACGTGGCGGGAACCTCTATGGCCACGCGGCGTCTTCTATGTGTCAGGGACACGACAACCTCCCCTGTCGTTGGGGCCCCGAGCCTCTGCTTCCCTGGACAAGGCGGCTCAATCATGGCGGGCCGTGGGAGGATGGCTCCGAGGGGCCGAACGGCCATAGACCTCAAAACATCACAAAACCAACCCTGTGCATAGAGGGGGGCAGCTGTCTCGTGGCTGAGAAGCTGATCGCTAACCTGAAGACGAACCGCGGCACGATCAAGGTGGAACTCTTTCCCAACAGAGCCCCGAAAACGGTGCGGAACTTCGTGGAGCTCGCCGAGGGCACCCGCGAATGGACTCACCCGGGCACCGGGGAAAAGAGCACCGACCGCTACTACGACGGCACGATCTTCCACCGGGTGATCTCCGGTTTCATGGTCCAGGGCGGTGACCCGCTCGGCCAGGGCATCGGCGGGCCGGGCTACGAGTTCGACGACGAGATCCACCCCGAGCTCTGGTTCAACCGCCCCTACCTGCTGGCCATGGCCAACGCGGGCATCCGCTTCGGCAAGGGCACCAACGGCTCGCAGTTCTTCATCACGGTCGTGCCGACGCCGCACCTCAACGGCAAGCACACCATCTTCGGCGAGGTCATCGAGGGTCAGGAGGTCGTGGACGAGATCGCCAAGACCCGTACGGACCGACGCGACCGCCCCGCCGAGGACGTCATCCTGGAGTCGGTCACCTTCGACCGAGTCCCGGCCTGACCCGCCGACGCGAGGCACTCCCCCCGCCGTGCACCCCCACAGGGCCGTGCAGGGCGCGGGGGGCGCCCGCAGGGGCGGGCAGCGCTTCCGTGCCGTGTGAGAGCGCCCTCGGGGGCGCCTGGGCACGTGGGAGAGCCCGTCCGGCCGTCTCAGCGGGCGCCACAGGGCCACGCGGGACGCCCACGCAAGCCATAGGCTTTCGGTCATGACCAGCCAGCCGCCCAGCCCGCCCCCTCAGCCCGAGCAGCCCGCTGAGTCGGTGCCCACGTGCTACCGGCATCCCAGCAAGGAAACCTGGGTCCGCTGCCAGCGTTGCGAGCGTCCCATCTGCCCCGACTGCATGCGTGACGCCGCGGTCGGCTTCCAGTGCCCCGAGTGCGTCGCCGAGGGCAACAAGGGCATCCGCCAGGCCACGTCCGCCTTCGGCGGCAACGTGGTGCGAACGCCTGTCGTGACGTACGCGCTCCTGGTCATCAACGTGCTGGTCTTCGGCGCCCAATACCTCACGGGCGGGAGGATCACCGAAGAGCTGGTCATGTGGTCTCCCGGCGTGGCCGTGCTCGACCAGTACTACCGGCTGATCACCGCCGCCTTCCTCCACGGCGACCTGATCCACATCCTGTTCAACTCCTGGGCCATCTACGTCGTGGGCCCCTATCTCGAGCGAGCCTTCGGACACACCCGCTATCTGGCCCTCTACCTGCTCAGCGCACTGGGCGGCTCGGTGCTGGGCCTCTGGCTCGACCCGCTCAACGTGACCACGCTGGGCGCGTCGGGGGCCGTCTTCGGGATGTTCGGCGCGGTGTTCATCGTCGGGCGCAGGCTCAACCTCGACGTGCGCGGCATCGCCGTGATCATCGCACTCAACCTGGCCATCACGTTCGTGCTGCCGGCGATCTCCGGCGTCCGCATCAGCTGGACCGGCCACGTCGGCGGCCTGGTCACGGGCACACTGCTGTGCGCGGCGCTGGTCTACGCCCCGAAGAGCAACAGGTCGCTGTGGCAATGGCTGGCGATCGCTGGAGCGCTGGTCCTGCTCGTGGTGCTCGTTCTGGTCCGCGTCCCAGCGATTGTCAGCATGGTCGCCTGAGCTTCCCCAGGCTGTGGAAAAGACTGTGGAAAGAACTAACGCCAGCGGGTGGAAAGCACCACACCGAAGATGATGAAAACAAACCCGATCAGCAGATTCCAGTTCTGGAGGTCGCTGAAGAACGGCGCCTGCGGTGCGACGTAGTAGATCGCGATCCACAGGATGCCGATGATCCATGCGACGACCATCGTGGGCGCCAGCCAGCGCGGGCTGACCTTGACCTGCTGAGATCTCTGCGGCGGGGTGTAAACCGCCTTCTTGCGAGCCTTGGACTTGGGCACTGGATAACTCCTGCTGAGGGCCTGGGCATCCGGATCGTCCACAGGCTCTTCGTTAAGCGTAGTTGAAGCGTGGTCCAGGATAGTCGCCACGCGCATGACATGGCGATCCCCAGGGGCCGCATCGTGGCCGAATACGCTTCTCACATGCGGGCCACGCTGCGGGCCGTGGGGGAGACGAGCATCACCGCGGGCCTGATCCTCATGCTCTTCTGCGCCTATCTGCTCTGGGGCACCGGCGCCTACACCCAGAGCCAGCAGGCGCTGCTCCAGCGCGAGCTGGCGGCCAAGGAGCGCGGCCGGCTCGACCGGATCGAGCTCGGCACGGCCCTGGCGCTGCTGCGCATCCCCAGGCTCGGCCGCGACTACCGCTACGCCGTCGTCGAGGGCGTCGGCGCCGAGCACCTGAAGAAGGGCCCCGGACACTACCCCGACAGCGCCATGCCGGGCCAGATCGGCAACTTCGTGCTGTCGGGACACCGCACCACGTACGCGGCCCCGTTCAACGAGATCGACAAGCTGGAACGCGACGACGAGATCATCGTGGAGGCCCGCGAGGCCCGCTACACCTACCGCGTCACCTCGCAAGACATCGTGCGCCCCGACGAGATCGAGGTGCTCGCCCCCGTGCCCGGCAAGCCCGACATCCGCCCCCTCCGCGCCTTCATCACGCTGTCCACCTGCCACCCCGAATACTCGGCCGCCGAACGGCTCATCGTCTACGGCGTGCTCAAAAAGAGCGAACCACGCAAGGAGTGACATGTACGCCTGGCTCTGGCGCAAGCTGCCCGGCCCCCCGCGCACCCGGTTCCTGACGGCCGCCGCGCTGGTCGCGGTGGCGGTGGCCGTACTCTGGTATGCCGTGTTCCCGCTACTCGAGCCCGCCGTGACGCTGGACGAGGTGACCGTAAGGAAATGAGCCGCGTGCTCGTCGTGGACAACCACGACAGCTTCGTCCACACCATCGTCCAGTACCTGCGCGAGCTGGGCGCCGACTGCGACGTCCGCCCACGCGACGACGTACGCGTGAGCGACGCCGACGGCTTCGACGGCGTCCTCATCAGCCCGGGCCCCGGCACGCCCGAGGCGGCCGGCGTGAGCGTCCCCCTGGTGCACCACGCGGCCGAGCACCACCGGCCGCTGCTCGGCGTCTGCCTCGGCCACCAGGCCATCGCCATCGCCTACGGCGCCACCGTGACCCGCGCCCCCGAGCTCTTCCACGGCCAGACCAGCGCCATCGTCCACGACGGCAAGGGCGTGTTCGAGACGCTGCCCTCGCCCGTGCGGATGACCCGCTACCACTCGCTGGCCGTGCTGCCGCAGACCGTCCCCGAGGTGCTCGACGTGACCGCCCGCACGGAAGACGGCGTCATCATGGGCCTGCGCCACCGCTCGGCGCCCATCGAAGGCATCCAGTTCCACCCCGAGTCCGTCTTGTCCGAACACGGACACCGGCTGCTGCGGAATTGGCTGCGCGGAATCGTGTAACAAACGACTCGCGTAGAGCGACGTACAGGTGAGCGTCCCCGCCGTTGCCCCCGAGCGGCGGGGGCGTTCTCTGTGTGGAGCGGCATTTCGTGCGGCAGAACGAGAAGGGCCGCCCGTCCCCCGAGGGGGAAGGGCGGCCCTTCTTTCGTACGTGAGCCTCAGTGAGCCTCAGTGGACCTCAGTGGACCTCAGTGGACCTCAGTGGACCTCAGTGGACCTCAGCCGCCGAGGCCTTCGTCACCGATCGGGTTCTCCTCCGTCGGCTCCTCGTCCGGGAAGTCCGTCTGGTCGTCCGGCGGCGGCTCCTCCGTCGGGAAATCGGTCGTGGGCGGCGGCGCCGTGTCCTCGGGACCGCTGGACACCACGATCGTGACCGTCGTGTTCGGCACCTGCGGGGTGCCCTCACCCGGGTTCTGCTGGATGACCGTGCCCGCGGCCTGGTCGCTGGGCTGCTCCTGGACCTTGGTCCTGAAGCCCGCGGCCTTGAGCTGGGCCTTCGCGTCCGCCACCGTGAGCCCGATCACGCTGGGCACCTCGCCCAGCTCCATGGGCACGTAGAGGGTGACCGTGCCGCCCTTCTCGACCGACTCGCCGGCCTTGGGCCTGGTGTCGATGACCGTGCCCTGCTTCTGGCTCGAGGCCTTGGTCTTGATGGCCGGGCGCAGCTCGGCCTTCTCGAGGAGCGCCGTGGCGTCGGCCTGCGAGAGCCCGATGAGACCGTCGGGCACCTTGACCTTCTCGGTGCCCTTGGAGACGAAGAGCTGGACCGTCGACTCCTTGTCGACCTTCTGGCCCTCGTCGGGCACCGTCTTGATCACGGCGCCCTTGTCCACGTCGGAGTTGAACTCCTGCACGACCTGGACCTTCAGCCCGAGGCCCGTGAGTTGGTCCTCCGCGAACTTCTTCTCCTGCGAGGCGAGGGACGGGATCGTGACCTGCGTGTCGGCCGGTGTGTCCTTGCCACTGAACACCACGTAGCCGACCGTGACGAACGCGCCGATGATCAGCAGCGGGATGATGATCCACAGCGCCGTCTTGACGGCATTGTTGCCACCGCCGCCGGCCCTGCGCCGGCCACCCCGGCCGCCCCCGTCACCGTCGTACTCGTAAGGGGGGATCGCGCCGGCGCGCTGCGTGGCCGGGCCCTGAGCCGCCTGGGTCGCCGTCATCATGCGCGTGCCCTGGTGGTGGTTGCCGGTCATCGCCATCGTCTGGGCGTCGACCGGCATGCCGGACATCGCCCGCTGGATGTCGGCCCGCATCTCGGACGCGTTCTGGTAGCGGTGCGCCGGATCCTTGGCCATGGCCTTCAGCACTATCGCGTCGGCCCACGCCGGGATCTCGGGATCGATCTGCGACGGCGGGATCGGCTCCTCGCGCACGTGCTGGTAGGCGATCGCGACCGGGGAGTCGCCGGTGAACGGCGGCTGGCCGGTCAGGAGCTCGTAGAGCACACAGCCGGTGGAGTAGATGTCGCTGCGCGCGTCGACCCGCTCGCCCCGCGCCTGCTCGGGCGACAGGTATTGGGCGGTGCCTATCACCTGCGCCGTCTGCGTCATCGTGGCCGCGGAGTCGGCCATCGCACGCGCGATGCCGAAGTCCATCACCTTGACGTCGCCGGCACGCGTGATCATCACGTTGGCCGGCTTGATGTCGCGGTGCACGATGCCGCCGCGGTGGCTGTAGTCCAGCGCCCGCAGGATGCCGTCGACCAGTTCGGTGGCGCGCTCAGGCAGCAGCCGCCGGTCTTGGCGCAGCAGGTCGCGCAGCGTCCTGCCGTCGACATACTCCATGACGATGTAGGGCACGGGCGCGCCCTCGGACACGTCTTCGCCGGTGTCGTAGACCGCGACGACGGCCGGGTGGTTCAGTGAGGCCGCGGACTGCGCCTCACGGCGGAAGCGGGCCTGGAAGGTGTGGTCTCGCGCCAGGTCGGACCGGAGGGTCTTGATCGCGACTATGCGGTCCAGCCGGATGTCTCGGGCGCGATACACCTCGGCCATGCCGCCGCGCCCGACGACACCGTCGAGCTCGTAACGACCTCCGAGTAGCCGAGGCTGAGTCATTTCCTGCACTGTCCCTTACCGTTCATCTTGGGTACCGGCCTGCTCGGGGGGCCGCCGGTGTCCATCATCGACCCCATAGCGCATCACGTCTCCTCCTTAGGCGGGTTTGTGTCACCCGGGTCCGGCGAGGCGGTAGGTGTCGGAGTTGTCGGGGTAGTGGTGGGCGTTGGGGTCGGAGTGGGTGTCGGGGTCCGGGTGGTACGGGTCGGTTTCGGTGTCGGCTTCTTGGTGGGAGTAGCCGACTTGCTTACCGTAGCCGACCGTGAGGGTATCGGCCTCTGCGACTTCACCGGAACAAGTGGAGGTTGCCGCGTACGTGTCTTGGTCTTCGTCGGCCGGATCCGCTCCGGCGTCGAAGCGGCCGACTCGGGCGGCGTGGACGGTTCGGCCACGTCAGGCGCCGGTGCCGGGCTCTGCCGGTTGGCGAACGTGACCGCCGCCAGCCCCACCGCGGCCACGCAACCCGCCGTCGCCACCAGGGCCAGTGTTCTCGCACCCTTGCGTCGCCGGCCGGTGACCGTGCGCTCCTGCATCGCCGTGGCCGGGTCGAGGTTGTCGGTCTGCCGCTCGTCCTCGGGGGCCGGCTCGCGTACGCGAAAGCCTCCGGGGTCGGTGAGCATGCTGAGCTCGGCGCCGGCGCCCGGATCGACGCCGGCCAGCGACTCGCGCAGCACGTAGGACCGGTCCGCGGTCTCCAGCGCCGAGGCCGGGCGCTGCGCCGGCTCCTTGGCCAGCAGCGCCATGACCAGCTCCCGCACCGGCGCGGGCACGTCCACGCCGAGCGGCGGCGGCTGCTCGTTGAGGTGCAGCAGCGCGATCGCCACCTGGCTGTCGGCCCGGAACGGCGTGCGCCCCGCCAGGCACTCGTAGGCCACCACGCCCAGCGAGTAGAGGTCCGTCGACGGCGTGAGCGGAAAGCCCTGCGCCTGCTCGGGACTGACGTACTGGGCCGTGCCCAGCACGGTGCCGGTCTGCGTCACCGGCGCCGCCTCCAGGGCCCGCGCGATGCCGAAGTCGGTCACCTTGATGGTCCCCTCGGGGGTGACCAGCAGGTTGCCGGGCTTGATGTCGCGGTGGATGATCCCGGCGGAGTGGGCCGCGTGCAGCGCCTTGGCGGTCTGGTGCACCACGTCGAGCGCCACCTCGGGCCCCAGCGCGCCGTTGCGGGCCAGGATGGCCGACAGCGGCTCGCCGTGCACCAGCTCCATCACCAGGTAGGCCAGCTCGCTCTGCTCGCCGTAGTCGAAGATCTGCGCGACCCCCGGGTCGGCCAGCGCCGCGGTGAGCCTCGCCTCGTTGCGGAACCGCTCGCGGAACGTGGGGTCGGCGTAGATGTGGCTGCGCAGGATCTTCACCGCGACCTCGCGCCCGAGCAACTCGTCGCGGGCACGCCACACCTCTCCCATACCGCCCGTGGCGATGCGGGAGAGCAGGAGGTAGCGGTTACGGAGCCGCATGACCCAGCAGGTTACCGTCACTCACTTGTTCAGCACCGCCTCCAGCACGGCCTTCGCGATCGGCGCGGCGGTGTGGCCGCCGGTGGCCTCCGCGCCGACGTTCGCCGCGCCCGACTCGACGATGACCGCCAGGGCCACCTTCGGGTCGTCGGCAGGCGCGAATGAGATGAACCAGGCGTGCGGAGGCTTGCCGTCCGAGGTCTCCGCGGTGCCCGTCTTACCCGCTACTTGGACGCCAGGGACCTGCGCCAGGTTCGCGGTGCCGTTCTGAACGACGCTCACCATCATCTCGCGCAACTTGCCCGCCGTCTCGGAACTGACCGCATCCGTCAACTCGGTGGGGTTGGCCTCATCGACCGCGTCGCCCTTGGCGTCAGTGATCTTGTTCACGAGGTACGGCTTCATCACCGTCCCGTCATTGGCGATGCCCGCCGCGATCATGGCCATCTGCAGCGGCGTCATCCGGTTGCTGCGCTGCCCGATCGCCGCCATCGCCACCGCCGCCTGGTCTTCCTTCGGCCCGAAGTCGCTCTGCGCCACCGACATCGGCACGGCGATCTGCTCGCCCATGCCGAACTTCTCGGTCTGATCCTTCATCGCCTCGTAGCCCAGGTCGATGCCCATCTTGCCGAAGGGCGTGTTGCAGGACCTCTCCAGCGCGAACACCAGGGTCACCTGGCCGCTGCCGCAGGCCGAGCCGCCGTAGTTGGGCAGGCTGATGTTCGTGTTGGGCAGCGGCAGCCGCTGCGGCGCCGCCACGGTGCTCTGCGGCCCGCGCGAGGAGTCGTCCTCCAGATAGGCCGCCATCGTCACGACCTTGAACGTCGAGCCGGGCGGGTAGGTCTGGCCGATGGTGCGGTTGAGCAGCGGCTGGCTGTCTTCCTTGGCCAGCTCGTCATAGCGCTTGAAGACCGGTCCCTTTTCCGTGCCCGACAGCTCCGCCGGGTCGTAGGTCGGCAGCGAGACCATCGCCAGGATCGCGCCCGTCTTCGGGTCGAGGGCGAGCACGGCCCCCCGCTTGCCGCTCTGCCGCAGCGCGTCGTAGGCGGCCTTCTGGGCCTTCGGGTTGATCGTGAGATCGACGCTGGCGCCCCTGGTCGGCTCGCCGGTGAACAGGTCGATGCTACGCCGCAGCAGCAGGTCGGCGCTGGAGCCGTCGAGCAGTTTGTTCTCGCTGGCCTCGATCGCGCTCGCGCTCTCGGGCGAGAAGAAGCCCGTGACGTGCGCGTAGAGCTTGCCCTCGGTGTATTTCCTGACGAACTTGAACCGGTTGTCGTCGGTTTCGACCGACTGGGCGAGCACCTTGCCGCCGGCCGTGATGCGGCCGCGCTCGATGGCGTAGCGGTCGTAGTAGTTGCGGGTGTTGCGAGAGTCGCCGCGGAGCTCCTCGGCCCGCACTGCCTGGAGGTAGTTCACGTTCACCATCAGGAGCGCGAACATGGCCAGGGCGGCCACGGCCACGCGCTTCAGAGTGCCGTTCATCGCTGGAACACCTGCGTCAGTCCTTCGTTCTGGATCGCCTGGGGCGGGGGGCGTCTGGCGGCATCTGACGTTCGTACCAGCAGCGCGATAAGGATCCAGTTAGCCAGGAGCGCGGAACCGCCCTGTGACATGAACGGAGTCACCAGGCCGGTCAGCGGAATGAGGTTCGTGACACCGCCGACGATGATGAAGACCTGCCAGGCCAGGGTGAACGACAGGCCACCCGCCAGCAGCTTCGAGAAGGGGTCGCGGGCCGCGAGCGAGGTGCGCAGGCCGCGCTCGACGATCAACGCGTAGATCATCAGGATGGCCATCAGCCCGGTCAGGCCGAGCTCTTCACCCGTGGCGTTGAAGATGAAGTCGGAGAAGGCCAGCGGGATCAGCTCGGGGTGGCCCTGGCCCAGGCCGGTGCCCAGGATGCCGCCCGCGCCCAGGCCGTAGAGGCCCTGCATGATCTGGTAGCTGCCGCCGAAGGTGCGGTCGTAGTAGGCCTGGTTGCCCGGGTCGAGCCAGACGTCGAAGCGGTCGCCCACGTGGGAGAAGATCTGCCCGGCCAGGAACGCGCCGCCGACGAACAGCAGGACGCCGATCAGCACCCACGACGTGCGCTGCGTGGCGACGTAGAGCATCACCACGAACCCGCCGAACAGCAGCAGCGACGATCCCAGGTCCTTCTGCAGGACCAGCACGCCGATCGCGACCGCCCAGGTGATCAGCACGGGGCCGAGGTCGCGGGCCCGGGGCAGATCGATGAAGAGCAGCCGCCGCCCGGCCAGCGCCAGCACGTCACGCTTGGCGACCAGGTAGCCGGCGAAGAAGATGACCAGCGCGATCTTGGCGAACTCCGCCGGCTGGATGGTGGCGGAGCCGAACCCGATCCAGATGCGCGCGCCGTTGATCTCCTTGCCCAGCCCGGGCACCAGCGGCGAGATGAGCAGGACCACGCCGATCAGACCGGCCGTGTAGGTCATCCGCTGCAGGGTCCGGTGGTCACGCAGCACCAGCAGCGTCACGGCGAACAGCACGACGCCGATGCCGGTCATGATGATCTGGTTGGTGGCCGAGGCGCCGGCCATGTTCGGGGCGCCGGAGTTCTCCAGGCGGTAGATCACCACCAGGCCGACGCCGTTGACCAGCGTCACCAGCGGCAGGATCAGAGGGTCGGCCCAAGGGGCGAACTTGGCGAGCACCAGGTAGGCGGCCAGCATCAGGCCGCCGAGACCCAGCCCGTACGTCAGCATGCCCGCGGGGATCGTGCCGTCGAGCGCCAGCCCCACGTTGGCGTAGGCGCCCATGACGATCAGCACCGCGAGCGCGAGCATGATCAGCTGGGCCCCGCGCCGCTTTGCGGGCATCGGGACGGGGGTGACGGCGGCTTCGCTCATCTACTGCTGTTTCGTCTTGGTCGTGGACGCGGACGGGCTGGGAGACGCGGACGCCTCCGTGGGGGTCTCGCCGTCGTCCTTGGAGTCTTGGGAGAACTTCAAGCCGTTGATCTTCGTGATCCCTTCGGCCTCGGTGGTGACGGGAATGCCGCTCTTGATGAGCGCCTGGTCCGCCTCCGACAGCTGGGAGAGCTGCCTGCCCGTGGACTTGGAGACGTGGAAGAGCGAGAACGGCCCCACCTCCTTCTGAACGCCCTGGAACACGACCACTTCGCCGCCCCTGGCGCCGACGAAGAACTGGTCCTGAGTCCACTGGTATCCAAAGTAGCCGCCGACACCGGCGACCACGACGCCTACACCGAGCACGGTGACCAGCACGGGCCACACGCGACGACGCTTGCCCGGGCGCCGGGTCGCCTGGGCGACCGGCTCCTCGAACTCGTCATCGGTGAGCACCGGCTGGGGTGCGGTCACCGCGCCGGCTCGCCCCGGCGAGGTTTCCTGCGGACTCCCGTGCAGCCGGGTCATGCCCGCTGCGCCGACGACTGCGGCCTCGACGGGCACCTGCTGCCCATCGGCGATCTCCAGCACGTCGGCCAGCACGCAGGTGATGTTGTCGGGTCCGCCCCCTCTGTTCGCCAGGTCGATGAGCTGGCGGACGACCTCTTCCGGGTCGTCGATGTTGGTGAGCGTGGCATGCAGCGTCTCCGCGCTCACGACGCCTGACAGGCCGTCGGAACACAGCAGGTAGCGATCGCCCACCTGCGCCTCGCGGAGCGTGAGGTCGGGATCGACCTCGCCACTGCCGTCGAGCGCGCGCAGCAGGATCGAGCGCTGCGGATGCGTGGCCGCCTCTTCCGGTGTGATGCGCCCGTCGTCGACGAGCTGCTGCACCAGTGTGTGGTCATGCGTGATCTGGTAGAGCTCCCCGCGCCTGAGCAGGTAGGCGCGTGAGTCGCCCACGTGCACCAGGGCGACCTGGGTGCCGTGCCAGAGCATGGCCGTAAGAGTCGTGCCCATGCCTTTGAGGCTGGGATCCCGCCCCACCATCTCGTGCAGCTTGCGGTTCGCGTCGCGTACCGCTGCCTCGATGGCGTTGAGCAGGTCACCCCCCTGTTGGGCCTCTTCCAGAGAGGCCATGGCGGCGATGGCGACAGAGCTCGCCACCTCGCCGTGTGCGTGCCCGCCCATGCCGTCGGCGACGGCGAGCAGGCGGCCGCTAGCGTACGCCGAGTCCTCGTTTCCTTCGCGGAGGAGGCCGACGTCCGAGCGGGCGGCGTAGCGGAGTGCGATGGTCATTTGCGCAATTCAATGACTGTCTTGCCGACGCGGATCGGAACTCCGAGCGGCACCGGGGTCGGGCGGGTGACTTTCGAGCGGTCGAGATACGTGCCGTTGGTGGACCCAAGATCTTCCACGATCCATTGACCGTCCTGGGGAAAGAGCCGGGCATGCCGGCTGGAAGCGTAGTCGTCGGTGACTACCAGCGTGGCGTCATTGGCCCGGCCAATGGTGATGGGCATCTCCGTAAGGTCGATGGTGGTGCCTTGGAGGGGGCCACCGGTGACGATGAGCTGGCGTGGCTCGCCCTTCTTGCTCTTGGGCTTGGCCACGGGTTTCGCGGGTTTCGCGGCCTTACGTGCACTCGCGACGGCCGTGCGTGAACCGAACAAGTCAGTCCGGATCACGCCGACTGCGGCAATGACGAAAAACCACAGCACCGCCAGGAAGGCTAGCCGGATCAGCAGCAGCGTGAGCTCGGACATGGACCGTCTGTTTACCTCTAATCGCGCCGGAAAACCAGAGTCGTGCGACCCAACGTCACTCGCGTGCCGTTCTGGAGCTCGATCCTGCGTACCGGCTGGCCGTTGACAAAAGTGCCGTTCGTTGATCCGAGATCGACGAGGACCACGAGCTGGCCCTCGACGCGCAGCTCCGCATGGTGCCGCGAAACGCCCGGATCGACGAGACGAAGATCGCAGTCGGTGCCCCTGCCTAGCAAGGTCACCGGAGTGGTGAGCTCGTAGGAGCGGTCGCCCTGCGGGTCGTCCTGAGTGGAGACGAGCAGCCTGGGCCGCCCGTTGAAAGCATGAGGCCTCGAAGGGGGCAGGTCGCTCGCCGGCTGGCGGATCTCGTCCTGCTCGACCGTCGCGCCGCGGATGACGCCGGATCGGATGCGGAACAGACCCACAGCCAGGTCACCGGCGGTCTCAAAACGGACCCGGACCGGTCCCACAAAGGAGTAGCCCTGTTCTTTGGCGTACTCCCTGGCGAGGTTGGCCAGTTCGTGGCTGATGCTGTCGGCGTAGACCTCGAGCCTTTCGGCGTCGGTCGTGGACAGCTCGACCACGAAGTCGTTGGGCACGAGCGTGCGACCTTGAGCGACGATCGCCGCACGCTCATCCATCTCCCGCTGAACCGCGCTGGCGACCTCGACCGGCTGAAGGTCAGATTTGAACGCCCGCGCAAAGGCTCCCTCAACCAAGCCTTCGAGCCTTCGCTCGAAGCGCTGAAGGACTCCCACCGGGTACCTCCCTTCCTCCGTGCATATGATCGCGGCCCCCAGACGCTCCTCGCGCCCGGTTCCCGCTCGTTCCACGACGCGGCGTCTCTGGCGCTCGTCAGCAGTCGCGCCCAGCTCCTCCGCTCCCGTGTCTTATGCGATCGTATCCGGGTTCAGTACCAGTGGCTGTTCCGTGCTAATGTTCTTTCCGCACCCACAAGGGCGGGTGGCGGAACGGCAGACGCGCACGGTTCAGGTCCGTGTGTCCGAAAGGACGTGAGGGTTCAAATCCCTCCTCGCCCACCTCGGTGACTGGGGACTCTTGGTCGCAGACCTTAGGTTTGCTCCCTCGGGTCCCTTCGTCATGTCTGCCCGGGGGATACCCCCCCGGAACCCCCCGCACGGCTTCATGGGGGTTACCGCATTGTGCTCTGCCACATTGGCGAAGTGACGGGCGGATCGCAAGGGGTCCCGTCTTTCTTTTCAAGAACCTGTTGGTAACGGCTGTGGCCGCCTTCGGACAGTAGGCCCGGATGGTTGCAAGGTGCTTTCTGCTGACTTGCCCCCACCCGGGACCTATGTGTTTTAGGTCACAATCTATGCCGCTCTTGTGTCCAGTAGTTCGTTCAAGAGGTCGGTCAGGCTCACCATTCCTATGACCTTTCCGTCGTGATCCGTCACCAGGGCCAGATGGGATCTGGCCTCCTGGAGGGCCGTGACCGCTTCCGGGACCTGGGTCGTGCAGGTGAGCCTCGGGACGGGCTTCGACAGCTCCGCCGCCGTCATGGCCGGCTTCAGGAGGGCGTCTCTCGCGTGCAGAGCCCCCTGTACGCCGTCGGCCCCCGTCACCAGGAGCCTCAGGTGCCCGCTCCGCGCCGCCGCGGCCTTGATCTCCTCCGCCCCGGCCGAAGGCGGCACCGTGACCGCCTGGTCGAGGGGCACCATCAGGTGCTCGATGCCCTGGCTGTTGAGCCTCAGGGCCCTGGTCAGGAGGTCGTGTTCCGCACGGTCCAGCAGGCCCATCCGGCCGGATTCGCCCACCAGCAGGGCCAGTTGGCGGGGGGTCCTCGTCGTCGCCAGCTCGTCTCGCGTCTGGACGCCGAAGAGGCGCAGGATGACGTTGGTCAGGCCGTTCAGGGTCGAGAGCAGCGGACGCATCAGCGTCGTGAAGGCCCGGAACGGGAACGTGAGGATCAGGGCGGCCCGCTCGGGGTGGGTCAGGGCCCACGACTTGGGAGCCATCTCGCCCACGACCATGTGCAGGAACGTCACCAGGGCCAGCGCGAAGGTCAGGGCGATGGGGAGGCGCAGGGCCTCCGGCAGGCCCACGGCGGCGAAGACCGGCTCCAGATAGTGCTCGATCGCCGGCTCCGTCACCTGGCCCAGGCCCAGCGTGCACAGGGTGATGCCGAGCTGGGCGCCCGCCAGCATCAGCGAGAGCCGGCGGCTGCCGCCCACCGCCGACTTGGCCGCCAGCCTGACCAGGCGGTTGCCGCCCGACGCCATCTCCTCCAGGCGATGGCGCCTGGAGGAGACGAAGGCGAACTCCGCCGCCACGAAGAGGGCGTTGAGGGCCAGGAGGGCGAGACTGAGAATGATCATGGTCATCGGGCGGCCTCCGCGTGCTGGACGGGGGCCAGGCGGACCCATTCGGGGACCCGGCGGTTGAGCGACATGACCGTGAGCTGCGCCAGGTGCTCTTCGTCGTCCTCCGTGAACGGGTCGGAGTGCGGGGTTATCGGGACCGTCACCGTGTCGCCCTCGTCCGGCATCCTGCCCAGCCTGGCCAGGACCAGGCCCGCCAGGGTGTCGTAGTCGTCGCTCTCCGGGAGTGCCACGCCGGTCGCGCGCTCGACCTCGTCGAGTCTGAGGCGGCCGGGGACGTCCCAGACGCCGCCGGGGTGCTCCACGGCGCCGGCGGGCTCGGGGTCGTTCTCGTCGACCAGCTCGCCCACGAGCTCCTCCGCCAGGTCCTCGACGGTGATGACGCCGGCCAGGCCGCCGTACTCGTCGATGACGCAGGCCATGTCGTCCTTGGCCACCCGCATGCGGTCGAGGACGGCCGGGACCGGCACCGAGGCGGGGACCAGGAGGGCCGGGCGGATGATGTCGGAGATCGCGCCCTCCTCCTTGCCGGAGGTGAGCAGCTCACGGACCCCTGTCACGCCCGCCACGTCGCCGTCGTCGTTGAGCACCGGGTAGCGGGAGTGGCCGCACGCGCGCATGACACCGAGCAGGTGGGAGACGGGCTGGGAGGCCCGCAGGGTCACCACGCGGGGACGCGGGACCATGATCTCCTCCGCCGTGCGGTCGCCGAACTCCAGCGCGCGCTCGAGCAGCTCCGACAGCCTGGGCGGCAACTCGCCGGCCTGGGTCGACTCCGCGATGATGCGGGAGAGCTCCTCGGGGGTCGCGCCGTGTTCCACCTCCTCCACGGGCTCGATGCCGACGCGCCTGAGCAGCCCTGTGGCCGCCGAGTCGAACAGCCGCACCACCGGGCCCACGATCGCCAGGTAGGCCAGCGTCGAGCCGGCCAGGAACTTGGCCACCACCTCGGGCTTGGCGATGCCGAGGTTCTTCGGGGCCAGCTCGCCGAGCACCATCTGGACGACGGTGGCCACGAACACGCCGATGGCCACGGAGACTCCCGTGACCATGCCGCCGGACAGGCCGAGATCGGTCAGCCAGGGGCGTACGAGCGAGGCGATCGCGGGCTCGGCCAGGAAGCCGACCAGCAGTGCCGTGACCGTGATGCCGAGCTGGGCGCCGGAGAGCATGAAGGACAGGCGAGAGGCGACCTTGAGAGCCTTCTCGGCGGCCGCGTCGCCCCCGGCGGCCTGCTCGCGCAGGAGCCCGCGGTCGGCGGCGACGAAGGCGAATTCTTGGGCGACGAAGTAGCCGGTCGCCGCGGTGAGGAGGATGAGGGCCAGTAGCCCGAGATAAGCGCTCACCGTAGTGAGCCCTCAGAGGAACCCGTGCCGAAGCACGGGCAAAGACTCCACGGGTCCGGAGCGGACACGATCTTCCCTTCGATAGTTGTCGTCCCTAACCGTAACGACGCTGGTGGCATCTATGTTTCCGCAGTGACTCTCCGCTGGTTCCGCGTACTTTTCCCTGGGAAAACCTTGGTGGAACGTCTTCACTGCTGGGGGGTTCGACGTAGCGTTTATGACAAACCGAAGGGAAGAAGGCGAAGTGTCTGAGGACGACCGGACGCGGGCCATGCGCTCACCAGGCGATGGCCGACCGCTGCCACCTCGACCCGGTGACGGCCCGCGCTCTGGGGGCGCGCCGGCTCACCGGATCCCGGCAGGGGGGCCGGGAGCGCCGACGCACAAGCTGCCCGCCGCCTCCCAGGTTCCCGAGCCGCCGCCGGCCGCCCCACAGGGTGAGGCGCCGAAGGGGAGCTCGCGTGTCTACGGCCGCGAACGCGCCGGCAGCAGCCCGGTCAAGCCGCTGAAGTCGCGGGCGGAGCGGTCGTCCGAGAAACCCCCCAGGGGGCCTCGCAGGAAGTGGTCGGGCAAGACCATCGCGACGATCGTCGCCGGGGTGCTGGTGGTGCTCTTAGTGGCCGCCGTGGGCATGTTCTTCTGGATCGACTCGCGGCTGGCGGGCATCGACGGCGTGCTGGACGACTACGAGGGCCGTCCCGCCGACACCCCCGGCACCAACTGGCTGCTCGTCGGCTCCGACAGCCGCAAGGGGCTGACCGCCGCCGAGCGCAAGAAGCTGGCCACCGGCAAGGCCGCGGGGCAGCGTACGGACTCGATGATGCTGCTGCACATCCCCGACGGCAGCGACAAGCCGACGCTGGTCAGCCTGCCGCGCGACTCGGCGGTGACCATCCCGGGCAGAGGGCGCGACAAGCTCAACTCCGCCTACGCGATCGGCGGGCCCAAGCTGCTCGTCCGCACCGTCGAGACGGTCACCGGGGTGTACGTCGACAACTACATGGAGATCGGCTTCGCCGGGTTCGTGGACATCGTCGACGCCATCGGCGGCGTCGAGATCAACGTGCGGGCCGCCGTGAACGACCCGAAGGCCGGGCTCAAGCTGAAGAAGGGCACGCAGGTGCTCAGCGGCGCCCAGGCCCTGGGCTACGTACGCACCCGCAAGGGCGGCGCGCTGCCCGACTTCGAGCGGACCAAGCGGCAGCGGCAGTTCCTGGGCGCGGTCGTGAAGAAGGCCGCCAGCCCCGGGGTGCTGATCAACCCGTTCACCTCGATCCCGCTGGCGATGAGCGCCACGGACGCGGTCGAGGTGGATTCGAGCACCGGGGCGTTCAACATGTTGTCGCTGGGGCTGGCCATGGGTGACAGCCCGGTGACGACGGTGGTGCCGTTCGGCGGGAACGAGGTCATCCCGGGTGGCGGCACGGCGGTCAAGTGGGACCGGACGAAGGCGCTGGCGCTGTTCAACGCGCTGAAGGAGGACAAGCCGGTGCCGCAGGAGATCCTCGACGCCGCCTGAGACGGCGACGCCGCCCCGGGCGGGCGCCCGCGGTCGCGGGTGCCCGCCCGGCTGTCAGCTCGAGGCGACCACGGCGACCGTGCTCGCGGTGATGATCGCGGCGGCGTTGATGGCGGCGATGGTCTGGGCGACCGCGTCGGCGGCCCAGGCGCCCTCGGTGATCTCCTTGACGCGCTGCTTGCTCGCGCCGGGGAAGATCTTCCGGGTGAGGCCGGCCGCCTGCGTGATGGCGATCAGGACGGCCGTGCGGGCGTCGGGATCGGCGCCCGCCAGGACGGCGGACACCCGCTCCCTGATGTCGGCCTCCACCCCGGGATGCGACTCCGGCCAGCGCCTGGTGGGGAAGATGCCCAGCACCTTGCCGCGCTCCTCGGTGAGCACGCCCGAGTCGGCCAGCCGTTCGAGCAGGCGGTGGCGCAGTTTGTGCGACTGCAGCTTCTGGACCCACCAGGTGGGCTTCCTGTCCTTGCCGTCGGCCACGATGCGCTCCAGCGTGGCGTCCAGTTCGTCGTCGCCCAGCGGGGTGCGGTCCTTGACCGTGAGCTTCTTCTCCGACAGCTCCACCCGGTCGTTGATGGCCAGCTCGGCCAGGATCGCCCCCGCGAGCGCCGGGTCGAGCTGCATGGAGTTGATGAGCGGCCTTCCCTTCTCCTCGTCGTGGGCGAGGAGAAGGAGTTCTTCGGCGATCGTCACACTCATGCTTCGACACTAACCTCCCAGCCATGACGATCGCGGATAAGTTGCACGCCATCGGCCGTCCGTTGCTGCGGGCCCAGCTCGAGCACCCGACGGTGGCCGGGATCGGGCGGGGGGACCTGCCCGAGCCGGTGTTCCGGTCGTGGCTGGAGCAGGACTACCTGTTCCTGCTGGACTACGTGCGGGTGTTCGCCCGGCTGGCCTGGCAGGCGCCGGACGCGCACGTGGGCGACCTGGTGGATCTGGCGCACACGACCTTCCACGACGAGCTGAGCCTGCACAGAACGATGTCGGCGAAGTTCGGGGCGGACCTGGAGGGGGCGGTGAAGGGGCCGGCGTGCGTGGCGTACACGGGGTTCCTGCTGGGGGCGGCGGCGTCGTACGGGGAGGGGCTGGCGGCGCTTTATCCGTGCATGTGGGGATATTCGAACCTTGGGCGGATATTGGCGGAGAACCCGCCCGCTGAGCCGCGGTACCGGGCCTGGGTGGACACGTACGCCGACCCGGGGTTCGCGGCGCTGACCGTGCGGATCGGGCAGTTGATCGACGAGGCCGCGCCTGATCCCGCGCGGGCCGAGGCCCTGTTCGCCGAGGGGATGGCGCACGAGCTGGCGTTCTGGGACGTTCCGTAGTTTCCCCAGGCTGTGGACGGCCGCGAGCGCGCCGTACCCTGAGGGCATGCCGGAACTTCCCGAGGTGGAGTCGCTCACCCACTTCCTGCGCGAGCGGGCGGTGGGCCGTACGGTCCTGGGGGTCGACGTGGTCGCCATCCAGGCGCTCAAGACGTTCGATCCGCCGGTCACCGCGCTGGGCGGGCTGACGATCACCAGTGTGTCGAGGCACGGCAAGTTCCTCGACCTCGACTGTGATGGGTTGCACCTCGTCATCCATCTGGCCAGGGCGGGGTGGCTGCGCTGGCGCGACGATCTGTCGGCGGCCAAGCCGGTGCGGCCGGGCAAGGGGCCGCTCGCGGTGCGCGTACGGCTGGCGCCCGACGACGAGGGCCTGGCGCCGGGGTTCGAGCTGACCGAGGCGGGGACGCAGAAGCGGCTGGCCGTCTATGTCACGAAAAATCCGGACGAGGTGCCCGGCATCGCCGCCCTCGGCCCCGACCCGCTCGACGAGTCCTTCACCGTGGCCGCGCTCAAGCGCATCCTGGGCGGCAACCGCACCCAGATCAAGGGGCTGCTGCGCGACCAGAAGGTCATCGCGGGCATCGGGAACGCCTACTCCGACGAGGTGCTGCACGCGGCCAAGATGTCCCCGTTCAAGATCGCGGCCACCCTGACCGACGCGCAGGTGGCCGACCTGCACGAGGCCATCGTCACGACGCTGGCCGAGGCCGTCGAGCGCGCCCAGGGGCTGGCGGCCAAGGATCTCAAGGCGGAGAAGAAGTCGGGGCTGCGGGTGCACAACCGGGCGGGGCAGCCCTGCGACGTGTGCGGCGACACGATCAAGGAGGTCTCGTTCGCCGACTCGTCCCTGCAGTACTGCCCCACCTGCCAGACAGGCGGCAAGCCGCTGGCCGACCGCCGCCTGTCCAAGCTGCTCAAGTAGCCCACACCGGGCCGGTCGGGCTCACACGCCGACCGGCACCCGCTCCCGGGCCCTCGTGCGCAGCAGCCCGGCGGTGGCGATGAGCGCGGCCAGCAGCGTGGCCGTCACCGGCACCACCAGGGCCGTGCGCATCGCGGCGAGCCCCGCCTCGGCGCCCGTCGCCCCGCCCAGGGCGGCCACGTTGACCGCGGTCACCATCGACAGGCCCAGAGCCGCGCCGAACTGGAACGAGGAGTTGATGAGGCCGCCGGCCAGGCCCTGCTCGTGCTCGGCGATGCCGTCCGTGGCCACGATCGTGAGCGGGCCGTAGACGAAGGCGAACATCAGGCCGATGAGCAGCATCGAGGGCAGCATGGCCGCGTACGCCCAGTCCAGGCCCACCCCCAGGAACAGCGCGTATGCCAGCAGCCCCGACAGCAGCCCGCCCAGCACCACCTTGGCGTTGCCGAACCGGTTGACCAGCCACGGGGTGAGCGTGGGGGCGAGCACCACGTCGGCCGCGGCCGCCAGCAGCGCCAGGCCCGTCTGGATCGTGGACCAGCCGCGCAGCTCCTGCAGATAGAGCGTGACCAGGAACTGGAAGCCGAAGAACGAGGCCGTGAGCAGCGCGGCCATCAGGTTCGCCCGGACCAGCGGGCCCGACCTGAGCAGGCCCAGGCGGACCAGGGGGTGGGGGGAGCGGCGCTCGACGGCCACGAAGGCCGCCAGCAGCGCCAGGCCACCGGCGAAGGCCGCGACGGTCAGCGGCCAGCCGTCGGCCGGGTGCTCCAGCCGTACGACGCCGTAGGCCAGCAGCATCATCGCGCCCGTGACGCTCAGCGCGCCCGTCACGTCGAAGCCCCGCACGGGAGGACGCTCGGCGGTCGGCTCCTTGAGCAGGGGGATCGCGGCGATCAGGATGACCAGCGACAGCAGGACCGGGGCGAAGAAGACCCAGCGCCAGCCGAACGCGGTCAGCAGACCGCCGATCACCAGCCCCAGCGCGAAGCCGCCCGCAGCGGTGCCGGCGTAGATGAGCAGGGCGCGGTTGCGCTCCCTGCCCTCGGGAAACGTCGTGGTGATCAAGGACAGCCCGGCCGGCGTCATGAACGCGGCGGCCACGCCGGTGGCGAACCTGGCCAGCAGCAGCACCCAGCCCTCGTCGGCGAAGCCGCCGAGCCCGGAGAAGGCCAGGAACACCACCAGCCAGAACAGGAACATCCGCCGCCTGCCCAGCAGATCGGCCGCCCGGCCGCCGAGCAGCATGAAACCGCCGTAGCCGAGCACGTACGCGCTCACGACCCCGCTCAGCATGCCCGTGGACAGGCCCAGGTCGGCCCGGATCGACGGGAGGGCGACGTTCAGCATGGCCACGTCGATGCCCTCGAGGAAGATGGCCCCACACAAGACGATCAGTACGCCCCAGGAACGGGCGGGGACAGACACAACAAACCCCCGGTTACTTCTTGGCATATCGGTTATCTCTTGTAACCGTCCACATCATGGGCCAACATGAAATGTCATGGAAGAAGGCACTTTGAAGGCACTCGGTTACTGCGAAGGCACCGTGGACGACGACTACGACGTACGCCAGTGGGACACCCGTGAAGACTGCGAGGTCCGCCAGATACTCGACCGCGTCGCCGACAAGTGGTCGCTGCTGGTCATCGCCCTGCTCGACTGCCAGAGCCTGCGCTTCACCCAGCTCCGCCGCGAGATCGACGGCGTCAGCCAGCGCATGCTCAGCGTGACCCTGCGCCAGCTCGAACGCGACGGCCTGGTCAGCCGCAAGGTGCACCCGGTCGTGCCGCCGCGGGTGGACTACGCGCTGACGCCGCTCGGCCGTACGCTCCACGAGACCATCAAGGCCCTGGTCACGTGGACGGAGCAGCACCAGCAGGAGATCGCGGCGGCACGTGCCGCCTACGACGCGCGGGTCAACGGCCCCACCCCGTGAGGCCGGGCGCCACCGCCTCGCCTTCGGACGACGGCACTCGCTCCCCGCGAGATGATGGAGTCATGACCGTTCCTGAGATCGAGGCCAGTGCCGTTCCCGCCGACGCCTACCTGCTCGACGTCCGCGAGCAGGACGAATGGCTGGCCGGCCACGCCCCTGACGCCGTGCACATCCCCATGACGCAGATCCAGGGCCGGGTCGACGAGGTGCCCGGCGACAAGAAGGTCTATGTCGTCTGCCGGGTGGGCGGCCGGTCCTTGCAGGTCGCGGCCTGGCTCAACCAGCTCGGGCGCGACGCGGTCAACGTGGGCGGCGGCATGCAGTCGTGGGAGTTCGCGCGCCGGCCGATGGTCAGCGAGACCGGGCAGCCGCCCTTCGTGGCGTAGCCGCTCGTGAGTTGCCCACTGTGGCGGTTTCGCCGCCATTGGGGCATGATGAGGGCGCAAACTACAGATCGTCGCGGGAGCTCGGGGTGCCGGGCTGAGAGGGCAGCTACTGATCCGCTGCCGACCGCCTGAACCTGTCCGGGTAATGCCGGCGTAGGGAGTGTGCGATGTCGCGCGCCGTCGACGAAGTTCCGCTGACCCTCGAAGGCAGGCCGCCGAAGACCCTGGGTGTGCTCGACCAGGGTGCGCTCTGGGCGAACCTCGGCGTCAGCCTCCTGGGCTTCTCAGGGGCCCTGGTCCTGCTCAACCCGCTCGGCAACGCCCCGCTCAGCCTGGCCGCCGCGCTGCTGGCGACCGTGGTGGGCAGCCTGATCGGCACGGCCATGGTGGGCCTGTCGGCCATTCCCGGCACACAGACCGGGCAGCCCGCCATGGTCCTGCTGCGCGGGTTGTTCGGGGCCAGGATGTCCGCCGTGCCCACGGTGCTGAACATCGTGCAGATGATCGGCTGGGGCGCCTTCGAGCTCTGGGTGATCGCCAAGGCGGCGACCGCGATCTTCGGCGGCGTGCCGTACCAGGTGTGGGTGCTGGTGGCGGGGGTGCTCACCACCGCGCTCACGATCTGGCCGCTGGGCTCGATCCGGATCCTGCGCCGCTACGTCACCGCCGGCGTGATCGTGTCGATGGTCTGGTTCGCCTGGTTCTTCCTGTCCGAGGCCCCCGCCTACACCGGCGGGTCGTGGACCGCGTTCGCCCCGGCCGTGGACTACGTGATCGCGCTGTCGGTGTCGTGGGTGCCGCTGGCCGCCGACTTCGCCAGGCACTCCAAGTCCAGCAGGGCGGCGTTCACCGGCGTGGTCGGCGGCTACACGCTGGCACAGGTGGCCTGCCTGGGGCTGGGCGTGTACGCGGTGGGGATCGCCGGCGCGGCGGCCGTGCAGAGCGACCCCACGGCGGTGTTCGAGCCGTTCGTGGCGGTGCCGCTGGGCGCGCTGTTCTTCGGCATCCTGGCGCTGCGCGAGACCGACCAGTCCTTCGCCAACGTCTACTCCACCACGGTGTCGCTGCAGAACCTGATGCCGCGCGTGGACCGGCGCATCTTCTCCGCCGCCATCGGCGTGTTCACGGTCGCGATCGCCCTGGTCGTGGACGTCCACTCGTACGGCGCCTTCCTCGGCGTGATCGGGGCCGTGTTCGTGCCGATGTTCGCGGTGCTGGCCGTGGACTACTTCGTGTTCGGCGGCTCACGCGGCTGGAACACCGCCGAGAACGCCCCCTCGCGCTGGTCGATGCTGGTGCCGTGGGCGCTCGGCTTCGTGGCGTACTGGCTGACGACCTCCACCCCCACCGTCCCCGCCTGGGACGCGGTCTGGGTGTCGGCGCGCGAGGCGATCGGCTTCACCCGCGAGCCGTGGATGAACGGCGCGCTCGGCGCGGCCGTCGTGGCGGGCCTGGTGACCGCGCTCGTGGGCGTGCTGCGGCGCGGGCGCGCCTCAGCGAGCCGCTGAGGCGCGTCGTTCGACGTTGAGCAGGTGCTGCTTGGCGGCGGCGCCGCCCGCGTAGCCGCCGAGCGCGCCGTCCTCGCGCACCACCCGGTGGCAGGGCACGACCACGCACACGGGGTTGGAGGCCAGCGCGTTGCCGATCGCCCGCAGCGCGCGCGGCCTGCCGATGCTCTCGCCGATCGTCTCCAGGGTCGTGGTGGTGCCGTAGGGGACCGCCATCGTCTTCTGCAGCACCGTGCGCGCGAAGGTCGTGGCCAGCGTCAGGTCCACCGGTGTGGCGAACGCCCGCAGCCGCCCGGAGAAGTAGGCGTCGAGCTCTCTGCGCACCGGGTCGAGCCGGCGCGTGTCGGGCCCGATGTACCTGCCCACGTGCCGCGTGAGCAGCTCGAACACGTCGTTTTCCGCCTCGAAGCTGCAGGCCGCGATGCCCTTGCCGGTCACCGCGAGCACCAGCCTGCCGACGGCGCCGTCATAGGTGCCGAAGGCGATGTCCGGCGAGGTGTCCCCCCGGTATGTGCTGGAGGTCACCCGCAGCAGGGCATCGAGATCGTTGCTCGACATCCCCTCTCCCTCCTAACCGACGAGAATCACCGTGCCCGCAGCGTATCGGACGGATCTCCCGACGCACCCACCGCGCCACGTGCACTATGGAGGTGTGGGGGACGAATGGGCCGACAGTGACGATGAGATCGCTCGTGCGGTGCTCGCGGGCGCGCCCAACGCCATCGTGGCGCTCGACCGGGACCAGAGCGTGCTGGTCTGGAACGACGCGGCCGAGCGGATGTTCGGGTGGACGGCGGAGGAGATGCTCGGGCGCCGCGCGCCGATCGTGCCCGGCGAGCTGAGCGCCGAGCACAACGCCGTGCTGGAGCGCGTACGCACCGGCGCCCCCGTGTCGCTGCGCACCAAGCGCCTGCGCCGCGACGGGGCCGTGCTCGACCTGCGGGTGGACATCAGCGCCCTGCGCCTGGGCAGCGCCGTGGCCGGCTACGTCTGCGTGCACCACCCCGCCCAGGCCGACGAGATGGCCAGGAACCGCATGGCGCGCCGTGCCCGGCTGGTGCGCCGGCTCACCGACGTCGTCGGCGACATCAACTCCGAGCTGGAGCTGTCGGCCGTGCTCGACCGGATCTCGGCCAGCCTCACGGAGCTCACGGGGGCGGACGCGGGCGGGTTCGTCCTGATCGAAGGGGATCGGCTGCGGCTGGTCAGCACGTACCAGTTGCCGGAGACGATCAGGGGCACCACCACCGAGCTGCGGACGAGCCTGGTGGACAAGCTTTTACGGACCGGCAAGACCGTCATGCTCGAGTCGAACGGGCTGGAGGACCTGGTGTGGGCGCGGCTGCGTGGCCTGCACACGATCGCGCTGGGCCTGGCCGCCGTCGGCGGGCGCCCTTACGGCGCCCTCTACGCGCTGTTCGCCCGGCGCACGCCCGGCCACCTGGAGCTGGAGCTGCTGGAGCTGCTGGCCGGGCACGCGGGCATCGCCGTGGGCAACGCGGTGGCCTACCAGGAGGCGGTGCGGCAGCGGGCGCATGAGCGGGCCGTGTTCGACGCCAGCGCCGACGGCATCGCCGTGCTCGACCACGCCGGCCGCGTGGTGCGCTGGAACCCGGCCGCCGCCGGGCTGACCGCGTTGCCGTCCGACACGGTCATCGGCGGGCCGCCGCCGTTCCCGCTGCCGACGTCGGGCGAGAAGGTCACGTACCAGATGGACAACGGGCGCTGGCTCGACGTGGTGAGCGCGCAGATCGAGGAGACGGGCGAGGTGGTCGTCGACTTCCGCGACGTGACCTCCGCCAAGGAGCTGGAGGAGGCCAAGGACCTGTTCCTGGCCACGACCAGTCACGAGCTCCGTACGCCGATCACGATCGTGCGGGGGTTCGCCAGCACACTGGACTCGCGCTGGGACAAGATGGGCGACCCCGAGCGCCGCTCCGCCGTCCACACGATCGCCGAGCGGGCCAAGTCGCTGGGCGAGCTCATGGACCACCTGTTGCTGGGCGCCAGGGCGGGGGCCGACGAGCTCAAGGTGCGCATCGAGGTGTTCGACCTGGCCGAGCGGATCCACGCGGCCACGCTCGGGCTGCCCGCGTTGTCAGACCGGCACCGGGTGGAGGTGATGATCTCCGAAGGGCTGCCGGAGGTGCTCGGCGACGCCCTGGCCACCGACATCGTGCTGGGGCAACTGCTGGAGAACGCCTTCAAATACTCCCCCAAAGGCGGCCTGATCAGCGTCGAGGCGTGGCCGGAGGACGATGACGTGGTCGTGGTCGTCGACGACGAGGGGGTCGGTATCGCCCCGCCTGACCGCGAGCGGATCTTTGAGCGCTTCGTCCAGGTGGACAGCGGCGACCGGAGACGGTTTGGTGGAGTGGGGCTCGGTCTCTACATCGTCCGCAGTCTCGCCAGGGCACAGGGAGGAGATGTGAGCGCTCATCCGAGGCCTGGAGGCGGCACCAGAATGCGACTCGTGCTCAGGTGTGCTTCCACTATCGGATCCGACACACCGATGCGGTAACGAGGTGGTCACGGTTGAGCTGATCTATCGTCCAATGTGTACAAGCTGTGATCGAGATGCGGTTTCTGGGATTGAGTAACGGGGCATTTCGGTCGTACCGGGGAGTGTTCCCGCGGGGGGCACAGGGAACGGGGAGGTGGGTGTGTCAAGCGTGGTGCTGCTGCCGTACGCGCCGTCCAGCGTCGCCGTCGCCCGCCAGCGTCTGAGCACTGACCTGCAGGACAGTGGGGTCTTTTCCGCCGCGATCGACGATGCCGTGCTCGTGGTGAGCGAGTTGCTGAGCAACGCGCTGAGGCACGCGCATCCACTTCCGTCGGGCATGGTGAGGGTCGCCTGGCTACGGAGTGACGATCACATCGAGGTGGCGGTGAGCGACGGGGGTGCGGCCACCGAGCCGCGGGCGGGCCGCCCGACCCTGTCCTCGCTCGGGGGCCGGGGGCTCGGCATCGTGGAATACGTGGCGGAGAGCTGGGGGGTCAGGCACGACGGTGACACGACGACCGTCTGGGCCATTTTGCCCGCACCCAACAAATCGGTGAACGGGCAGGTGGCGGCACTCAGAGAGGCCGGCTAGCGAGCACGGCCCGCTCGCTGACGGCCCACGCCGTGGAGACGAGCAGATAGAGCCCGCCCGCCAGCGGGAGCACCAGCGCGGCCAGTACGGAGCCGTACGGCAGCAGCGGCATGATCTTCTTCATCAGCGCCGGCTGCTCCTCCGAAACCTTGATCTGCCTGGCGGAGAACCACGCCACCGCTGCGACCAGCGCGATGACCAGTACAAAGACCAAAACCGGCATGCTGGCCAGACCGTAATTGGCCACCACGCCCGCCACCTGCTGACCCAGCGGAGCCCCGAACAGATCGTGACCGACCAGTGCGGTTGGGTGTGTGGCCACCCGGTACATCAGCCACATGAACGGCAGTTGCGCCAGCATCGGCATGAAACCCGCGAACGGCGAGCTGCCCTCCTTGGCGTAGAGCGCGGACAACTCCTTGGACAGCCGTTCGGGATTGCGCCCGTAGCGCTTCTGCAACTCGCGCAGCTTGGGCGCGAGCTTCTCCCGGACCTTCGCGGTGCGTGCCTGGCGGACGTTGAGCGGCAGCAGCAGCAACCGCACGGCCAGGGTGAACAGCACGATGCCGAGGGCGGCACTGCCGCCGGACATGCTGATGACGAACGTGACAAGAGAATCGATCATGAGCCCTGTTTTCCTCGTTGGGTGACGAAGGGCTCACTCGTCGAGAGGGAGCCCCGCTTGGTTGTTCACTCGAAGCGGGGCACGCCTAAGGAGCTCGTGGACGCGAACGACCGGCCGCGTCCGGATCGCGCTGCCGCTGGAAGGCCATACGGCGCGCGTAAGTCAGCGGAAAGCTCGGGGGCTCCCCACTGACGATGGGCAGCAGCGTCGCCGCCCACGTGGCCAGCAGCAGGATCGCCACCATGGTGATCCCGACCAGCCACGGATCGAACAGGAACTGCGTCAATGTGAGCGCGAGGACTTGCTCATCACGGCGACCGCGACGAACACGAGCAGAGCGATCACGCCGACGATCAAGGCGATCTTGACCAGGCCCACCAGCATGGGCAGGAGGAAGTTGAACAGCACGAAGAGACCCAGCAAGGTCCCTATGACGAGCATCACGACTCTACTCATGAGGCAACCGTACGTCTTCCCGACATGATCCGCGATGCTTACGAAGCAATGACGTACATGTCACTTCCGGGCACCTCGGCCGTACCGTGAAGTGGTGAACACGCGCATCCTGGTGGTCGATGACGATCCGACCGTGGCCGAGGTCGTCGCCCGGTATCTGGAGCGCGACGGGCACGAGGTCGAGTGCGTGGGCGACGGCGTGGAGGCGCTGCGCAGGGCGCTGGCGCATCCGCCCGACCTGATGGTGCTCGACCTGATGCTGCCCAAGCTCGACGGGCTGCAGGTCTGCAAGAAGCTCAGGGAGCGCTGGCCGGTCCCGGTGATCATGCTGACCGCGCTCGGTGAGGAGATCGATCGCGTGGTGGGGCTCGAGACGGGGGCCGACGACTACGTCACCAAGCCGTTCAGCCCGCGCGAGCTGGCGCTGCGGGTGCAGTCCGTGCTGCGGCGGGCCCGAGGGGCCTCCGTCACGGCCGGCACCGGGGTGCTGCGCGACGGGGACCTGGTGGTGGACGTGGGCGCCCACGAGGTACGCCTGCGAGGGGACGAGGTGCTGCTGACGGCCAGGGAGTTCGACCTGCTGGCCTACCTCATGCGCAACCCGCGCCAGGCGTTCAGCCGGTCGGCGCTGCTCGACCAGGTGTGGGGGTGGTCGTTCGGCGACTCCTCCACCGTGACCGTCCACGTGCGGCGGCTGCGGGAGAAGATCGAGCCGGATCCGACCGAGCCGCGCAGGATCGTCACGGTGTGGGGGGTCGGCTACCGGTACGAGCCACTGGAGGGGGCGTCCTGATGCGCCCGGCGGCCGGGGACCTGGCGATGGTCGTGGCCGTCACGGCCGGGCTCGGGCTGCTGGTGGCGCTGGCGGGCATCTGGGTGATGTGGCGGCTGCGTACCAGGTCGATCGGGGTGATGCTGGCCGTGGTCGTGGTGGTCGCCGTGGCGGCCACGCTGGCCGGGGTCGTGGCGATCATCATGAAGATGCTGCTCGAAGGGGCGATCAGGGACTTCGTGCTCAGCGTGGTGGCCGTGGGCGGGCTGGTCGGGCTGGGAGTGGCGTTCGTGCTGGCCCGGCGGGTGGTGGGCGAGAGCAGGCGGCTGGTGGCGGCCGTACGCGAGGTGCCGTTCGTCACGCCCCAGGGGCTGCCCGCCGAGCTGCGGACGATCGCCAGCACCCTTGAGGAGGCGTACGCGAGGGAGCGGGCCCTGGAAGGCGCCCGGCGTGAGCTGGTGGCGTGGGTGAGCCACGACCTGCGTACGCCGCTGGCCGGGATGCGGGCCATGGCCGAGGCCCTGGAGGACGGGGTGGTGTCCGACCCCGAGACGGTCGCGCGCTACCACGGGCAGATCAAGCTCGAGGTGGAGCGGCTGTCCGCGATGGTGGACGACCTATTCGAGCTGTCGCGGATCCACGCCGGGGCCCTGCGGCTGTCACGGGCCAGGATCGGGCTGGCCGACCTCGTGGCCGACACATTGGCCGGGGTGGAGCCGCTCGCCCGGGCCAAGGGCGTGGTGCTCACGGCCGAGGAGGCGGCGACCGTGCCGGTGGAGGCCGACGCGGGGGCTCTGGGCCGGGCGCTGGGAAACCTGGTGGTCAACGCGATCCGGCACACGCCGTCCGATCAGACCGTGGTGCTGCGGGCCGGGGTGGATGAGGAGGGGATGGCCTGCTTGTCGGTTTCTGATTGTTGTGGGGGGATTCCCGAGGAGGATCTGCCTCGGGTGTTCGACGTGGCTTTCCGGGGGGAGGCTGCTCGTACTCCTGTCGCCGACGGTGGGGCCGGGCTCGGGCTGGCCATCGCCCAGGGCATCGTCGAGGCGCACGACGGGATGATCGGAGTGGTCAACGACGGGCCCGGGTGCCGGTTCGAGATCCGGCTCCCGCTGGTCAGAGGCTGACGCTCGGTCTCCCGCGCTCGCGGTCGTTCCCCGGTGCGCGCGACCCCCTAGGCGCTCTCGGGGAGGGCCGTGTCCGGCAGGTCCCGAGGAGCGCCGAACGACTCCGACATCGCCCGAAATGTCGGGCAGGGCCAGCGCCACATGCAGCTCCGGCACCGCAATATCGGGTGGGCGGTGTCACTGGTGATGCCCCCCGCGTCTCGCGGCTGGTGGAGATCGAGCAACCTGAGCCCGAGCTCCGAGAATCTGAGCAGTTCGGTGCGCGCGGCGGCGAGGAAGTCGAGGTCCTCGACGGCGAGCCGGGTGCGGATGGGGACGTAGCCTTCGTGGTTGACCAGGCCGCGCAGGCGTCCCGCTTGGTCATGCCATGACGTCGCCTTCTCTGTGCTGATGAGGATGGATTCCAGGCGTTCGCGGAGTCCTTGGCGCTGCGGGTCTTCGGGTTTGTCTGCTTTCATCGACGCGGGGCCCGTCAGTCGTGCCCCAGCCCCTCCTTCTCCATGAAGCGGTGCCGGTTCCGGTGTCACGCTGTCAAGCTTCGCGTACTCTCCGTTTTCATGGAGCCCAAACGGAGGACAAAAACCTGTGGTTCCCCTATCGGCGTGACAACGTGACCGGAAGCGCTCGCGCCGCTAGCCTGCCCATGTGGAGCTCAAGGTCTCGACTCGATCACACGCGGGGTGCGCACTCGTTGCCATCACCGGAGAAATCGACCTCTACACGGCGCCCCACCTGCAGTCCGAGTTCACTCGGCTGCTGCAGGACGGGCCTAGCCGGGTGGTCATCGACATGTCCGCCGTGGATTTCTGTGACTCCACGGGGATGAACGTGCTGCTGTCGGCGCTCAAACGCATGAAAGAGCAGGGCGGGGCGCTCGACGTGGCCGCCCCGCGGCCGGCCGTACGCAAGATTCTGCAGGTCACAGGGCTGGATTCGGTGTTCACCGTGCATGACGAGGTGCCGCAGGAATTCCTGATCACCGAGCAGTCATGACGGGATCCGAGGTCTCTGCCGGAGGTGACGGCCGGTGAGCGGCGACACCGCTGTCATCATCCCGGCCGCCAACGAGGCCGACCGCATCGCCGCCACCGTCAAGGCGGCCGCGGCGCTGCCCGGCGTTGACCTCGTCGTGGTCGTCGACGACGGCTCGGCGGACCAGACGGGCAGGGTGGCGCGCGCGGCGGGGGCCCGGGTGGTGCGGCACAGCCGTAACCGGGGCAAGGCCGCGGCGATGGAGACGGGCGCCGAGGCGGTCCGTCTCCTCGACGACGACACCATCTCTCGCCACCTGCTGTTCCTCGACGCCGACCTGGGCGAGACCGCCCAGGCCGCCGCGCCCCTCATCGAGCCCGTACGCGCGGGGACGGCCGACATGACGATCGCCGTCTTCACCACGCGGGTGCGGCTCGGGGGGCATGGGTTAGTGGTCCGGCTGTCCAAGGAGGGCATCCGCCGGGCCACCGGCTTCACCTCCGCGCAGCCGCTCAACGGGCAGCGATGCCTCACCCGGGCCGCGTTCGAGGCGGCCAGGCCGTTGGCGCACGGGTTCGGGGTCGAGACGGCTCTGACCATCGACCTGCTGCGCAAGGGGTTTCGGGTGGCCGAGGTCGAGGTCGACATGGCACACCGGGCCACGGGGACCGACTGGCGGGCGCAGCTTCACCGGGCCAGGCAGTTGCGGGACGTGGCGCGGGCGCTGGCCGTACGGGAGCCTGTGGTGGCCGAGAACCTGGGCAAGCTCCGGCCGAAACGGTGAGTGGCCGGCTGCCGGTTTTCGGGGCGGAATCCTGAGCCGAAACCCGGCCTCGATCTCCTCTGGCCCTTGCACTGGGCTGCAGGGTGGCGCTGGTGGGCCGGCGGCCTGTCGTGAGGCGCGATTTACGTCTTGTGGACCGGCGATCTGCCCTGACGTGCGACCCACGTCTTGCCGGTCGGCGGCCTGCCGTGCTGGGCCGTCCATGTCTTGTGGACGGGTGCGCTGTCGTGAGTCTTGTGGGTGGGTGCGTTGTCGTGGGGTGCGGGATTCGTCTTGTCGGTCGGAAGGCCGTCGTGATGTGCCGTCCACGCCGCGTGGGTCGGTGCCGTGCCGTGTCGCGCCGTTCACGTCTTGTGGGTCCAGGCTCGGTCGTTCTGCCCGGTCCATGTCTTGTGGGTCGGCGCGTTTCCGTGATGTGCGGTTGACGTTTTGTGGGTCGGTGTCCTGCCGGGCTGTGCAACCCGCGCCTTGTGGGTCGGTGATCTGTGCTGATGGGCGAACCTGGTCGTGCCGGTGGTCTGAGCATGGTTGTCCACAGGCGGCGGTGTTAGGGGTTCGTCGTCCACAGGTGGGGGTGGTTCTGGCGAGGCCGTCTCGCGAGTGTGCTGGAATTTCCCGGTGACTTCGCAGACGTGGCACGACAAGGCACGAGGTCGGCTCGCCGGGCCGGCCACGGCGGCGATCAGCGCCTCAATCCTGCTGACGATCACCATCGGCTTCCTGGGGCCCTCATCGATGGTCCCCGCCCTCACCGGGCCGGGCTGGCAGCCGCCCTATTCTCTCGAGGCCGCCCCCAACCCCTACCTGGTGATCATCCTCGCCACGGCGGCCATCGTCCTCGGTGGCCTCGGCCTCCTGGCCGCTCTGATGGCCATCCACAGCCCGTTCGCCCAACTTCACCGCTTTCCGAGCGCGCGGTCGCTGATGCTCGCCGGTTGTGCCGCGGCCGGCGCGCTCGCGTTCCTGCCCCCGTCGGGCTCCGCCGACCACCTCAACTACGCCGCGTACGGCCGCATGGTGACGCTCGGCCTCAGCCCTTACACGCACGGCGCGACCGACCTGGCGGGCGACCCCATCGCCGACGCGGTGGAGCAGCCCTGGCGTGAGGAGGCCAGCGTCTACGGCCCGGTCGCCACGGCGCTGCAGGCGGTGGCGAGCTGGGTCGGCGGCGACTCGCTGCGGCTGACGATATTCGTGCTGGCCCTGTTCAACGCCGCCGCGTTCATCGCGACCGGGTTTCTCATCGATCGGTTCACCAGAGACGATCCGGCCAGGCGGCTGCGGGCCGCGCTGCTGTGGACGGCCAACCCGCTGCTTCTCTACCACCTCGTCGCGGGCATGCATGTGGACACGCTGGCCGTCGCCTGCATGGTCGCCGCGCTGCTGGCCAGGGGCCGCCCGGCCGGTTCCGGTGTGCTGCTGGGGCTGGGGGTGGCGATCAAGGTAAACGCCGGCCTCATGGCGCTGGGGCCCGCCTGGGAGCTACGCCGCCGCCCGGCCCGCCTGGCCCTCATGGCGGGGTGCGCGGTCGCGGTGGTGGTGGCCGGGTACGCGATCGTGGGGACGGCGGCGATCGAGCCGATGACCCGTACGAGTAAGTCGATCTCGCATGCCTCGTTCTGGAAGCTGGTGCAGGGCTGGCTGCAGTCGATCGTGGGCACCGGCAGCGCTTACCGGGGTGAGATCCAGATCGGGTCCCTCGTGGTGCTCGGGCTGGTGGCGTGGGCACTGCTGCGCCTGGCGACCATCCGGTCACGGTCGTCAGAGGGGTCGGGTGGGCCGAGCGGGGTGCAAGGGTCGGAAGAGTCGAAGGGGTTGGGCCGGCCTAGAGGGCCGGAGGGCTTGGGCAAGACCGGAAGGCTGGAGGGCTTGAAGAAGCCGGAGGGGCGCAGAGGGCCAGGGCCGGGGCCGGGGTCGGGGTCGGGGTCGAGGTCGAGGGGGCTGGAGGCTCCTGTTGTGGCGGCGGCCTTGGTGGTGGCGTACCTGTTCGCGACGCCGTACATCCTGCCCTGGTACGACGGGCTGGCGTTCGGGATGCTCGTGCTGGTGGGAGCCTCTGCGGTGGATGGGTTCGTGGTGGCGCACCTGATGGTGCTGTCGCTCGCGTACCTGCCTGCCCGGGTGGACGGGCAGCCCCCGGACCTCATGTGGCTCAGGAGCGAGCTCAGGCCTCAGCTTGCCTGGGTGTTGCTTGCTCTGACGGTGGGGCTGGTGGCGTGGGCGTGGCGAGCTGGAGGGCGCGAACGCAGGCCGCGAGGGTCAGCGGCACGGCGACCGTCAGCGCCATAGCCGGGATGGCGATGCCGGAGTCGTTCATGAGGAAACCGACGAAGGCGCACGTGAGCGCACCGAACAGGCCGGCCCTGAGCGTCGGGGCCGACTTGTAGGCCAGGCCGAGGGCGGGGGCGCCCCAGCGGGAGGGGCGGGCCAGCACGAGGAACAGGAAAGCCAGCGCGACCAGCGAGAGGAGGGTCAGTGACCAGTTGCCGACGGTTACGCCGATCATGGCGCCGAACTTGCGGCTGACGACGGTCCACGCCTGGCCGTCGATGATCTGCTGGACGAAGTTGCCCAAGTGGGTCCGCTGATCATCGGGACGCAGCCAGTCGAACACGGAAAGGCCGCCCACGAGCACGGCTCCGGCCAGTCCGACGAGCAGGAGCCTCAGCAAGGACACCCGCCTGCCCGACAGCAGGATCAGGAAGACGGCCAGACCGATCACGAAGGCCGGGACCCCACCGAAGTCCGCACCCCAGGAAGGCCACCCGTCCGCGAAGACCGCGAACCCTCCGTAGAGCGCGCACGCCGAGACGACCACGACCTTGGACACGCCCCTGCCGAGCAGCCACTGGGCCAGCCCGGCGAGGCCGAGGATGGTGCCGGTCGCGTAGACGGCGAAGGCGATGTTGCTGAAGCCATAGAAGCGTCCTCCGGTGACGGGCTCGTAGCCGGTCACGGCGTTCACCTGGAGTTTCGAGCCGGTCATGACATCGAGGAGCAGGGCGAGCGAGGTGAGGGCGGTGACGACGGTGAGAGGGCCGAGCACATGTGCACGCCACGGCCCGGCGAAGGCGGCACCGGTGATCAGACCGGCGATGGCGAGGATCGTGATGATCACCGACAGCATGGGCACGGGCAGGGTCCACCAGGGCACCAACTGGGCCAGGAAGGTGGAGACGGCGATGGCACCACTGACCACCGCGACGATCTGGACGGCCACGAGGAGCTTGGAGGTGCTCGCCGACTCGGCGCCGGCAAACGACTCGGTGCTGTTACGCGGCTCGGAGTAGGTAGGCGACTTGGTGTCGGGGCGCGCCCCGGGGTCAGGCAGGGATTCGGTGTCGGGCAGGGGCTTGGGCTTGGGCAGGGACCCGGTCGTGGGCAGGAGTCCGGGGTCGGAGAGGGGCTCGGTGTTGGACGGGGACCCGGGGTCGGCCAAGGGCTTGGGGTCGGGATCGGGGTTGGAGAGCGACTTGTTGTTGGGGTGGGAGTCGGTGTTGGGGAGGCGGGGGCCGGGTTGTGCGGAGTGGTCGTCGGCGGGTGTGGCGTTCGGGTGTCCGGTGCTCCTGCGTTCGGTGTTCGGGCGTTCGGTGTTCGGGCGTTCGGTGTTCGGGCGGGTGGTGCGGCGGCGGCGGAGGGCGAGGGCGGCGAAGGCGTAGAAGAGGAGCTGGACCGTCACCAGGACCGTGAAGAAGGGGCCGCGCACCTCGCGCAGGACCTGGCTGGCCAGGTCCGCGTCCGCCAGTTCCGTCATCGTCTCGGACGGCGTGGAGGGGGCGGGGGCGCCGGGTTGCCAGGCGCGGCCCACCACGTCTCTGGGGGTGGGTACGCCCAGGAGCTGGATGGTCGTGGCGGTCAGGTCGGTGATCGTGACCAGGGCGTCCTGGCGGGTGGAGGTGGCCGTCAGGTGGCCCCGGGGGTACGGCCGGCCGGTGGGCGACGGGCCGGTGGCGATGGCCACGTGGAGGTGGGCGTTGGGCGTTACGTCTGAAATGCCGGCCACGAGGACGGTGGTGCCGGGCTGGAGTTCGGCGATCAAGGCGCCGATCTGCTGGTCCGCCTGTGCCACGGCGGCTCGGCGGGCGGACGCGGGCAGGGGGGTGGGGACGCCGTACTCGTCCAGGGGCTGCCGGGTCCAGGCGTCGGCCAGGGCGGCGGCTTCGAGGACGATGAGGCTGTAGGGGGTGGTGTCGCCCAGGCCGTCCAGGGTGGGGGTGTATCTGGCGATATTTCCGGACTTGTTGGCTGCGGCCAGGGCGGCGCCCGGGCCGACTGCGGCCACCTTGCCTCCGTTGTCCGTGACCAGTTGGCCCAGGGTGCCCAGTTGGGCGTTGTAGCCGGTCTCCGACTGGTACGCGGTCAGGGTGCGCCAGGTGGGGATCGTGGCGCCTTCTCCGGCTTGCTGGGGGGTGGGGGGCGGAGGGCAGCCCTTGCCCGGTGTGCCTGAGCGCTGGCCCGCCGAGATGGTCAGCCAGCCGGCCGTGGGGCAGGTGATGCCTCGGTCCGGCGGTGGCACCGCCCTGGTGGAGAGGGAGGCCGAGGCCCCTTCGCCCACGAGGCGCCACAGGTTCGGGGTCGTCGACTGGCTGAGGTCGCTCCACTCCAACCCGGGGACGCCGATGAGGGCCACCCGCCCTTGGACCCCGCCGACCCAGGCCGGAGCCTGAGATGAGAAGAGGGCGTCGGTTGAGGCCGAAGTCTGGGGTGGGTGGAGGGTGTGGGTTGGGGATGCGGTCTGGGGTGGGTGGAGGGTGCCGGCCCAGGCCGGGGGCAAGGGGGCGAAGAGGGTCAGGAGGAGGACGGTGAGCAGGGTGGTTCCGTGGCCGAGGTGGCGGCGCTTCCCGTACCGGCCCTGAGGCGCGTACGGAGTGGCGTTCGGCATCTACGGACCCCCAGTGTCTGCCCCTCGATCAACACCAGCCACGGTAACGTGCCACACCGTGACAAGTGGCGAGGTACGGGCGATGCGGCGGCAGTGGTGGGCGTGGGCCGTCGTGGCGCTCGTCGTCGTGGCGGCCGTGGCGCCCCTGGTGCACACGTGGCTCACCAATCCCGACGACCAACGGCTGGTCGACCTGGACGTTTACCGTACCGGGGGGCAGATGCTCCTTGAGGGACGGCCGGTGTACGACTACTTCACGCCCGCGCCTCAGTTGCTGCCGTTCACGTATCCGCCCATCGCGGCGATGCTGGCCGTGGGGCTGGCGGGGATGTCGTGGGAGACGGCGCAGTGGGTGTGGACGGTCGGCATCTACGTGGCGCTGGCCGTGACCGTGGGGTTCTCGTTCCGGCAGGTGCTGGCGCGGGAGGCGCTGCGGAAGTACGTGCCGTGGCTGTTCGGGCTGCTCATGGTGGCGTGCGCGTACCTGATGCCGATCAGGGACCAGGTGCGGTTCGGGCAGGTGGACATCCTGCTGGTCGCCCTGTGCCTGGCGGACTGTGTGGCCAAGCGGCCCTGGTGGCCTCGCGGGTTCCTGATCGGGCTGGCCACGGCGGTGAAGCTGACACCGGGGGTCTTCCTGATCCATCTGCTGGTCACCAAGCAGTGGCGGACCTTTTACATGGCGGTGTTCGCGGCGGCGGTACTCACGCTGCTGCCGTTCGCGGTGATTCCGCGGGACGCGGCCGACTTCTGGTTCTCGGCGCTGCTCGACCCCGACCGCCTCGGCTCGAACGCCGCCACCACCAACCAGTCGATCCGCGGGATGCTGATCCGGCTGTACCTGCCCGACCTGCTCACGTCCGCGATCTGGCTGGTGGTCGTGGCCGCGGTCGGCTGGTACGGCTTCCGCGGCGCCCGGGACGCCTACCGGGCGGGCGAGTCGATGACCGCGGTCGCGCTCGTCGGCCTGATGGCCGTGCTGCTCTCGCCGGTGGCCTGGATCCATCACCTGGCCTGGGTGGTCGTGGTGCTCGGCGCGATCGTGGGCGACGGGCGTGACCCGGTCAGGCTGAGGGTGGCCGCGGGGGTGTGGCTGTACTACGTGGTGCCGGTCCCGTGGTGGGGGGTGTCGTTGATCGCGGCCGACATTCCCGGCGTGAGCCTGGTGCTGGGGAAGATCGTCCAGAACGGGTTCGGGCTTGGGGCGTTGGCTCTGGTGTGGTTGTTGGTGTCCTGGTTGCCGAAACGCCGGGGGATCACCTGACTGAACCGTTACCCTCTGTGCCGTGCTCGTTACCACATGGGTCATCGTGGGCGTCGTCGCCGGGGTCAGTGGCGTAATGATCGGATATCTGGCGCTTAAGCAGGCCAAAGCCACCGTGGAAGACTGTCAGCGCACGCTCGCCCGGCAGACCAGCGAGGGCAGGAACGACCTCAAGGCCATCAGAGACGTGGCCGTGTGCCGCTACGACGCGCTCGCGGAGATGACCGGGCGGTTGTCGTTCTCGGTGGCGATGATCAACGGGCTGGGCGACGGGATCGTGCTGACCTCCATCAACGGCCGCAGCGAGACGCGTACGTACGTGCGGCCGGTGGTGGGCGGGAAGGGACAACAGCCGCTGTCGCCCGAGGAGGAGGAGGCGGTGCGGGCGGCCAGGCTCGGGCTCGGGCCGCTGATCCAGTCCCGGGCCTGCGGGCCGCTGTGAACTCGGGTACGCCGTCCGAGTAACGGCGGCGTGAGCTGTCGAGCTGCGGATACTCTGGACGCATGCCCAGACTCGCCTATCTCGGACCGGAAGGGACTTTCACCGAGGAGGCCCTGCGGCTCCTCGACCCCACCGCCGAGCGGCTGCCCTGCGCCACCGTGAGCGCGGCGCTCAACGCGGCCCGCGACGGTGGCGCCGACGGCGCCGTGGTGCCCCTGGAGAATTCCATCGAGGGCGCGATCACCACGACCCTCGACGAGTTCGCCTGGGGCGAGCCGTTGCTGATCAACGCCGAGCTGCTGCTGCCCGTGCAGTTCTCGCTGCTGGCCCGGCCGGGCACCGAGATCCCCCACATCAAGCGGGTCTACACGCATCCCGCGGCCATCACCCAGTGCCGCGCCTTCATCGCGCGTGAGCTGCCCGACGCCGTCGTGGTGGCCGCGCCCTCGACGGCCGCCGCGGCGCAGGAGGTGTCGCTGCCCGGCTCGCCCTACGACGCCGCCATCGCCGCCCGCATCGCCGGCGAGCACTACGGGCTGGTCGAGCTGGCCACCGACATCGGCGACAGATCCGACACCGTCACCAGGTTCGTCAAGGTGAGCCGTCCGGGGCCGCTGCCGGAGGCGACCGGCTCCGACCGCACCACGCTGGTGGTCTTCCTGGCCGACGACCACCCGGGCGCGCTGCTGGAGATGCTGACCGAGTTCTCCGTGCGCGGGGTCAACCTGACGCGCATCGAGTCGCGGCCGACGGGCGACGGGATCGGCCGCTATTTCTTCCACTTCGACTTCGAGGGGCACGTGGCCGACGCCCGGGTCGGGGAGGCGATCGCGGGGCTGCACCGGATCTGTGGTGAAGTGCGGTTCCTGGGCAGCTATCCGCGGGCCGACGGGCTGGCGCCGCAGATCAAGCGGGGCACGTCCGATCCGGAGTTCGCGGAGGCGGGCGACTGGCTGGCGAGGATCCGCGCCGGGCGGGTCTGACGAGACCCCGCCCGCCGGATGTCCGAACGCGGGCGCCGTTCCCGGTGCAGGCGGGAGTCCCGGCAAATCCGGGGGCGGGGCGCCTCCCCGCGCCGGTAGCCTTTCCTTGTGATTGACCTGCGTACCCTTCGTGAGGATCCCGACCGGCTACGGGCGTCGCAGCGTGCCCGCGGTGAGGACGACTCCGTCGTCGACACGCTGCTCGACCTCGACGAGCGCCGCCGATCCGCGCTGACCTCGTTCGAGTCTCTGCGCGCCGAGCAGAAGAGCATGGGCAAGTCGGTCTCCAAGGCGCAGGGCGAGGAGAAGGCCGCGCTGCTCCAGCGGGCCAAGGACCTCGCGGGCCAGGTCAAGGCCGCCGAGTCCGAGGCGGAGAGGCTGGGGGGCGAGCTGGACGAGGTCCTCCAGTCGGTGCCCAACATCGTCGAGGAGGGCGCGCCGCCCGGCGGCGAGGACGACTACGTGGTGCTCGAGACCCATGGCGAGCCGCGCGTGTTCGACTTCGAGCCCAAAGACCACCTGGAGCTGGGCGAGGCGCTCAACGCGATCGACATGGAGCGGGGCGCCAAGGTGTCCGGCTCGCGCTTCTTCTTCCTCAGGGGCGTCGGCGCGCGGCTGCAGCTCGGCCTGCTCAACATGGCCATGCAGCACGCCATCGAGGCCGGGTTCACGCCGATGATCACGCCGGTGCTCGTCAAGCCGGAGACCATGCAGGGCACCGGCTTCCACGTGGCCCACGACAAGGAGATCTACCGGCTCCCCGACGACGACCTCTACCTGGTCGGCACCTCGGAGGTCTCGCTGGCCGGCTACCACGCCCAGGAGATCCTCGGCGGCGGTGACCTGCCGTTGCGTTACGCGGGCTGGTCGTCGTGCTTCCGGCGCGAGGCGGGCTCCTACGGCAAGGACACCAGGGGCATCATCCGGGTCCACCAGTTCGACAAGGTCGAGATGTTCTCCTACGTGCGGCCCGAAGACGCGCACGAGGAGCACCAGCGCCTGCTCGCCTGGGAGAAGGAGATGCTGGAGAAGATCGAGGTGCCCTACCGGATCATCGACACGGCCGCGGGCGACCTCGGCATGTCGGCCGCCCGCAAGTTCGACTGCGAGGCGTGGATCCCCACCCAGGGCCGCTACCGCGAGCTGACCTCGACCTCCAACTGCACCGAGTTCCAGGCCCGCAGGCTCGCCATCCGCTACCGCGACAAGGACGGCAAGCCGCAGCACCTGGCCACGCTCAACGGCACGCTGGCCACGACCCGCTGGATCGTGGCCATCCTGGAGAACCACCAGCAGGCCGACGGCTCGGTGGTGGTCCCCGCCGCACTGCGGCCCTTCGTGGGGCTCGACGTGCTGGAGCCGGCCAAGTAGGTCGACGTACTGAGGCCGGTCCAGCAGCTCGACGCGCTCAGGCCGGCCCAGTCGGTCGATGTGCTCGGGCCTGTTCGGGCCGGCTCAGTCGGTCGATGCGTTCGGGCCGGCTCAGTCGGTCGATGTGCTCAGGCTGGTGCAGTGGTTCGGCGTGCTCCGGCCGGTCGTGTGGTGATCTACCCGTCGAGGTGAGAGCGGGCGTCGTGCCTGAGGAAGGCGGCGCCCGCCACCAGTACGGCCGCGGTCAGCACCACGGCGAGCCCGACGGCGACCCAGTAGGGGCCAGGGGTGCCCTGGGACCACCCGTAGAAGGGGGCGAAGACGGTGACGAAGATCAGCGGTGCGCCCAGCACGCCGACCGCCACAGGCGCGGGACGTGCCCTGCCGGCGATCGCCAGCGCCAGGCACACCACCGCGCCCCCCATGGTCACGACCACGCCGGTCAAGGTCAGCAGTGGCGCCGGCCCGTCCGGCAGGATGCCGCTCCCCGGCTGGAACCAGCCGGCCAGCGCCGACAGCCAGGCGATGCAGGACGCCGCCGCGAAACCCAGGTAGACCCCGCCGTACTGCCGCAGCCCCGCCCCTACGCCGCCGAACAGCATGCAGACCGCCAGGAACAGCGCCATGGTGAGCTCGGGGTCCAGATCCGTTTCCGCGGGCTCGGTGCCGGGCCGGCCCAGACGCTGCCACGTCCCCGACGGATCGCGTACGACGATGCCGTCCAGCCCGTTCGCGACGACCACGGTGTGCCCGCCGGAACGGGCCTGCACGGTCAGGGCCATGGCGCGAAGGGCGGGCGCCGGGCGGTCGTACTGCCTGGCCATCCGCTCGAGATCGTCCTCGGACGGGCGCCACGACGGCTGCCAGGTGCGGCCGCCGTCGTCCGACTGCTCCACGGCCATCCGGTCCTTGGCCACGCGATAGCACCGTGTGGCCTGTCCGGGTACGCATTGCGCGCTCTGCGGCGGCTTGACCCGCTTGGCGGATCCCTCCGCCCAGGTACGCCCGCCGTCCTCGGAGATCCACGCCCAGCCGGGCCCGTTGTGGACCACGATCCGGTCGAGCGAGTCGATCTCCACGGAGTCGGCCGACAGCGGGGGCGGCGCGGCGGCGGTGGCGGTGACGGCCAGGACCGCCAGCGGCATCGTCACGATGAGGCGCCGGCGGGCCGAGCCGGGGCCGCGGAGGCTGCGGTGGCGTATCCACCAGGCCAGGGCGAGCGCAGGCAGCGCCAGGAGGTCCGTGGGATCGGCCAGGACCCGCGATGGACCCGCCACCCATGTCCAGACCTGAGAGGCGGCCTCAGCGCCCGTCTCCGTGCTCTTCACGACCGCGAAGAGCACTCCGGTGAGCAAGGTCGCCGCGAGATCGGCCCGCCGCCAGAACAGCAGCGCCAGCAGCGCGGGCGCCACGACGAGCCCGGCGACGTCGCTGAGCTTGCCCGTGACGAACCCCGGCCACGCCTGCTTGAGCAGGTGGTCGTTGACCAAGAGCACCAGCACCCCGGCGACGGTCACGGGGTGGCACAACCACGCGTACCTCATACAGAGATCGATGGCCGGGAGAGGTCGGCGGTTCGGGGGTTGTGTGAGTCGAGTCACAGCCGTGACCAACCCGACACAAGCAAAAGACCGGAGCCCGCTGGAAGCGAACTCCGGTCTGTCTCGCTGCTACAGGTCAGATGGCTCGGACCTGAGAGGCCTGCGGCCCCTTCTGGCCCTGCGTGATCTCGAACTCGACCCGCTGGCCGTCTTCAAGGCTGCGGTAGCCGTTGCCGACGATCTCGGAGAAGTGCACGAACACGTCCGGCGCACCGCCGTCCGGGGCGATGAAGCCGAAGCCCTTCTCGGCGTTGAACCACTTGACGGTTCCCTGAGCCATAAAAGCTCTCCCTCAGGATGTGAATCTATGGGACCCACACCTCGTGGGTCCCGGTGTGTCGTACAGCAAGCACCCGGGGTGGCTCAGACAAAGTCATGCTGGTTTTCACTACGGGATCAGCTAATACAACGCCATCACATCTAACACCATTCTGGAGCGTTGGTGTTCCCGTCCCTAGGAAGATTTCTGTCGGGCGGCATCACCGGGCAAACTGGAACCTGTTATGCAGACCCTTCCCGCACCGCGCCTTGTGGCCACTGACCTCGACGGCACCGCGCTGCGCACCGACGGAACCGTGTCTCCGCGCACGGTCGCCGCCTTCGGCAAAGTCGAGGAATCCGGAGCTGTCCTCGTGTTCGTTACGGGCCGTCCACCCCGGTGGATGGGTGGGGTCGCGGGTGCCGTACGTCACCATGGGCTCGCAATCTGTGCGAACGGGGCGCTGATCTACGATCTCCATACCGAACGGATAGTGGAATCTCACCTCATCGACGTCGACGTACTCGAGGAAGTCGTCGCTCAGCTAAGAGCGAACGTGTCGGATCTCGTATTTTCGGTCGAGTATGAAGCCGGTTTTGCGCATGAGTCGGATTTCCGGCTCGGCGGCTTGGACAGAGCGGCGGCCACGGCCCGCGTCGACTCCGTGACGGCGCGTCCATGCGCCAAGCTCCTGGCTCTGCATCCCGCGATGGACGTCGACGAACTTCAGGCCACGGTGCACGAGTTGGTGGGCCATCTGGTGAACCCCACGCACTCCAGTCGCAGGGGCCTGATCGAGATGAGCGCCCAGGGGGTGACGAAGGCGACGGCGCTGGCCGCGCTCGCCGGAGAGCACGAGATCAAGTCGTCCCAGGCGGTCGCCTTCGGTGACATGCCGAACGACCTGCCCATGCTGAGCTGGGCAGGCACGTCGTACGCGGTCGCCAACGCGCATCCGGACGTGCTGGCGGCGGTCGACCACGTGACCGCGACCAACGACGACGACGGTGTCGCGCGGGTGATCGAGGACCTCTACGGGTAGCCGCGTCCGGCGGCCACCCGCTACAGGTAAGGCCCGGTGCCGCCGTGCGGGCGGTGCTGCGGGTCGTCGCCCTGCGGCACGCCCGGCAGCGCCCTGCGCATCTGCTCGAGCTGGGCACGGGCCGCCATCTGCTGCGCGAACAGCGTGGTCTGGATGCCGTGGAACAGCCCTTCGAGCCAGCCGACCAACTGGGCGTGCGCGATGCGCAGCTCGGCCTCGCTCGGCGGCGTGCCGTTCTCGTCGGTGAACGGGAGCGACAGCCGCTCCAGCTCGTCGACCAGCTCGGGCGCCAGGCCGTCCTCGAGCTCCTTGATGGAGGACTCGTGGATCTCCTTCAACCGCTTGCGGCTGGCCTCGTCGAGGGGAGCCGCGCGGACCTCCTCGAGAAGCTGCCGGATCATGCTGCCGATGCGCATCACCTTGGCGGGCTGCTCGACCAGGTTGGCGACCGAGCGATCATCCTCGCCGCTATCGCCCTGACCTTGGAAGTCAGGGCCCACCACCACGATGTGGGGGGTGTTGTTGTCCTCAGCATTCATAACACTCACCGTACTAGCAGGATCTTGCCGACGTGCTCTCCGGAATCCAACATCCGGTGAGCCTGCGCGGCGTCCGCCATGGGAACCTCCGCGTAGATGACAGGGCGCACGGCACCGGCCTCGACCAGGGGCCAGACGTTGTCCACGACGCTGCGTACGATCGCGCCCTTCTCGTCCACGGGACGGGCGCGCAGTGTCGTGCCGTGCACCGAGGCGCGCTTGACGAGCAGGACGCCCAGGTCGATCTCGGCCTTGCGCCCGCCCTGCAGCCCGATGATCACCAGCCGGCCGCCGGCACGCAGCGCCCGGACGTTGCCCTCCAGGTATTTCGCGCCCATGATGTCGAGGATCACGTCGGCCTGGACCTTCTCCGCGAAATCCTCCTCGCGGTAGTTCACGACCTCGTCGGCGCCGAGCTCCTTGACGCGCTCGGCCTTGGCCGCGGAGCCGACGGTCGTGACGACGTGGGAGCCGAGCACCTTGGCGAGCTGCACCGCGAACGTGCCGATCCCGCTCGCGCCGCCGTGGACGAGCAGCGTCTCGCCCCTGCGCAGCCGCCCGACCATGAACACGTTGGACCAGACCGTGCACGCCACCTCGGGCAGCGCGGCGGCCTCGCGCGGCGACACCCCGCGGGGCACCGGCATGACCTGCTGCCAGGGCGCGGCTACGCGTTCGGCGTAACCGCCGCCGGACAGCAGCGCGCACACCTCGTCGCCGACCTTGAACCGCTCGACGTCGGCGCCGACCTCCGCGACGGTGCCGGAGACCTCCAGCCCCGGATACGGGGACGCGCCGGGGGGAGGGTCGTAGAATCCTCGTCGTTGCTGGACATCGGCGCGATTGACGCCCGCGGCGGCGACGTCGATGAGCACGTCACCCGGCTCCACCCGTGGCTCGGGCACCTCGCGCCACTCCAGCACCTCTGGTCCGCCGGCTCCGGCGATCTCAATGGCTCGCATGCGAACCACGGTAGCCGGGCAAAGAAGTTGTGGGTTGCCGGGCTTCCAGTGAGCGTGTGGCGATAATCTGCAAGGTATTTGCTGCCCCTTTAGACCCACCCGAGGGGGAACACGGTGGCAAGACACGATCGAGAGGAATCTCTCGAGGAACAGCTGGCCTGGCTTGACGCGATCAAGGAGACGGAGGAGGCGCCCGTCCCTGTCAGCGCCTCGACCTCTCCGGTCGACGAGCCGCTCGCTTCGCCGTACCCCAAGGACCCCTGGTCACTGGTGCCACAGCAGCAGGAGACGCCGACGCCGCCGCTGTTCCGGGCCGCGGTCGACTCCGTCTACGGCGCCGGCGCCGCCGAAGACCTCCCCACCGGGGAGAGCGAGGCCGGCGAGTGGCTGGGCAAGACCGGCGTCAAGGAGGAGTCCCCGGCGCCCGCGCCGAGGGCCGACGACCCCTTCCTCGCGCCGCTGAAGCCGTTGCCGCGCCCCGACGACACCGACACCTACGCGCTGTCGTTCACGCCGCCGGACAGGGTCTCGCCGCTCGACAAGACGCCTCCGCCCGACACGGCCGCGCCGCTCGACCCCCCGCCGGACACGACCTCGTCGCCCGACAAGGCCGCCCAGCGGGACAAGACCGCTCAGCCGGAGCAGACGACCGACACGCCGTGGCCGCCGTCCGACTGGTCCAGCGTCGCCGAGCCGGCCAGCGAGAAGGCGCCCGCCGCCGAGGCCGAGCAGGAGCAGCCGCCCGAGCGCGAGGAACGGTCCGCATGGGCCGACACCCAGCCGCGCAACGAGCGTCTGTCGTGGGCCGAGCAGCCGGAGAGCCCGCCGAAGGACGAGCTGCCCCCGTGGGCGGCCGAATCGCCGGAGCCCCGCGACGAGCGCCCCCAGTGGGTCGAGTCGTCCGAGACCATGCCGAGGACCGACCGGCCCCAGTGGAACGAGCCCGAGTCCGGCCCTCAGGAGCCGGCCCAGCAGCAGGAACGTTCCCAGTGGACCGACCCCCAGCAGGAGCGCCCGCACTGGGCCGAGCAGCCGGAGCAGCCCGAGCGCCTGCCGTGGGCCGAGAAGACAGACCGCCCCGCATGGGCCGAGAAACCGGATCGCCCCGCGTGGGCGGAGCAGCCGGATCGCCCGCAGTGGAACGAGCAACCTGAGCGGCCGCAGTGGTCCGAGCCCGCCGAGCGCTCGGAGCGTACCGAGCAGCCGGAGTGGCGTCCCGCCGAGCGCGAGATCCCGCCGACGCCGCAGCCGCGCCGCCGTCCCGCCCCCGTTCCCGTCTTCACCGCCCCGTCCAGGCCGCCGATCACCGGCCGGCCGACCGCCGACAGCCTCGACCCGGAGTCGCTGCTTCGCGGACGGCGGAACGCTCCCAGCAAGGGCTGGCGCCGCCTGATCTACAAGGCGTCCGGCGGCTGGATCAAGCCGGGCGAGCCGCCGGAGGTGCGCCGCCGCCGCGAACTCGTCACCAGGGCCCGCACCCCGGTCACCGCCGGGCACCACCGCGTGGCCGTGCTGAGCCTGAAGGGCGGCGTGGGCAAGACCACGACCACCGTCGGCCTCGGCGCCACCCTGGCCCAGGTGCGCGGCGACCGCGTCATCGCCGTGGACGCCAACCCCGACAGGGGCACGCTGTCCGACAAGCTCGTCCTGGAGACCTCGGCCACCGTGCGCGACCTGCTCAACGAGCGCGACCAGGTCAAGCGCTACGTGGACATCAGGGCGTTCACCTCGCAGGCGCCCTCGCGCCTGGAGGTCCTCGCCTCCGACCGCGACCCCTCGGTCTCCGAGGCGTTCAGCGGCTCCGACTACCAGGACGTCTCCCAGGTGCTGGAGAACTTCTACTCCATCTGCATCACCGACTGCGGCACCGGCCTGCTCCACTCGGCCATGGGCGGCGTGCTCGGGCTGGCCGACCAGATCGTGCTGGTCAGCTCGCCGTCGGTCGACGGGGCCAGGGCGGCCTCCGCGACGCTCGACTGGCTGGAGGCGCACCACTACGCCGATCTGGTGAAGAACGCGACCGTGGTGCTGTGCAGCGTCCGGCCGCGGTCGAAGTCGGCGGTGGACATCAAGAAGCTGGAGGCCCACTTCGCCGCCAGGTGCCGTGCGGTGGTCAGGGTGCCGTACGACCCGCATCTGGAGGAGGGTGCGGAGATCGACCTCGACCGGCTCCAGGAGCCGACGAGGGACGCCTATCTCCAGCTCGCCGCCTACGTGGGCGACGCCTTCGCGGGGGTGCGAGAGTGAGCGGAGGGTGTGGGATTCGAACCCACGAGGCCATCGCTGACCTGGCCGCTTTCAAGGCGGCTGCACTCGTCCACTATGCGAACCCTCCCGTGCGGAAACCACGATAGCGGCTGTGGTGACAGGGGTGTACGTTCAGGAGGTGGCGGATCTCAGCGTCGAGGTGGAGCGCGGCCACTCCGGCGCGCGCGTGCGCCTCATCGGCGATCTTGACAAGCTCACGGCGCCACTCCTGAAAGAGCCCCTGGTCACCTTGCTGGCCGAGGATCGCGTGCAGGTCGTGATCGACACCGCCGAGCTGGAGTTCTGCGACTCCAGCGGGTTGTGGGTGCTGGTGGAGCACCAGCGCAAGCTCTCCGGGCGCGGAGGCTCGTTGGGGCTGGTGGGCGTGCACGGCGTCTTACAACGCGTGCTCGACGTGACCGGCCTCAAGGCCGCCTTCGACCGCGTGGTCACCGCGGACCGCTGACCGCGACCAGCCCGCTGCCCCGCGACCAGTCCTTGAGCTGTGACCAGTCCTTGAGCTGTGACTAGTCCTTGAGCTGCGACAGCAGCCACTTCGGGCCGACGGTCTCGGCGCCCAGCTCGCTCACCCGCGCCTTCAGCCCGCGGTCCGCGGTGACGACGAGCACGCGCTCCCACGGCTTGGCGCGGCGCACCACGTCGACGATCGCGTCGTCGCCGCTGCCCGTCGCCGCCACCACCTGAATCCCGGGTACGTCGGGCGCACTCTTGGCGGCGCCCTCCACGATCGCCACCACCCTCGGGAACCACAGCGACAGCACCGGATGCGCCAGCGCGACCCCCGACACGGTCCGCAGCAGCCGGGTGGCCGCCCCCAGCCGGTCGCGCCACCAGCCGTGCTCGGCCTGGGCGCCGACGATGTTGGCCACGTCGAGCACGAGGAGATCCGGCCTGATCTCGCCCTGGACCCGATCCCACGTCGCGGCGAAGCCGGGGTGCAGCTTCCGCGCGGGCACCTCGGGCAGCGCCACCCAGCGCAGCTCGGTGCTCTCGCGGTTGGCCGGCACCGCGGGCAGCAGCTCCGGCGACGAGGCGATCACCGTCTCGAACGTCCAGCCGCCGTGGTCGTCGAGGTAGACGCCCTGCACCCGCAGCTCCTCGCCGCCGAGCGCCGCCTCCTCGCGGGCCTCGCGCAGGGCGCTGGCCACGGCGTCCTCGTGGCTGTCGCGCGCCCCGCCGGGCAGCCCCCACGTGCCGCCGTGGTGGCTCCACCAGGAGCGTTTCTGCATGAGCACGTAGGGGACGCCGAGGTCGTCATGGTGGACGACGAGGAGCCCGGAAGCGCCGTGGATGCCCCAATGCCGATGACCCTGCCCGCACTCGGCCCAGCCATCGCCGTCCTTAGCCGCCATGACGTGATTCTCTCAGCCTCCGCCCTTCGAGAAATGCTGGAAGTCCTTGCTGGGGGTTTCCGACCAGCAGCGCAGTGATCAGCATAGCTCTGAGCTGGCCAAATAGGTGTGTGTTGTGTTGGGTCGCGTTGGGGCTCATTCGGTTGTCTGGCGGCCCACAGACGGCCCACGCGGCCCATGGCGAGGAGCGTCCACCCCTTTGTCCCGATCCGGTGGACGGGCATGTCGACGCCACCTAGCGTGTCCGATAGACGACTTATCGTGATCAGCCTCGCCCCCGGGAGCTCCCCATGCGTCACGCCGCCGGCCTCGCCCTCGCCACCCTCCTGCTAGCCGGATGTGCCGCCGCGTCCCCTGCCGCGGTTCCCGTGGAACGCTCCACCACGACGCCCACTCCCACTCCTTCAGCTTCCTCGCCGCAGCGCGTCGGGCGGGCACAAGACAGCGTTGACGCGGACTCCACGATCTCTGTGACCGCCCTGAAGTTGCGGACGCCCTTCGAGGGCCGGTTCAAGCCAGATCGGAAGGGCTTCGTCTACGCCGGCCTTGAGGTGAAGGTGTGCGTCGCTCGCAACACGGGTCAGCCGATCGCGGTGTCATGGGCGCCATGGTCGCTCGAATACGAGTCCGGGGTCGTCGTCCCAGCGGCGAGCTCGTATTCGGCGGAGTGGTGGGACGAGCCGCTCTATCCGCCGCATGACCACGTTGTCCGTGTGGGCCGGTGTGTGCGCGGCTGGATCCCGTTCGAGGTGCAGTTCGGCCAGCCGGATCGGGTGACGTACACGCCAGGGTCGGGGATGGCGCTGGAGTGGACGGTCGGCGGGTAGGCGTCGGCGTTGATGGTGGGCCCCTAGCGTTGAGCTGGGGGCCTTCGCCGTTTCTGCAGGTTGCCGCGACATTGTGGCGGGGAGGGTTGCGCCCTGATGTTGCATGTTGTAGCGTGTTGTTGCACGCAAGGAATGCAACAACAAACGGGCCCGCCAGGTGCGCTAACACCTGACAGGCCCTTGATTCACCACCTGCGCTAACAGGAGGAGAACCCAGTGGGTCACCCTATCGGCATCACCGCCCGCGAAGCAGCGAACGCCTACAACGTCTCGCCCCGAACCATCCGCCGCTGGGCGCAGAACGGCCGCATCGACGCCGCCAAGATCTCTGGCCGATGGGTGATCACTCTCGACGCTCCCTCCCTGGACGGCTTCAAGCCGGAGCAGGTTGAGAAGGCTCGCGACCTCATCGAGCAGGGGCTCATCCTCCCCACCTCGCGGCCTGGCCTCTACACGGTCGTCGCCAGCGACAACGTCACCACCTACCTCGTGCACGCCTCCGGCTGCACCTGCCCGGCCGGGCAGCGCGGCAAGCACCGCTGCTACCACCGGGCCGCCGTCGCCATCGTCACGGCCGCCTCCGCCGCGCTCACCCGCCGCGCCGCCTGACGCCACTCCCCACAGCCCCGGCGTCACCGGGGCTGCCCCAACCAGCAACTCGCCCCCCGGGCGGCATGTCCGGGACATCCATCGAGAAAGGAAACATCATGCAGGTCAAGAAGGTGATCACCTACGTGGCTGTCGCGTTCGTGGTGTTCTACCTGTTTACCCGCCCCGCCCAGGCTGCCGACGCCGTCAACGGCGTGTTCGACGGCGTGCTGCAGGGCGCCAACCAGCTCGCCACGTTCTTCTCCCGGGTCCTCGCCTGACCTGGCTCGTTGCGGGTGCTCGCTTGACCCCATCCACGGGGTGGGCGGGTGCCCGGAGCAGCCAGCTCCAGCCCCCCAAACCTCGTATCCAGAAGGAGGACTTTGTGAAGGACGACAAGGCCAAGGCCGCCAGCAAGACCACCAAGGCCCAGGCCGAGATCAAGGACGCCGCCGCGAAGGGGGCTGAGGCTGCCGCCAAGGGGCGCCAGGCCATCAAGGACATGGGCAAGGCGCTGCGGATCTCCGACTAGGTAAGCCGGTCCCCGGCGAAGCGACTCGACCGCCCGCCGGGGACCTCGACCCCGCACCTGACTTGACCAGAAGAGGGATCGATGTCCCAGCATTCCACAACGCCTAAAGGGCCGCGCGACACCGGCCAAAACGCCGCTGAGATTGACCGAGCGCTCGCCGAATACCGGTCGCAGCCGCCCCACCCGAGCTCGTGCTCCGACGCCCAGTGCTGTCTTTGCCGGCCGCAGGTGCTGCGTCAGGGCGGCTCGCGATGACCTCCGAGGAGATCGCGGAGATCGAGGCCACGCTCACCACGCTCCGCCAGGCGGCCTGCGCCGACCGGCCCACCGTTGCCACCAGCTCGTGCACCGACCCGAACTGCACCGGCTGCAAGAAGGGCGGCAGACGGTGACCCCTGAGGAAGAGCGCCTGGAGCGGCTCGCGAAGCGGATCGCAGCCCTCAACCGGGCGGACGCCGCCATGCACGCCGCCATGCAAGACGAGCCCGCCGACGACGACCCGGAGACCGCCAGGAGCGAGTCGTGACCGGCCTCGAGGTCGCCATCCACGAGATCACGCAGGACTGGCGGATCCGGCTCGCCGCCGCCGACGAGCTGCTCGCCCTGGTGGACGTGGAGCTCGCCGCGATGCAGGCCGCCGTCAACCGCATGTAACCCCTCGCCAGCCCGACCGGGCCGTACGGCAGCCGGGAGCCAGGCGCGAACCCTGGGCGGGCACGCAGCACCATCCATCGACCGAAGGAGATCCAGATGTGCGACAACCAGCAGCCGCAGCCCTGCGAGGGCCACCTCGTGAAGTGCGCCCGCTGCAGCAAGAAGCCCGGAATCGAGCCGGGCTGCGCCTTCGAGCCGTGCACGACCTGCAAGGGCGTCGGCCACGTCCTGCTCAAGTAGCTCCCGCTCAGCCCGACCACCCCCACTAGCAGAAGGAGAGATCACATGGCCAAGCAGCACGACCTCACCGACGCCGAGATCGCGGAGTTGGAGGCCGACTCCAAGCGCATCGACGACGGCGTACAGAAGGTCAAGGCCGGATTGCGCGAGATCAAGGAAGGCCTCTTCGGCAGCAAGAAGTAGCTCTCACCCATCCCAGGCAGACCACAACGACCCGAGGAGATCCACATGAGCCGCTGGAACGGCCCCCACCACAAGGGTGCCATGCAAACCGTCCGCGCCGAGCGCCGCCGTGAGGCGGAGGAGCGCAACGCCCGCACCCCCGCATCACACCGACGCGCCAGCAGATAAGCCCCCAGCCCGACCGGACCCGCGAGGGAGCCGGCGTCCCGGGGAGCAAGCCCCGGGCGGGCACCAACCGCCGCCACCCACACAGCCACAGAAAGCCAAGACCATGAACACCACCAGCCCGCCCAATGAGCCCAACGAGCCCACCCCAGAAGAGGTCGCCCGCGGCCTCGCCCGGCTCGAAGCCCTCGCCCAGCCCGAACCGCCCGCCGCGCTGCCCGCCCTCCCGGAGGAAGACGAGCCCTACGACGACGAAGACGAGGAGTACGCGCCGCTCGTCCCCCTCCCCGGCGGCGAAACCAAGCGCGTCCAGAAGCTCCGCGCCGACGTCGCCGAAGCCCACCTGCTCGCCGAGCTCCAAGAAGACGAGATCCCGTTCACCCTCGACACCAAGAAGGTCGACAAGCTGCGGCGCCGCACCTGGGAAGCCGCGCGGCTCCACGAGCTTGCGCAGCACCCGGCCGCCATCGCCTACCGCGATGCCAAGGTTCGGCGGATCACAACCAGCATGACGATGGTCGCCGTCGGCATCGCATTGGGAGTGTCGTCGATCGGCGTGCAGGCCAGCGTCGTAAAAGCGCTTGACCTCACCCGGGATGATCTGGGCTGGTGGGCGTCGTACGGCGTCGAGGCCGTCCTTTCGCTGCCGCTACTTGCCGCCGTTGGCGTGCAGGCGTACAGCGCCATCCGGGGCCGCGTGGTGGACCGCAAGAGCGCGGAGGGGAAACGGCTGTTCTGGACGGAGCTGGCGCTGCTCGCGCTGACGCTCGTCCTCAACTGCTGGCCGGCGTTCGTGTGGCCGTTCAGCCTCCTGGACCTCATCGTGCACTCGCTCGGACCGGTCGCCGCAGTGATCGCGGTGTGGGTGCTGCCGACCTTGTGGAAGGTGCTGGCTGATCTTCCGGTGCCGGTGATCGTCCGGCCCTCCAGTACGGGGGGTACTGGCGGAAAGTACAGGGGAAACGCCAAGATCCAGTACCCCCCCGGTACCTCCTCGGTACAGCCTGACCCGGCGGTCCTCGCCGTCAAGATCAGGGAACTGATTCAGGCGGGCGAGCTCCCCCGAACCCCGGCATCCACAAGATCCGCGAGGCGCTGCGGTGCGCGACCGACACGGCCCGCGACGTGAAGCGAGTGCTGGGTCAGCCCGGCACCGATGGAGGGCAGTCCTCATGACCGCCGACACCATCGCCAAGCTGACCGTGTTCGCCGCCACCTTCTGCGCCCTGTACGTCGGCCACCACTTCGGCGACCACTGGGTGCAGACCCACCGGCAGGCGTGCGGCAAGGGCGCACCCGGCTGGACCGGCCGGATCTGGTGCACCCGCCACGTCCTCACGCTCACCATCACCAAGCTGGTCGCCCTGCTGGCGCTCAACCTCGTGACGGGCCTCGACATCCACATCGGCTACCTCGCCGCCGCCCTCGCCGTGGACGCCGTGTCGCACTACTGGGCCGACCGACGCTTCACCCTCGCAGGGCTGGCCACGCGGCTCGGCAAGGCCGACTTCTACCAGCTCGGCGCCCCACGGCCGGGCCACGACGACCAGCCCCACCTGGGAACCGGGGCCTACACCCTCGACCAGTCCTTCCACATCCTGTGGCTCTTCATTGCCGCCCTCATCATGACCGGAGGTTCCTGATGTCCGACTACCTGATCGGCGCCATCGTCCTCCTCACGCTCGCCCTGCTGTCCCTGCGGCCGCTCACCACCGACACCCGCACCTGGGCCGACATCCGCGCCCGGGTCCGCCGTGCCGGCTGGCTCCGCTGCCTGCTCAGCGTCCTTCGCATCGTCTCGATCGCCACGCTGCTCGTGCTCGTCGACGCGGCTCGGCTGTGCGTGCCTGCCGCCGAGCTGGTTGGGCGCGCCGTACCAGCTCTGTTCCGTGGCGTCGTCCTCGTCATCGAGGCGCTGGCCAGCGCGCTGATGGAGGCAGGGCGGCCCGCTGTGGGAGGTGCCGCGTGAGTGCGCCGGACAAGCCGCGACGCCTGGAGCTTGTGCAGTCTCGCGACGCAGCCGACGCGCCCGACCTGCCGCTCGACGAGGAGCGGCACGATGAGCTGGTGCCGCTCCCCGACCAGGAGATCGAGGAGGTGGTGTGCGAGGCCGAAATCGTCTCCGACGAGCCCGATCAGCCCGCTCGTGCACGCCTGCTGCCGTCGGTGGTCGTCGACCGGGTCATGGTCGTCCGCCCATCGCCGGGCGCCCAGAAGGCGGTCAGAACCACCGTCCGGCACGGTGGACTCGTCCTGGCCGGCTGGCACTCATGGCTGGTCCGCATGTACGACGGCCTCACCATGGGGGCGATCCGCAAGCAGATCCGCATCGCGGACGCCACGGGCAACACGGAGGCGCTCTCCGCGTGGATCGGCCTGCGGCAGCAGGCGATCGACCGCCGCCACGACCGGCTCATGAAGCTCCCGATGCTCGCCCTCCGCATGGCTATGTTGTCCGGCGGCTGCCTGCTCGGCGTGCTGGTCCTGCTCGTCATCGTGGCCACCGTCGTGTGGATGACCGGGGCCGGTGCCTGGACAGACGTGTGGGTGTGGCTGGGTGGGGTCATCCGCTGGCTGATCAGCGCCGTGGTGGTGGCTTGGAGCCTGTTCTTGGTCGCGCTACCGGTGCTGCTCGTAGTCGCAGGCTGGCGGGAGGGCAACCGGCGAAGCAGCGGTGTGAGCTGGTCGACGGCGCCCGGCGCTGCCGACGGCGGTGCACGGGGGGTCCTCCCGAACGAGGGGGCCATCTTCAAGGCTCTTCAGAACCTCGGTGAGCCCAAGCTGGATAAGGCGATCAAGGCCGGTTGGCAGCCGCGGTTTGTCATGCCGACCACACGCGACGGGAACGGCTGGCGCACGCAGCTTGAGCTGCCTCAGGGCGTCACCGTAGAAAAGATCAACGACAAGAAGAAGGTGCTGGCCCACAACCTTGTCAGGTTCCCGGTGGAGGTCTGGCCGACTGAGCCTCGCACGCAGCCCGGCGTGCTCGATCTATGGGTGGCCGACCAGGGCAGCCTGACAGGCAAGGTCCCGGACTGGCCGCTGCTCACCAGCGGCACCGCCGACTACTTCGCTGGCGTGCCGTGCGCGGTCGACATCCGCGGCAAGGTCATCAAGGGCCTGCTTTCGGAGAAGAACTACAGCTTTGCCGGGCAGATGGGCTCCGGTAAATCCACGATGATCATCACGCTGTTGTGCGGCGCGATGCTCGACCCTCTGACCGAGATCGAGGTGTTCGTTCTCGCCGAGAACGCGGACTACAAGCCGATGAAGCGTCGACTGCGGAAGCTGGTTACGGGGCCCGGCACCGAGGTGGTCCAGGCGTGCCTGGCCTCGATGCGCGACCTGTACGAGGATCTGACCGTCCGCGGGCGCGCCCTCCAGGAGTACGGCGACGACGTGCGTGCGGTGACCCGCGAGCTGGCCGAGAAGGACGAGCGGCTCCGGCCCCGGATCTTCGTCGTCGACGAGTGCCAGGCGTTGTTCATGCACCCGGAGCTCGGTGAGGAGGCCGAGGACCTGGCGGTCAATCTCGTGTTCGCGGCGCGCAAGTACGGCGTCACCGTGCTCTTCGCCACCCCGGCGCCTTCTACGGCCAGCCTGCCCCGTCAGCTCATGGCCGTGATCAGCAACAAGACGTGCTTCTCCATCGGAGACCACACCAGCAACGACGCGGCGCTGGGCACCGGCAGCTACAAGGCCGGCATCTCCGCCGTGGGCCTGGAACCCAAGACCGAGGAAAGCCCCGGCGACGTCGGCACGTGCATGGCTCGCGGCTTCCAGGCCAAGCCAGGCCTGCTGCGGTCCTTCTACCTGACCGGCGCGCAAGTCGCCGCTGTCACCGAGCGAGCCATGAAGATTCGCCAGGACGCCGGGATCGGCCCGGCCCGGGTGGTCGTCGAGACTCCCCGCGACCTCCTGAAAGACCTGGCCGAGGTCATGGGTAGCGAGACCCTCGGTGTGGCCAAGCTGCCCGCTCTGCTCCAGAACTTGGCGCCGCGTTGGCAGCCGTACAAGGGGCTGACCGGCAGCGCCCTGGTCGAATGGCTCGCCGAGCTCGGCGTCAAGGTGCCGTCCACCGGCAACAAGTGGCCGGTCGATCCGGAGGACGTCCGTGCGGCTCTCGCGCTGCGCCAGGGCGGCGACGGGGAGGCGGGTTAAGTTAGCCCGCCTCCGCCCCTCGAAGCGGCCCCTGAGGGGCTCTCAGAGGCCCTGGTCTAACTCGCTCCGACGATCTAACTGACCTAACTTTCCGCAGGTCAGCGCCTGATTAGCCCCGCGAGGGGCCGGAGTTAGAAACCTAACTCGATTTCGGCGACCTAACTCCACGATCACGCCCGCGAGCGGGTGGTTGCGGGTGCTCTCCCAACCCCTCGGGAGGGATGCCCGGAGCAGCCGCTCCCACAGATTCCCCACACATCCGACCGGTACAGGAGACAACATGTTCGACCGCATGAACCCCGAGAAGTACGCCGCCACCAAGAACGCAGGAAGGCAGAACGACCACCTGCGCGACCTGGCCAACGCCGCCAACGGCCACGGCCGCAACAACATGGGCGTCACCCGCCAGCAGAAGGAGCGGGCGCAGAAGGACCTCGTGCGCGCGGTCGGCGACAAGAAGGCGGGCCAGCTGAAGGAGGAGGCGCTCCGTGCTGCTGGCGCCAAGGGCAAGGGGCTGCGCCGGTGGTTCGGGTGAAGCCCCTCAAGACGACGCGGGCCGTGTGCAACTCCTGCGGCGGAAGCGGCTCCACCACGACCGGCCAGACCTGCAACGGCACCGGCGTCACCTGACCGGCCCATCAACCAGCAGATCAAGAAGGGGATCACCGTGAAGAGCGAGAACAGATTCAAGACCGCTACCGACAACCTCGTCATCTGGAAGGTCAGGCCCGGCGACGAGAACCTCCGCGACCCGCAGGGCAGCTACGGGTGCGGCGGCTGCGGCTTGAAGGACACCGGGCACGTCTCCGAAGCCAACCAGCACGCCAAGGACTGCACAGCGCTATGACCGCCACCGCCCCCCGCTATCTCGTGAGCGTCGTCCCGCCGCGCGACAGGAAATGGACGCCTACCGAACACATCGTCAACAGCCCTTGCTACGTGTACGGCGACGAGGACCTGGAGCGGCGCAAGAAGGCTGCGAAGGAAGCAGGCGTCACGCTCGTCGTCCGCCCGGCGCCGGAGGTCTGACCAGCCGTCCGGGGTGGCCCGGGGCGACCGGCCCCGCACCCACAGAACACAAGGAGACCCCGTGAGACTTCGCGACATTCCGCTAAACCTCGTCAAGCCGGGACAGCTCATCGCTGCCCGTCGGCTGCACACATCCAACCCGGCCGCGCGGGCGGAGCTCGACGCGCTCAACGAGCAGGCCGACACCGACCCGTCGATGACCAACGCCACCTACCTGAAGCGCGAGGCCGAGATCATCGCCCGTCACCGCTGAGGTTGCGGGTCCCCGCCCGGCCAGGTCGGGCGGGGTGCCCGGAGCAGAGCGCTCCACGATTCAGAAAGCGAGCACCACATGAACAAGACCCAGCTCATCGAGACCGTCGCTACCTCGACAGACCGCAGCAAGGCGGACGTGGCGGCCATCATCAACGCCACCCTCGACGTCGTTCAGGCCGCCGTGGCGGCCGGCGACAAGGTGACCGTCCCCGGCTTCGGCTCGTTCGAGCGCCGGTTCCGCGCAGGCGGCGAGATGCGCAACCCGCAGGGCGGAACCGTCAACGTCCCCGACCGGCACGTGCCCGCGTTCAAGGCCGGCTCCGGCTTCAAGCAGGCCGTCAGCGCCGCCTAACGAGGGCCGCGGCCCGGATCGGACGGTCCGGGCCGCCACACACCACGAGGTAGCCCATGCGAGCGAAAGACATCCCCGACCGTCTCTGGTCGGCCGTGCGCAAGCACTTCCCGGGCGACGTCGCCGAGGCGATCATCGGCGACCACGAGGACGCCCGAGCAGCCGCCGCCCGCTGCGCGAGCTACGCCGCCGACACTCCTGAGGACCTCGACGCAGCGGTCAAAGCCATAGCGGCCATCGTCAACGACCGCACCGCGGACTGGCTGGTCGACGACGCTGAAGCCCCAGCCGCGTGGCTGGCCAGTCAACTCCGTTCCTACTGACCCCCTCCCCGTGGTGGCCCCGGCCTGGCGCGACCGGGTCACCACCCCCTCACACCCATCACGAAAGGACGCACCATGGCCTGCCCCGAGTGCGGCTCGACCAGCAGCACCATGTACAAGAACAGCACCATCCAGGTCTGCGACGGATGCACGTTCGTCCTCTGGGAGGACCTGTGATGTTCAACGACGACCCGAGATACCAGGAACTGAAGCGCATCCGCGAGGAGCAGGGCTACGACGGCCCTCTCGACCAGGACGGCCGACCGGACGACCCGACGAGCGTGCGAGCTCAAGCTGCGGACGCCCTGCGTCGGAGAGGAGCGGGCGCGTGAGGACCTGTGACCGGTGCGGTCGGGAGCTGAGGCCCTGGCCGCTACCGCGTGGGAGGCGTTGCAGCCCTGAGAGATGGGTCTACTGCATCAGACCCGCCGACGCGCTGCGCAGGACGGGGGCGTGACGTGGACACCAACGGCCTGCGCGGCGCTGTCCTGGCCATGACGGGTGTGGCCGCGCACATCGCGGCGGAGACGACCGACTCCAAGGCGGCGGCCAAGGTCGCGGACTGGGTGGACAGCAAGTTTGACGACGACTCGGACCCCGAGCAAAGAGAGAGCAGCTAGTGCCCTCGACAGTGACCGACCACCACCTGCCTTGCGGGTGCGTAGTCGCGGTCGGCAAGTACGTGGTCGGCTACAGCCGCGAGTGCTCGACTGCCCGGGGCCTGTTCCGGCAGCTCGCAACAGCGCGGGGCGCGAAGAACTCCGACGAGCAGTCGAGGCTGTCGGCGGAGCTGAAAGGCCACCACGGGCTCCGGCCAACTCACCTCTGACCACAGGAGAGATGTTCATGTCGCTCACGTACGAGAAAGCCCTAGCGGCGGCCCGGAAGGTCGGCAACGCGAACGGCGACGACGCAGGCGCGATGGCGCTGTACTGCGCCGACATCCTCCAACTCGTGGTGGGAGCCGCGTCCCCGAAACTCGTTTGGGAGGGCGCTCAGAAGGCCGGGATGACCCACCTGGAGCTAGCCCTTCTGGCACAGAAGAACCCGGCCAAGGTCCATGACCTGATGTGGACCTAGCCCAAACGCGAGAGCTCCGGTCCCGCTGCTTGCGGACCGGGGGCCCCACATACTCGACGTACGACCTCCGCCACCCTGGCCAGATCCCACACGAAAGGACGCCCCGTGCTGGACATGAGCAACTGGACCGTCACGGTCGAGACGCTGACCGAGGAGCAGGCACGCGACTACGGCCGCCTGGATGTCGCAGGAACGGAGGGCATCGTCGTCAGGTACCACGACGGCCGGTTCGTAAAGGTCGTCGAGGTCCGCGACGAAATCCAGCCTGGCCTCAGCATGGAGAAGGCCGCGCGCGCCATCGCTGAGGGGTACGGCGCCCGGTACAACGCTCTCTGATCTAACCCATGAGAGAGCCCCGGTCCGCTTCCCCGCAGGCCGGGGCTCTCTCATGCCAGCGTAGCCACGCGGCTCGCCCCACCGTCAATCTTCGATCTCCGCCCGGAACACCTCGCCGAGCTCCACCGCCTCCGGCAGACCGCGCCGCTCCACTGCAGCCACCAACTCCGCCACACGCCACCAGCTCGACGGCACGATCTCACCACTCCCCACCGCCGCCATGGTGATGTGCGCCGCCTCCTCCGGCTGGTCAGTGGCGAGCAGCGCCAACGCCAAATCCAAACGCGCGAGAGCAGCCCGGCGAGGCCGCGGCAACCCCTCACCCGGAGACTCCAAACGCGCCACCACCTGGCGGGCATACCCCACCGCCGCAGGATCCCCCACCCACGAAAGCGTGGTCGCCGTGTACGCCTCGCTCTTGGCGGGGTCGTACTGGTAATGGTGCTCAGGGCGCTCCGGCACCGGTAGCGGGGAAACCAGCCGATGCACCCTCGTCAACGTGGCACGAGTCGCGGCACCATCCCCCAGCCGCGCCCATGCCCGCCCCTCCTGCGCAGTCGCCTGGATGAACGCTGAGCTGTCGCGAGGGGCGAGCGCCTGCGCCCCCTGCGACAAGGTCAGCGCCTCTCGATAGCCGCCCAGGATGAGGGCTTGCCAGGCCCGCGTCTCCACACACCAAGCGGCCAGCTCGGCGTGTTCCGCATGCCTGGCCAGATCTGCGGCCGTCCGTAGACGTGCTGCGGCCAGCACGTGCTGGCGGAGGTCGATGTGGCAGGTGGCGCCGAGCAGAGACAGCCAGCCGCCGACGACCAGCAGGCGACGGTGTTCGGCGATCGTCTTCCGCCCGTCCATGAGCCGGGTCACATACTCCAGATGCCGCCGGACACGTCCAAGCAACTGCGCGGGCGGCGTGCTGGGGTAGGCCGACGCCAGGTCGTCTGCCGCGAGTTCCAGCCGTTGCAGGGTCTCGCCCCCGACGTCGCTGGCGGCTGCTCGGCGAGCGAGCTCCATCGCGGCGATCTCGTCATCTGACTCCGGCTCGCCGGCGTTGCTGAACAGGATGTGCTCGCTCAACCCGTACACGCGGCAATACAGCTCCGTGTACTCGTCGTCCGGCTGGTGCTTGCCGCCTTCGTGGTCTCTGATCCGGCGGATGACGCTCTCAAGTTTCGGGAGGGGCCTGTCCGCGAGCGCCGATAGCTCGCGTGCGAGGTCGCGTTGCGACCAGCCGCGCCGGGTCCGCTCGGTGCGCAGCAGGGCGGCCCAGGCCGAGGCGTCACCCATCTCAGGAACCTCCGGGATACGGCGGATACGGGGTGCGCCTCCATTGTCCTCTTCCTGAGACCTGCGGGTTATGGCTCTGATGGATCCGTGCAACAACGTGACACGAACGCCTTCTACTCGTGGCGCGCCTACAACCGCCGCGGCCGAGGGCAATGCGGTATCACCGGCCACCCCGAACGGGCAGTCACACTGCTGTTCGCGGCACTCAAAGAGCTGGCGCCGGACGCGGTCGGGAGCCTCGATGTGGTGCGCCTCGATCGCCACGTTTGGCCGCCGTCCTACCGCTACGCCCCGAACCTGATGCTCTTCCGGCGGGGGACGTTCAGTGGGGACTGACACATGATCGAGACCGTCACCGCGCACTCCGACGGCGCGGTCTCCCTGCGGTGGGAAGCCGAGGACGACGAGGAACGCCGCTGGCTGGGTCACATCCCGCGCCTGCTCGTCCGGCGGGAGGACCCCCACACGCTCGACTTCGACCTGCGGAAAGCGCACAAGCGGCTCCTGGCCGGCGAGGACCTCCCGACGGACGAGACGCGCAGGCTCTTGGAGCGCGCCTTGAACTTCCTGCTGGCCCAGCCATGAACGCCAGCCGATCTACGTTTACGGCGCGCACCTGATGGGGTCGCGTCCCGAGGGATGACCGATGGATGACAGCGCTTTCGATGCCGAGATGCGGACCGCCCAGCAACTGTCCGTCCTGTCCGTCACGTATCCGGGGTGGGATATCGGGATCGCCCACGATGAGTCCGGCCTGCTGTGGTGGGCCACCTTGCGGCGGCCGGTCACTGAGCGGATGCGCGCGTCAGGGGTGGCGGAATGGGTTCGGCAGCCTGACGCGATCGCGCTCGCGGCGACACTGGCGTGGCAGACGTCCCTCGTGCACAACGCCAGGGCGTCTGAGTTCTGGGTGCCTCGATAGCTCCTGGCCCCGCCTGCGCTATCAGGCGGGGCCAGGGCGGAATCCGGCAGCCCGCACCCCGTGGCGGCCGGCTGCGGTCCCGCTCGTCTGGAGGCGGACGGGCGGGACCACATACCAGTACAGAGTCCGACGATCGGAGGTTGTTGAGGTGGACGCAGGTGCCACATCCGAACAAGACCTGGCCAGGTTGCGCCGCATGTGTCTTCTCTACCTGCTGGGCGTGATCAGCGCGGCGGCCGTCGTGGCATGGAGGCGCCCGTGGATTGCAGCCCTGGTGGGCGAATGGCCGTCGTGGCTCATCGTCGCCCTGGCCGCCGTGTCCGCTGTCATGTCCTTCGCGCATATGAGGCGATTCGGAGACCTGCACCCGACCGCGGTGCCGACCCTGGTGATGTGCAGCATGGTCATGGCCGTCGCCGTCGCGGTCGCCTGACCACGACCGCAGAGACGCCCCCGACCCTAATGGGCGGGGGCGTCCGCATGTCCCACTCGGCTATCGCGTGGTGGAGAATCCCGCAGTCTCCGGGTCGGTCGTCGTGCCGGCCACGATGGAGGCCAGCAGGCTCGCCACGGCCGCCATGGCCGCGACCGAGCCGATGCCGCTCCAGGCGACATCGAGGATGCCGACCTGGTCGGCGCCGAGCATGCCGAGCGCGGAGGCCGCGGCGGCGCGGATCATTCGCTCTGCCGCGTCGCCCCAGAAAGCGCCGGTCAGAAGCCTTCGGTTTCCCATGATGATCTCCCTCGTTGGAGGTCGGATTTTTGGACCTGCCGGGCGGTATGCCCGGTCAGGCGGAGTCAGGGACGTCGAGGCGGACCGTGATGCCCTCGATCGCCGTCTCGATCCGCCCCACCAGGGCATCCACGTCGATCTCCTGGTCGCGCTGGGCGAGCGCGGCCACCAGCTCCCGGATGGTGGCGCCCTGCGCCTCGACGGCCGCCAGGATCTGGCGCAGCTTCACCCCGTGGTCGACCAGCACGCTGGCCGGCTTCCACTTGCCGTTCGTGGCGCTGCCGTACGGGACCGGCATGCGGTCCTGCTCCCATGCGGCCCGGTAGATCTCGTCTGCGGGCATGTCGTCCTCCTCGTTCGGTGCTTTGCTGAAGGTGCCGTCCTTGATCAGCCCGTAGAGCCGGCCTCCCGGGCACGTCGTAGAGATGAAGTCGCGGTGACCCTTCACCCCGCCGCCGACGCCCTTCGACATGAGGTAGGCGCGCAGCTCGCGCACCGCCTCGATCTGGACGTCGGTCGGCAGCTCGGCCGGCCCAGACATGAGCGTCACCGAGTACCAGGTCGTGTTGCCGCCGGGCTGCGCGGCCTGCTCCCGCCCCAAGCCGCGGCCCTCCAGGACCTCGCCGTGAGGGCAGCAGGCGTAGCTGTAGCCGATGTCCCGCCACTTGCGGTCAGGGCTGGTCATATGGAAGGTGCGGGTGCGGCGCCAGTAGGCCAGGCATGCGGCGTGCGGCTTGCCGGCGAGCCCCTGATTGGAGCCGTCGTAGTGGATCACGATCCCCTTCGTGGGATGCGCCGACGCCGCGGCGGTCGGACCCCACCCGATCTCGTCCCTGGTCGTGATGTTCATGGGGCGTCCTCCTCACTGCCGATGACGGGCACCAGGCCCGCGCCCCTGACTTGCCGGGTGAGGGCGATCACCTGGCGTTGAAGCGCGGCCATCTGGGTCCGTAGCTCCTTGATCTGCGACGCCTGGCGGTCCAAGGCATCGTCATAGGTCTCCCGGGCGCGCTTGAACGCGTCGGCTTCGATCTGCCGCATGGCCACGCTCTCGGTCGACCGCGCGCCGCGGCTGGCCGTACGGGCGGTGATGATGGCGGCCGCGATGCTGGCCACCGATCCGATGACGGCCACCAAGACCGCGGTCGTATCCATCACGCCCCCCGATCTGGGCGAGCGGGCTCACCCCACCCGGCGATCACCTGAATGAAGGCGCCGAACCCGCCCCAGACCACTGCGGTGACGAACCCTCGGTCGATCACGCCGAACGCCCACCCGGCGAGGTGGATCACCGACCAGCCCGCGCACAACGCCGAGGCAGCCCCGAACGCCACCAGATCCCGCGCGGCGCAGACATGGGCAGCACACAGCAGGCCCACGGCGGCCCACGGGATCGCCCAGGCGGCCAGGGGCATCAGTCTGGCCAGGACGGCGGCCGAGCTGCCCGGCGTGACCTCGGGCGGCGCCCAGGCCATCACCGAGGCGTAGGCGAGATCCACGAGCGCGAAGAACGCCAACGAGGCGCCGCGCCGGCCGATGCGCGCCCGGATGCGCCGGCCGAGGGGATCGCGGTCTCGCTCGTGGGCGCTGGTCATGGCAGTGGGATGACGATGAGGTCGCGGGCGGCGATGTCGGAGGTGTCGGGGTCGGTGCCCGGCGTGGCCAGGTGCATCGTGCGGATGTAGTAGATCTGGCCCGGCGTCAGGTTCTCGATGAGAGAGACCCTGCAGCCGTATTGGAAGGCCGTGTTGTTGCTGAGAGACAGGTAGCCGCGCAGGGTAACGCTGGGAGCGAGGACTTCGGCCCCGTCGGCGTTGTCACGGAACAGCTGCGGCGACAGGAAGATCCTGTCCAAGGAAGCACCGTTGTCTCTGAAACCGCCGCCGATCGTCAACCTGATCTTGCCGGAGGGTGGGGCGACGAAGTAGACACCGATCTCCGGGGTCCCGGTGGCGTAGCTGGTGTTGGCGATCTCCGTAAGGATCGTGTCGTCGTGGAAAAAGGCCGTGGGCGCGAGGGTGCGCGTCAAGTCGCCTGCTTGGATCGTCATGGCAGCGGCACCACCGTGATGTCGCGCGCCGCGATGTCCTGCGTGCTCGATCCGGCGTCGCCGGTCTGCACGGCGTACTTGACGACCGCGTAGTAGGGCTGGCCCGGTGTGAGCCCTTCGAGCACGCTCTCGCGCGACCCGTAATGGAAGGCCCCGGCCGCGATGTCGCTGCCGAAGCCCCGGTTGGTGACGCTCGGGGAGAGCACCAGCGCGCCGGAGGAGTTGGTCAGCCGCACCTCCGGCGACAGGAAGACGCGGTCGCCGCCCGCGCCGTTGCCGAGCCCGCCGCCGACGACGATCAGCACACGGCCGCTCGTGGGCGCGATGAAGGTGAAGCTGACCTCGGGTGTGCCGGTGATGTAGCCGCTATTGCTGGGGTTGTTGATCTGCGTCGTGTCCTGCGCCCACGCCGCGGGCGGATAGTCGAGCGCGCGCACTGGCCGGCCCGCGAACGACGAGCCGAGCGGTGTGGGGATGACGGTGATCTCCCGGACCGCGATGTCAGCCGTTGAGCCGCCGGACACCTTGTGCATCGTCCGCGCGAAGTAGGTGGTGCCCGGGGTCAGCCCCGTGAGCAGGGTCGTCCTGCTGCGGTGCACGTTGGCGGACGACTCGCCAGGCAGACCCACACCCCGGCTGGTCACGTCGGCCGCCAGCACCACCGCGCCGGCCACGGTGCCGACGCGCACCTCAGGGGCGAGGTGGATGCGGTTGGTGCCGCCGTTATCGGCTCCTGCGACGCCCACGCTGAGCAGTACGGCGCCGCTGGTGGGCGCGGTGAAGGTGACGGACACAGTGGGCGTGCCCGCGATGAACGACGTCGAGCTGATGTCGGTGTTGGCCGTGGTGTCGGACGCCCAGGCCGATGCCGGACGGTCCGCTGCCGCGATGGGCGCACCGACCAGGATGTTCGGCATGAGACTAGACCTCGGTCAGCGTCTTTGAGGCGCTTCCCATCAGGCGGATGGCACCGAGAGTGAGGCCCGCTCCTTCCAGGGCGTCCACGATCTGGCCCATGATGGTGGCGTAGCCGGCCTCTGACCATCCCTCGCCTGCGTTCTGGATATCAACGTCGAGGGTCATGCTCCCGTTGCTGATCGTGAACTGGCCGATCTGGTCGTGGTACTCCGGCGTGTTGGGTGTCCAAACGTAGGCCATGGTTGCTGCCTTCCTTCCTATAGGGCGTAGATGGCGGGGACGAACATGCGGACCTCCACGCCAGAGGCGTGCGACTTGACGACGCCGTTGACGCTGCGGGTCACGGTGAGGGTTTGCACGGTGCCGGTCGCCGAGCCGACGGCGGTCACGGTCATCCGCTCGCCGCCGACGAGGATGTCGAACCCGGATGCGGCCGTCGACCAGAGCGGGCCCACGGGCGTGGTGACATCGACCCCGGTCTCCGTCGTATCGAGCGGCTCGTTGGTGGTGGTTCCGTACGACTCGTACCGGCCCTGCACGTCGTAGATGGCCACCTCGTACGGGCTGGCCGGCGAGCAGTTCAGGTCGATGGAGTGCTCGAAATTGCCGAGCTCCTCGCTGTAGCCCTGCACCAGTTGCGCGATCGTCTCCGGCGGCATCTGGGCTGGAGGGTTCGCAACGGTGACCCGGTCGCCCACCTCCAGCAGCAGCGCCGCGTCCGTCAAATCGGCGTCGCCAGCGAAGCTCTCATGGGCGAGGTTGAGCGCGAGCTGCGGATAACGCGCCTCATCGACGGTGCCCAAATGCAGCCGCCATCCGGCCTGCTCGAACAGGTCGAGGTCGTACTCCACCGCCACGGCGACCTCTTGCGGGTACCGCCCCACCCCGGCCGGCGGCGGCAGCACGGACAAGGCGCCGGTCTCCTGCACCGCCCGCGCGCTGGAGCCGCCCTCCCTCGTGGCGGTGATGTCGTTGACGATTGCCTGATCGTCATCCACCGGTGCGAGAGCCTGCGCTAGCTCATGCTGCTCGTAGTCGAGGCCGAGCCGCGCCGTCTGGTTGTAGAGGCTCTCGCGGGTGCGATACCCGAGGCCGAGCACGTCGCGCGGCTCGAACAACATCCCGCCGTCGGTGTCGGCTGCCGCCCGCAACAGCGCGATCAGCGTGGCCGGCTGCTGAACGCCCAGCCTCGCAGTGGCGTCCAAGTCGCCGATCCCGCGGAACGCGAGCCCCGCCTCTGCGCAGAGCCGTTCGATGCGGCGACCCGCTACTTCGCCCTTCCATCCCTCCAACTGCGCCCCGAGGTCGAACAGGGAGGTGATCACGTTCTGCACGGACAGGTGCCCGATGGCGACCGCCGTCAGGCCGCCCGCCGGCGATACCACCATCGCGCCCACCCGGCCGACGGTGTTGGAGGCGAGCGTGCCGGGTACCTGATCGCCGGTCGTCGCGCCCGGCTCCAGCACGAGCAGGTTGTAGTCGATGTCGGCGCCGTCCTGCACCATCTCGATGCCGATCATCAGCTGCTTGCCGTTGAGTCCGCCGAAATTCACGTCGCCGGTGTCGAACAGGGTGGTGCCGCTGGCGTCCGCGCCGCGCAGCCCGAGCGTCCCGTTGGAGCCCGTCCCGTAATGCACTTCCCATCTGCGCACCGAGCCGGTCGTGTACACGGTGAGCAGCGCCTGGTCGTTCTCGGCGCCGGCGTCGGGGATGGCGACGATGAACCGGACCTGCGTGCTGCCGCTGTCCGTGTAGGCGGGGGCTGAGCCGCGCAGCTCGGCACCGGCCAGGACGGGGATGGGGTTCGAGGCGACGAACCCGTCGTAGGACGCGAGCTCCGGGCTGCCGATGATGGCGAGCGGCTCGTGGTCAAGGGCCGGGGCGAGCGACGTGGCGCCCTGCTGGTCTTCCATCGGCCAGTAGGCGACCAGCCCTGCGGTGTCGTAGATGCGGCCGCGGTAGAGGGCGGAGCCGAGGACCGTGTCGTCTCGCCCGATCCGGCGCAGGACGCCGGAGGCCACGATCGGGACGTGCGCGTCCTCGCCGGTGATGTCCCAGCGGGGCGGCCACGAGCTGACCTCGCCGTGGAAGCGGTAGCGGCGGTTGCTGATGAACGCTCCGCCCGCGATGGTCCAGGTGTTCGGCGAGCTGGCGGTGTCCGCGAACGACGTGTCGCCGGGGTCCTGGATACGCAGGTCAGGGTTCGCGACCACCGTCCCGCCGATCCCGCTGCGCAGCTCGAACGCGTGCAGGCGGCCCGCCGTGGCAGCGTCTGCGTAGACGGCGATGTCGCCCACCTCGATGCCGGCCGTCGAGTCGAACACTGACGTGGTTCCTGCCGTGACGACGGGGTCGCCGAGCTGCTCCCACGCGCCGTCGATCGTGTCGGCCCGGTAGAAGGTCACGGTGTGGCCCGATGAGCCGTTGTTGACGTTCAAGGTCGCGCGCAGGGCCTGCCGGCCAGACGCGGGGAACGGCACGTCCACGGTGGTCCAAGACGACAGGGTGGTGGCGCTGCCGGTCGGCGACCATTCCAGGACGAGCACGTCGGCGTTGATGTACAGCGCCCACGAGCGTTGGTTGCCGGTGGCCACCCACTTCGCGGCCAGGTCGGAGCCGGCGTGCCAGTCGTCGAGCGTGCAGTCGATGCGTACGTCGAGGTCGCCGGTGATGCCCAGCGCGGCGGCGTCGGGGCAGGTCATCTTGTCGCCGGCGGTGCCGGGCAGCGCCAGATAGGTGGGGCCGCGTTCGACGGCCACCCTGATCGGCGTGTTCCTGCCGAGCGTCCCGTAGTACTGGCCGAGGGGGTTGCGCGGGCTGTAGTCGCCGGACTGGTTGTTGAGGGTGAGGGTGCAGGTGGATTCGCCCACCTGGCCGGCCTCGTCCGCACGGCCCCGCTCGATGTTGATCATGTCGCGGCGGTAGACGTGGCTCGGGACATCCACCCAGGAGCCGCCCAGCCAGAGTTCGACGGCGAGGGGGAGCACGTCTTCGGGGAACGCCATGTCATCCTCTCCCGAACGCTGTTTGGACGCTGCCGCCGCCCTTGACGCGGACGAACCTGCGGATCCATGCGGCCATGAACCGGTCGAACTCCGACTGGCCGCCCCGCACTTCAAGCACGACGGTCAACGTTCCGCTCCCGCCGCCGGCCGCCAGCGCCGCGGCGGTCTGGTTGGCGGATGTGACCTGACTGCCGAAGGGCAGCCTCACGAGCTCCGGGCCGCGCTCGCCCACGAGCGTCATGCCGCCGGCCACGCCGCCCGACGCCTTGCCCGACAGGGCGGTCTTCACCGCCGTGGTGGTGAGCCCGTACCGGTCCGCCAACGCGGACGCCTTGCTCTTGGACAGGCCCATGGAGCGGGCCATCTTGATGAACTCGGCGCGCTGCTCGCGCATCTTGGCGATGACGGTGGTGGAGGAGCGGCCCTGCTCGCGCATCGCGACCACCACCTCCTGCGCCGCCTCCGCCAAGGCCAGCAGCGCGCCGCGGTTCTCCCGCCCCGCTGAGGTGCTGATGTTGAGCGTCTTCTTGTTGTCCTTGAGGCTCTTCTTCGCGGAGTCCCACGCGGCCTCGTAGGAGCTGAGGGCACGCTCCTGGCCGAAGATGCTGGACGTCAGTTTGTCGAGCGCCTCACGGAACGACAGGACCTCGCGGAGCGAGTCGCCGAGCCCTCCCAGCGCTGAGCCGCCCTGCTGGCCGGCCGACCGGAACGCCATGCTGATCGACCCGAACCCGGACTGCTGCATCGCCCGCGTCTGGCCGGCGCCGGTAATGCTGGACCCGACCGGGAGCCGCACCAGTTCGGGCCCCTGCTCGCCCACCATGGCCAGCGATGAGCCACTGCCGGACACGCCGCCCTGCGCGAACCTGCGGATGCCGCCCAGTCCGCCGATGACACCGCCGTGGGCGTGGCCCGGCGCCAGGACGGTGCCGACGCCGATGCCGCTGCGCCGGTAGATGGTGTCGACGAACACCGTCCTGTTTTGGAGGCTGGCCAGCGCTGCTCTGGCCTGGGCCACCTTCGCCTGTAGGTCGGAAATCTCCGCGCGGATCTTCGCCCGCTCGGGACGGGTCAGCTTCGGGTCCTTCAGCTTCGCCTTCGCCGTCGCGATCTTTCCTTCAAGGTCGGAGATCTCGCCCTCAAGGCGCACCTGCTCGGGGAAGGATTCGACGTCGGAGCGGAGCGCGCCGAGCTCGCCGCGGGTGACGGCCAGCGATGCGGCCATCGCCGCGGCGCTCTCCTGCCATGGGCCTGGGATCTTGGCGATGGCCTCCATGACGCCCTGCATGATGCCGAGCAGGCCGTCCATCAGCCCCATGACGAACACCAGGGAGCCGCGGAAGGCGGCGGCCATGTCGCCTACCAGGTTGATCACGAAGGGGATGGACATGAGCAGGCCGAGGAAGAGGCTGGAGATCAGGTCGCGGTTTTCGGAGACGATCCCGGCTAGCTCGATGATCGATTCGGCCATGCTCTCGAATAGGCCGGGCAGGCTGGGGCCGAGCGTGTCGAGCAGTTCGCCGAAGGAGGCCATGACAGGGGCGACTGCGGGTTTGAGCTGCAGAAACGCGTCACCTAGATCTTTTATGAAGCGCTTCAGCGGACCCTTGGCGATCTTGAATCCTTGCGCCAAAACCGGCTCGAACTCGCGGCCCACCCGGCGCAACGTCGACTGGACGGCGTCCAGCACCGGCAGCAGCGGCTGAGCCGCCCGCCGGATCCCGCTGATGATGTCGCGGTTGAGATCACGCCAGCCGACCCGCAGCTTCTCCGCGCTCTTGTTGAAGCGGGCCGCCCGCTTCTGCTCAGCCTGCGACCACTCGTCGTCGATCTCCTCCACGTGCAGCAGCGCAGCCGCGCCCAGGCCGACCAGCCCCGCGCCGAACCCGGCGACGATGCCGCCGGACAGGATCGCGCCCAGCGTCATGCCGCCACCGGCCAGGCCCGCCGCGAGCGCGGCGACGACGACCGTGCCGACCACCGGCGTGCTCAGCACGCCCTTGAGCGCGGCCAGCATGCCGCCGCCGATCCCGCCCGCGATCTTCCGGCCGATGCTCTTGCCGTCCTCCGCCTGGAACAGGTTGCGCAGCTTGGCCCGGGCGTCCGCCTTGATCTTGTCGAACGAGGCGGTGGCCGACTCCTGCGCAGCCCGGAAGCCTCTCGAGATGCGGTTGGTTTCGCCGTGCACGTCGGCGATGGCGTCGTGCAGGCCGAACCGGAGAGCGTCACGGATGTGGGACAGGGCGGAGGTCGACCGCTTCGACGTCTCCTCATATTTCTTGGCGAGCCCGTCGGCGTCCTTCTTGGCGTCCTGCACGGCGGGTTTCGCCTTGTTGCGGCCAGTGATGACGATCTCGACCTCGTTGGCCATGCCCTACACCCCCTCTCCCTGATCGGCCGGCCCGGCAAGCGCTTCGAGCTTGAGCAGCCTGATGAGCTCGGCGTCCTCTTTCATGAGCTGGCTGGGCAGGCACCCGAAGCGGGTGCACTGCGCGAGGATCCAGCGGGCTTCGGTCAGCTCGTCGGGCTCGGTGACAATGTCTCCATCGGCAGTGACGCCTCCAGGGACGGCGCGCCAGAGGGCGACGGACTGTCCAAAGGGGGCGACACTCCAACGATGTTCTGGCCATACGCCGTGATGATCTCGATGGCGAGCTGGAGGTCTGTATCCAGGAAGGTGTCCGGCGTGCACGGGATCGCCTCGCCCGTGTCGTCGTCTTCCAAGTTCCAGGAGACGAGCTCCCGGCCGAACTTGAGGAACAGGTTCTGCATCTGGTCGACCTCCTCCTTCGAGTAGGAGGCGAGGTCGGCTTCGAGCAGGGGGGCGAGGGCGAGGAACTTGCGCACGGAGATGCGCTTGGCGCGGACCTCGAATCCGGCGAGTTCGGTGTCGTCCGCCCAGGTGAGCTTGACAGTGGTCTTCCGCTTGTAGCCCATGCCAGCCGCCTTTCAGGCCCAGGTGGGGACGGTGCCGTCGGCGAGGACGCCGGGCGCCTGGAACGTCAGTGATCCATCGGCTGCTCGGGTGAGGGCGTAGTCGGTGTAGAGCAGTTCGCCGGCGAGCGTCTGCCCGGAGTGGGTGAGCGTGGTCGTCCGAGCCACCGACGTGGACGGGACGGTCTTGAGGGCGTCGTGGCTCATGTTGCTGGCGTCGTTGAAGACGCCGTTCAACGTGACGCTCATGTCTGCGAGCAGCAGCAGCCGCTCCATCGCGCTCTTGTCGACGCCCGTCACGTCCTGGACCGCCCTGGGCGTCGCCATCTCGAAGTTGGTGATGTCGTTCTTGATGGCTCGCGGGGTGCCGCTGCTGTCATCCACGCTCAGCGTCGCCCACCCGAGGCCGCTCTCCTTGGCCATGGCTTATCCCCTCTCGATCTGCCGCGCGAGGCGGTCCTGATGGCCGGCGAAGTCCTCCACCCAGTCATCGCCGCGGCGATGCTTGAACGGCGCGACCCGGGTGGGGTTGCCTCGCCAGTCGCCACCGCGCACGAAGTAGAACGGCTCCCGTTCGAGCGGCTGCTGATGCTGCTGGAAGCACCGCTGACCCGGCTCGAACGTGAACGCGGTCAGCCCTTCCGCAGTGCGCTCCTCGACGAAGCGGCGGCCGGCCAGGCGGCGGATGTAGTGCGCCTGCCGCTGACCAAGCTCGACGGTCTCGTCCACCAGGGTCCGCCAGCCGCGCTCGTGCGCCCCGCAGGCGACCTCTTCGCAGGTGGCGGCCCGGAAGTGCGTCGCCAACGGTTGCACGATCTGGTACGTCTTGTACGCCTGCGCAGGCATGGCCGGCATGATCCTGTTGACGCGCCTCATCGGACGCCCCCTCTCGGTAGCTCGGGATCGCGCGGGCGAGGCTTGCCCGGGGCGGGCGGCCCGAAGCGGATAGGTTCCCTCGCCGCTCTGCCGGGGCGGGGGAGCGGTTGCGACGCCTGCTCCAGGCGCAGGAAGCCCGGTCGGGTGTCGGCGACGATGAGGCCCTTGAGCCCGGCCACGCAGGCGGCCCCGGCCTCGTTCCACGCTTCGACGGGGATGGCGAGCAGATGCTCGTCGTCACCTTCGACGGTGTAGAGGGCGACGGTGCCGGTCGTGCACGCGGTGAAGGCCATGTCAGAACACCACCGACGTGTCGTTGCGGACGACCATGACCACGAAGGACAGCGAGGAGAACCCGCCGCTCGTGGTGGTGACCACCCGCAGATATCGCTCTACGGTCTGGCCCCGGGCGGTTTCGATCCGCTGGCTGGTCGGCCCGGCGGTGACCTGGGTGAAGCCTCCGCCGGTGACGTCCGCCCATGCGTCGGCGCCGCCGTCGTCGGACGACTGCTGAAGTTTGATCGTTGCGTCGGTGCCGGTGAACGCGGTCACATGCAGGTACGCCTGCAGCCCAAACGTGGTAGAGCCGACCCCGAAGTCGACGCTCGCACCGTTGGCGGCCCCCGTGTCGGTCCGGACGCCCGCGGTGAGCTGCTGCCCCCACTCCAGCCCGTAGCCGTTGGCCAGGGCCTGCACGGAGATGGTGAGGCTTCCGTCCGCGCCCCTGCTGGGGTCGTAGTTGATCTGCTTGCCGACCATGGACGCGGCCGGCGAGCCGAGCGTGGCGCCGCGGCCGTACGTGAGCACCTGATCGGTGGTGGGCAGGAGGGACAGCCGGGCGTGGGCGCGGTCGGTGGCCACGTTCCAGAACGCCGAGTACTCCAGCGATCCATCGCGGGCTAGGCCGATCCGTTCCATCGCCGCCTTGTCGATGCCGGTGACGTCCTGGGTGCCGGCCAGGCCGCCGCCGATCCGGCCCAGCGAGCCGATGTCGCCGCTCAGGTCGTAGCCGGCGACGTAGAGCCGGTCGCCGAGCCCTGATTGCTTAGCCATCGCTGGACGCCTCCTTGCCCTCGACGGGGACGAGCGGGCCGTTGGCGACGATGTTGTGGCGGTGGGTAGCCAGGTGCTTCACGTCGGCCCTGGGATTCCGGCGCAGCTTCTCGTACGCCTGCGTGGCCGCCCGCATCCACTCGGGCGGGACGTCGGTCACGTAGCCGTTGGGGACCATCACGCCGTTCCGGGAGGCGGTCACCGTCGGCGCGTGGCACTCCGCCGCGGACAGGCTGCGATGCCAGCGGACGACCGTGCCGTCCATGATGGTCGCCGTCACCGTGACGACCGGCTCGTCCTCGCTGCTCATGGCACCTGCTCCCATACGTCGTTGATCAGGACGGGAAGGGTGATGTCGTAGACGCGGTGCACGTGGCCGTCCTGTTGGAGGTAGCCCGCCCGCGCGCTGAGCGCCGTCCCGGCCTGCCCGAGCAGGTCCACGTTCCGCACGTTGCCGCCGAGCTCGAAATCGCCGCTGTACGCGTTCATGAGGGCGTCCACGGCGGCCATCATGTGCGGGTCGATCATGTCGCGTGGCTGCGTGTCGGCGCTGCCGCGCACGCGGACCTTCCACACCACCTGGGCGCTCGTCATGGCGAGACCTGACCCGGCCGGGACGGGCGTAATCGACGCCGCCCACACCTCCGCGTGCAGGCCGTGGCCCGGCGCGTTCACCGACTCGTGCGCGTTGACGGTCTCGAACACGCCGAGCGCCTGGGCGTGGGAGACGATGGCGTCGAGGATGGCAGCGGCGTCGAGGCTCATCGGAGCCTCCCCAGGTTGCGGCGGACCGCCGCCTGGGCGAGAGGCCCGGCCTTGCGCTTCAGCGCCTGCGTCACCCGCCGGAACGTGAAGTAGCCCTCGAACCGGGTGACCGGCGCGTTCCGGGAGCCGGTGCCCTCCAGCCAGTGCCCGTAGATGACCCGGTTGTCGTACAGCACCCGCGCGAACGCGCCGACCGGCCGGTTGCGGATCTGCGACTCGTAGAAGCCGGTCGGGTGCTTCAGCACGCGGTGCAGGGTGAACCCGATGTCCTTGTAGCCCTGCTCGGCCACCTGATCGACGGCGTCCTGCGTGAAGTCGTCGAGGATGCCGGGCGCACGCCCGTCGATGACGGGGCCCTTCATCTTGATCGTCGCGTGCACTTCGAGCACGTCACACCCCCCTGATCCGGGCCTTGCGCCCGCAGGCGGCGTACGCGGTCGCCCACAGCGCGTCCAGCCCGGCGCCGATCTTCTGCGTGCGCGGCCTGCCCGAGGTGGTGTCCGACCGCTCCCCGGACGCCAGGCTGGCCCGCGCGTAACCGGACTGCTCGCCGAGCACCTGGGCGAGGGCGAGGCCGACGCACAGCGCGACGACGGGGCCGGGCGGCACGTGACGGGCGATCGGCGCGGCGGTGAGGTGCGTGGCCGCGGTGGTGCCGAGCGCGCCCCGCTCGACGGTGAGGGTGCGCGGCGCGTAGATGTCGGCGCCGGCGGTGTGGGCGGCCAACACCGACCCGTCCCACGCTCGCTTGACCGTGAGGTTGTTGCCCGCGATGTCCACCACGAGCATTCGCTCGCTGTCGATGAGGATGACTTCGTCCACAGCGAATGCACTGCCTGTGGATACCGCGACCGTGACGCCTGCGGCGGAGGCCGCGAGGTTGCCGCCCAGGTTCTGGCCGGTGTCGAGCATCGTTCGGCCGGTGACGATCATCCGCTCCGAGTCGACGCGCAGGATGTCGCCCACCCCGACTGCCGCAGCGTCGGTCACGTCGACCGCGGTCTCGGAGGCGTCGAGCGCCTCCGCGAGTGCGCCGGCTGGGGCCTCGTCCAGACGGCAGCCGGCGTAGGGGCCGGTGATGCTGATGGCCTGCTGGTGCGTGTCACCGGACGCGAACGCGGCCGAGCTGCTGAGGTCGATCTCGATCCGGTTGTACGGCGGACCGTCGGTCGGGTACAGGAGGTAGTCGCCGGGTGCGATTGTCACGCCGCCGGCCACGAGCGTCGTCACGGAGACGAGTTCGTTGGCGTCCAACCACAGCCGCCAGGACCTGGCACGCTGGGCGTTGGGCCAGTCCCACGTCAGGGTGCGCACCTCGGGGTAGAAGCGGCGGTGCAGGGCACCCTCGATCAGGCGGGACGCCGACTCGATGGCCCGGTCTATCTGGCCGTTCGACCTGGCGGTCTCCTTGCTGTCGAGCGCGGCCTTGACGGTCTCCCTCGTCGTGTACCAGATGCCCACTGGCCTCCACCTCCCCTCGCGTCTCTCTGCGACTCCACGGCTGCTGTGGTGCTCCCCGGGCGCCCGTCGTGGTCAGGCGCCCGGGGAGGTTCTAGTCCGGGTCCGGCTCGTAGAGCCGCTGCTGGCAGGCGATCGTGGCGTTGGCCTCGTACATCACGTGCCGGACCGCGCGCAGCGTCACGGTCTTGTCCGGGCACTCCGGCAGCAGGTCGGACAGGAAGCCGGCCAGCTCGCGGCAGGCCGCGCGCACCATCTCGTGCGCGTTCGCGATCGCTTGGTCGGACGGCGGGTGGTAGCAGAACCACTCGTCGAGCTGGTCGTCGGTGACGAACTTAGGCATCGGCGTCAGCCTCGCCAGACCCAGCCGTCGAACGGGCAGTGGAGTTCCCCGTCTGGGCCCGCTTCGAGCGGCTCGCCGTCGTTCGGGCAGGCTTCGGGGGGACGGGCTCGCTCGTCTCGGGCGAGGTCGGCTGCTTCTCGGGCGATGTCTCGGAGCTGCTCCCAGGAGATGACTCCTCGCCTCCCTCAAGCTCGTCGAGGTCGGGCCATCCGTCGGTGTCGGTGCTATCGGACCAGGCGCCGCCGACGATCTGAGCGCCCGCGATGCTCGGCCCGCCGTGTCGGGTGATCTTCGGCATGACGCCGTCCTCCTCGTAGTCCGTCGACCGGCAATGGGGGCATGCCGGCAGGCCCACCGCGTAAGCGGTGGTGCACGCCGGGCATCGCCACAACGCCATGGCTACGCCGCCGCTACCGACGCGCCGCCGTCCAGCGGGATGTAGGTGAGCTCCCACTTCACGCTGCCGGTGTTGGAGGCGGCGCAGTCGAGCAGGATGCTGCCGGGCTTGAGGACCAGCGGCTGCGCCAGCACCTTGTTGCTGGGCAGGAAGTTCAGCGCGTCCTGCATCGCGGTGCCCGGCGTCCCGGTGATCGAATACATCGCGCCGACCGCATCGCCGGTGATGTCGAGCACCGCACACAGGTCCTGCGTCGCCCCCGCGTCGACCGGGTCGAAGGTGAGCTTGGTGTTGTCGGCCTGCGTCTGGATGACCGTGGTGACCTCACCGACGATGCCGGTGATCAGCACCTTGCCGCCGGTAATGGTGAACAGTGCGCCGGCCGCGGTCTGTGGGAGCGCGGCCGTTGCCCGGGTGACGCGGACACCGCGCAGCAGCGCGCGAAGCTGGTCGCCCTGGATGTGAGTGGACATTCAGGATCCTCCTCAGACCACGTTGCGCGGCAGGTTGGCGGGCTTACGCTGCTGCGTCAGGTCGTGGACGATCGCGATGAGAATGCCGCCGTCGACGGTCACCTCGACGCAGTTGAAGCCGTCGGACAGCTGCTCGGCGTTGACCGTGAAGCACATCGCGTCGTTGGTGGTGTCGCCGCCCAGGGCGAGCGTGTCGTCCTGCTCGGCCATCGCCGTCCAGGTGCCGCCGACGCCGGGCGCCTTGTGGGGGTAGACGTCGCAGTCGAGCGCCTGCTCCGAGGCTCCGTCGATCGATTCCTTGATGGTCGCGATGGTCGTGCCGTCGTCCTCGAACGTAACGAAGCTGATCGCGGTCGCGTTGGTGAGCGGGATGTGCACCCCGGACGCTGCCGGGATGACGTTGTAGACCCTTCCGAGTCCTCGCATGTGCCCTCCTGGAGGGGGTTGATTGCCTCTGCGGATATGGCCCCGGCCAGGGCGTTACTGCTGGCCGGGGTTGGCGGATCAGGCCCGGTTCGCGATCTTCACGAACGGGGACAGAGTGTTGGAGCCGCTCTTCGGGGTGATCGCTGACTTGATCCACGGCGTGCCGTCCACGCGCTCGATTACGCGCATCGCGGTCTTGTCGTTGCCGAACTTGAAGTGCGCCGACGTCTCCGACTGCATCGTCTGGCGGTCACCGATCAGGTAGTAGCCGAAGTCGACCAGGTTGATGTCGCCCGCGTCGCCGACGGTCGGCACCTTCTCGGTGAAGATGACCGGCCGGCCGAGGATCCGCATCGGCGGCGCGGCCTCGCCACCGCCGTCGCCGATCCACACCGCCGAGCCGCCGGTACCGACCGACAGGGCCATGGTGGCGAGTTCAGGGAAGGTGTCGTTGTTCGCCACCCACACCGCTCGGCTCATGGAGCTTGGCAGCATGCGGGAGTACGCCTTGACCAGGTTCTCCCACACGATCGTGTCGGCGTTCTGGCCCGCCTCCTTGGCCACGCTGACGGCGGCCGGGGCGTTGAGATAGCCCAGCGGCTGGCCGACACCGTTGCCGCTGGTAAAGGCGACGTCCTCGAACCAGGCGAGCGCCTCGGGGTAGGACTCGTCCATGAACTGGATCAGGCTGATGATGCTGTCTTGGAACAGCTCGTTCGGGATCTCGCTGTAGAGCGTGAGCTTCTTGGCGACGAGCTCGATCCGGCCGAACGTCGGCGAGCTGTCGGTGAGCGTCCCCGACTCCTCAGTCCAATAGCCGACGATGCCGCCATAGACGGAGGTCGCGTTGCTGGTGGAGTCGATCGTCGGATACGGGACGGTCAGCGACTCCATCGGCACGACACGCGCACGCGAGCGGACGACGGCGAACTCCAGCGCCACCCGCAGCAGTTCCGCCCGCAGATGCTCGGGGATCAGGAACCCGCCATCAGATGGCACCGAGGAGCCGAAGCTGTTCTGGATGCGGCTGATCATGTCCTGCGCGGTCATTGCCGCCGCGCCCTTCGCCCCGTCCCAGGTGGCGGTGAGGTAGTGCCCCCAGTCGGAGAACTCCTTGTCCAGCCTCGCGCCCGGTGCCTTCGCGTTGTAATGCTTCGTCCGCGCTACCGGGCGGGCGTCAGGCGCGAGGTTGAGACGGTTGATGCCCTCGATCTGGTCACCGCGCAGCGCTTCGGCGAACGCCCGCTGAGTCTCGGTGCGCACCTGCTGGGCGATGGACTCGTCCCGGACGTGCTGGTCTTTGGCGTAAGCCTCGATGAACGCCCCCAGAGTCGCGGTGTCCGCGAGCACGGGCTTGAGACGGCCGGGGTCGCCCAGCATCTCGGCGAGCTCATCAGCGTTCTTGGGGACGGGGATGTCCTTCGGCAGGACGGGTGTGGTCACAGCAGTGCCTCCCTCAGGCGGTCCCACACGTCCTCCGTGGACGGGGGCGTGGTCAGGTGCGCGACGGCTGACGCCCACGCGTCAGGCTGCGGCTCTTCGGGAGCGGGCTCGACGGCCGGCTCGGGGGTGGGTGGTGCAGGCGCCGGCTCGTGCTCCGCGGGGGGATGCGGCTGGCTCTGGGCCGGCGCCTGGTCTGTTGACCCCTCGGATCGGTCTGTTGACCCCTCGGATCGGTCTGTTGACCCCTCAGAGGGGATGCGGGCGGCGAGCCGCCACCGGTCCTCGCCCGGCATGGCGTACGGGAACAGAGCGGCCACGGCCCGCGCCGCGGCCTGGCCGCCGTCGGTCGGCTCATCTGGTTCGGAGGGCAGTGGCACCAGCTCGTCCGCGAGGCCAGTGGCGACGGCCTCTTCGGCCGTGTACCAGGTGCCGAACCCGCCGTCGACGAGCATCCGCTCGCGCCACTCCTCGACCTCGCCTCCGGCCCGGCCGGCGTAGATGCTCGCGATCGTGCTGGAGATCATGTCGAGCAGGGCGGCCATGGCCTTCATGTCGGCGGCGTTGCCCCGGCATCCCCCGCTGGCGTCGTGGATCATCATCTGCGAGGCGCGGTTCATGCGGATCGTGTCGCCCGCCATCGCGATGAACGAGGCTGCGCTGGCGGCGAGGCCGTCCACGGTGACGGTCACCTGGTCGGGGTAGTCGGCGATCAGGTTGTAGATCGCCACCCCGTCGAAGACGTCGCCTCCGGGGCTGTTGATGCGCACGTGAAGCGGCCCGCTCACGGTGGAGAGGGCGGCGGCCACGTCGACCGCCCAGATGCCCCAGAACCCGATCTCGTCGTAGAGCAGCAGCTCCGAGCCTTCGCCTTCGGCCAGCGCGGTCACCGCCAGCTCGGGGCGGACGTGCCCGGTCGGGAGCGGCTGGGAGTTGCGCACCGCCAGCAGATCGTGGACGCGGGCGAGGATGGCGCGGTCCGGCTTCAGCCTCATGATTCACTCCACCGGGGTTCCACGGTGCCGCGGCACCGGATCGTTCCAAGGCACGCGAAGTAGCCGCCGTGCGGGTAGGACTCGCGGGCGTCGCGCAAGGTGTCGAACCGTTCGCCGTTGACGTCCTTGCACTGCACGCACGCGTTGGCGTCGGTCTCCTCGACGGCTTCGTAGTAGGTGGCGCCCTTGCCCTCGGACTCGGCGAGCTCCAGGGTGGTGAACCGGCCGGCCGTCTCCGCCGACCAGATCGCGCCGCCCAGCTCGGTCCGCAGCGCCGCGTCGGAGAGGCTCTCCAGGTGTTCGCGCACCCGGCCGGACACCTGTTCGCCTGTCATGTCGGGCGCCCACAATCTGAGCGCGGCCCGGCCGGCGGCGACCGCGAGGGCGGCGGCGAGGAGTCCGGCGGTCACGGCGGCCGCCGCGGCGAGGGCAGCAGCCAGAGCTCCAGCGACGGGGACGGCCTCGATGGTGACGCCTTGCTCGGTGGCCGTTTCCACCATGCGCTGCCCGGCGGCCTCAGCCTGTGCGGCCATGGCCGTCTCCAGCAGCGCCGCAGCCACGCTGCTGGAGACGGTCAGGCTCATCAGGTCGGCCGCGGTGCCCTCGTCCACGATGCGCCGGATTTGCTCGAGCAACTCCTGCCGTTGGTCTTCGGTGACCTGCTCCCACTCGGCGAGGAGGTCGTCGAGGCGGTCCTGCCAGTCCTCGCGCGGCTCGGCGGCGGCCTGTATGCGGAGCCGGGCCAGCAGCGCGGCGGGGGACGGCTCGACCGGTGCGGCCGGGGTGGGCGCGGGCTGGGGGGCGGGCTCGCGCCAGACGAGCGTGTCGGGCAGTTCCAGCGCCTCGACCACGGATTCGCCGGTGAACCCAGCGGTGATGTAGGTGGCGGCGGCGGTCGCCTTGCTGGTGCGCTCGCGGTCTCGCGCTTCGGCGTCCTGCGGGACCGGGTCCTCGTAGTCGAACTCCAGGTCACGCGCGGTGTCGCCGAACATCGGCAGGAAGTCTGCGTTGAGCGCGCCCTTGAAGCGTTCCAGGCGGGGGATGGTGAGCTGCTCGGCGAACATCGCCTTGCTGGCTTCCGCGGTGGCCCGGTTGACGTCGGACACCTCGCCGAGCGCGAACGCCGGGATGCCGAACGCCTCACGGATCACGTCGCGGCTGACCTGGCGCATCTCGACGAACTGCATGTCGCGCTGCGTGAAGCGCCGGTCCTTCCACGTCAGGCCGCCTTCGAGGATGGCCACCCGGTGCGCGGCGGCCACGCCGCGGTGCTGCTCCTCCCACCGGTCGCGAAGGTCGTCGAACTCGGTGTCGCTCAAGTTCGTCGGGGCCTCGATGATGCCGCTGGGCAGCGCGCTGTTGACGAAGAAGTTGCGGTTCCACTCCGCGCTGTACTTGGTGGCGTCGAGCTCGGAGAGGATCGACTGCACCGGCCCCATCCCCCGGTACGGATCCACCGGGTTCGGCATCCGGAGTTGGATGACCTCGTCGAGGCGGAGCGGCACCTGCTCGCCGTCCGGGCTGACGTAGATGTAGCCGGCCAGGAACTCTGTCGGGTGCGGGACGGGGATCATCCGGTCGGGTCTGACGGGCCACAGCTCCAGCGGGATGCTGCGCATGGTCGGGTTGCGGGCCACCACCCACCAGCCCTCGCCGGTCAGGTCGACGTGCTGCTGCTCGGCCTCAACGAACTCCTGCCGCGTGTAGAAGTCGTTCGGCTTGTTCCAGATGTCGAGGGCGAGGTGCCGGGTGACCTCGGTTCGGTCCTCCTTGCGGCCGGACGCGGCCTTGCGCCACAGCTTCCAGTTGACCTGGCTGGTGGCGTTGCTCGTCCTGTGGACGATGGAGAAGAGGGTGCCGACGCTGCCCATGGCCTGCATCTGGGAGACGGCGTCGTTGCGTCCGCCGAAGGGGAGCGCATGCCGGATGCCCCTGCTCACGTATGGGACGGGCGTCTTGTTCTGGACCGCGCGGGCGAGGGCGCCGAGCGGGCTTCTCACCGGCGTTCACCGCCGGACAGCGACTCCAGGATGAGGATGCTGATGCCGCCGACGGCGAGGCCGGCCGCGAGGTGCAGGGTCCAGGCGGCGGCGGTGAGCATGCCGAACCCGGCGAGGGACAGCAGCAGCGTGCGCAGGGCGGGCCAGGCCGGGAGTCGGCGAGCCAGCCAGCGGGCGGCGCGGACGGTGTACGGGACGCGGGGCGCGCGAGGGGAGCGAGCGGCAGCTTGGCGTTCTGCGGTGAACGCGTCCATGAACGCTGTCATGGGCTGGACCGGTGTGTGCGCATCCCCATACGGTCAACGCTACTTGTAGCAGCAAGATTTCCTGCCTATTTGTGTTGTAGCAATATTTTTTCCCTCCAATCTCCGCTACGGCAATGATAGTTATGGCGATCTAGTCGCTGCTAGGGATGGCAGCGAAGAGACGCAGAAACGACTGTCGATCGCGGCAGGGGATCGGCATCTGACCGGTAACGCTGCCGTCCATGTTGATGGAGGTGGCAGTCCACTCTGCCGTGATGCTCTCACCCGAGTCTGCTCCCGTGACCAGCACGAAGGGATCGAGGTCGACGTAGCGGCCGGGGCGAAGATCGACGGGGGAGAGGTGGATCAAGGCCGATCCGGAGTTGTCTATCTCAATCGAAGGCCCGGCCTGAACATGACGAATGCCTGCGTAACCCTGCGACAGAGCACCGAGGAGGGGGGACCGAGTCGGCCCGTATCGTGGTTGCGAAGGTAGCGCTTGCAGGAATGCCTCATTTTCGACATGCAAGGCTTCTTCGGGCTCTAGGGCTCGAACGTCTCCTGGAATGTGGAGAACGACCTGGACGCTTAGGAGCGGAGTATCGGTTAGGTTCGTCAATCGCAAGACGACCGGCTCCAAGATCGCGGCTGCAGTCTCGTTGATCGCCTCAGGCAGCTTCGCCCGACACTCCGCAAGGTAGTCCTTCACGTCCTCTTTGTATTGTTCTGGAGATCGTTCTTCAGGGATCTCGAAGGGGTCTACGTAGATAGCCGAAGCCTTAAACATAAGAGATCTCTTTGTCCGCTGCTGGTGCTCGCGCAGGGACTCCAGCGCCTCCTTTTCGAGAATGCCAAGCCAAGAGCTGACCTCATCTTCAGGGCAGGTAACCGGTGTTGCGGCGCCGCTCAAGATCTTCAGGTTGAGGTTCAGGCTAGGGGTGCGACGTGTCAATCGTTCACCCAAAGCGTCGATGTCTGCTGCGGTCGCGCGGTCGGTGGTGCCGTTAGTCCGGCGAACGAAGATGGCTGCTTCCGGGATGCTCTTGCCTGGCTGCGGGGAGGGGGCTTGCTTGCGCATGCAGTGGATTGGGTCACCCCAGCGCGGTGGGTCGACAGTGATGACCAGGATGGAGACGATGCCGTTCTCACCCTCAGCTTCGACATAGGTCGGCTGCCAGCGGATGACATCGCCGACGTAGGGCTGGATCCAGCGGACAAGCTCAGTGATGTCGTGCTGCTCAACACCGTTCATGTCCTCGGGACTGACGCCGGCCAAGAGGAACCCGTAACCCTCGACGAAACCACTGACTCGGTCGGGTATCCGGTTGGCGAAGCCAATGATCGCCCTGGCGATGTGCGCACGGCCGCTCTTGTCGGACTTCTCTTCCGGGTTCAGGTCCAAGTCGGACTTCCACTCCAGCCAGAACGTCTCGTCGGCCATACTCGCGCTGCGTACTGCCTCCACTAGTTTCTTGAGTTCTGCATGATTGCGGGGGGCCATACGGACGTCGAAGTTCAAGACCATCCTGCACACTCCTCTTGCCCTGCCTGGCGAGCGCCGAGCGAGGGCCACACTAGCCCTCATTGGGGCTTAGCGTCCTCTGTCGGAGCGGTTTGGGGGTCGCAAGCATGCTGGTAATCACGGCCACGTGGCGGGCATGCAACGTTTCATCTCTGGCTGGAGCGTATTTTAACGATCTGAGTTACGCCGCCTCGAGAACTCTTAGTAATCGGCCTAATAGCTACTTGTTGGTAACCGTACAGAGTGTGCATTCTGTAGGGTCTGACTTTTCGCGATCATGGCGTTGACCTGCGGTAACGCGAAACGGTCGCGGCGAGTGCATGAAACACTCCCACGACCGCGTCAACTCACCCCCATATGTCCGATTCGGCGAGGCCATCATGCATGACTATGCAGTCACAGCGCGCCATCGACCAAGGCGCGCGCACGCCGTTACCCCTCGGCGCCGGCGGGGGATCGCGGCCACCACCGTTCGACATTCTCAGGATCATCCCGCCACGGAGACTCGGGGCGGGGCAGGACCTTATCTGCCATCTCGGGGTGCTTGGCCACGATGGCTGTGAGGGTGCGGTCCACGAGGTCGTGGACCGCGGCGCCCGGGACATGCGGCATCACCTTCGGGCCTACCTCTGAATCCCACCGCAGCCAGAAGTACGGCGATTCATCCGGGTTGCGCGCTGCGTAGGACTTGCCTGATGGGAACTTCGGCTGGCTTGGCCGCGGAGTGGTGTTGAAGATCGGCACGTTCTCGTCCCAATGTTCGTGAAGATCACGGCCTTCCTTGAGTTCGGCAGCCACCACCGGGTCAATCGTGATCTGCGACTGGCGCATCTTGAGCGCCTTAAGCAGGTGACCTGCCGCGGTTAGGCAAAAGTGGTGCTCAATCCTGGCCTGCCTGATCCTCATGCTGCGAGCGGGACTCTTCGTCTCCGGCTGGTACATCTGCGTCCACACCTCTGGAGCCAAGAGGGCCTCCCAGCGGTCCATCTGCAGGCGCGTGGCGAGTGCCCAGGTGAAGACCTCGTTGTCGATCTCGACATCGTTGAAGTGCTGGTTGACCATGACGCGACGGTAAGGCACCGCACATCTCCAGTGCACCCGAGATTCGAGCAGGGCTGACGGCCTGCTTCCATCGCGGTCTTCACCTGGCTCGCCTCGGTCATCGTCCCAGTGTGCGGATGCGCGGCCGCGCCCCAAGATCCTTCTGCGCCACCATGTAGCGCGCCGCGTCCATCCCGTGATCGTCCTGCTTGACCGGGGTCTCCTTCGGCGGCTTGCCCGGCGACGTGTCCCACACGTACCCGGTGATCTCCTCTGCCGTCGAGCACGGCTTCTTCGCGTCCTCCAACTCCGGGTCACGCTCGACCAGCGCATCACGCAGGAAGAAGATTCGCGGCCGGCCATCCCCGGCTGGCCGGAACCGGGCCTGCGTCGCCTGGATACCGTCGGACACGCCCTTGCGCGCTGCGATCGTCGACATGCCAAGATGCCGCTCCAGGGTGGCCCGGTCTTCGGCATCGTGGTCGCAGATGATCGCCCGCGGCCGTGGCTCCGCCCACACCAGACGGCACGCCTTGCACTCGTGGCAGTCGTGATCCGTGGCGCGCGACTTGCAGCACTCCTCGCACTCGCGGACCAGGCGCAGGATGTGCTTGGCGTGGTCCTCGACCAGGGTCCGCGTCTTGTAGATCTCCCGGTACAGGTACAGCCGGCCGTCCGGGTCTTCGGCCCAGCACTGCAGTACGAACGGGTTGGTGAAGCCGAAGTCCACCGTCCACCAGCGCGTCCACGACTCCGGAATGTCGAACCGCTCGACCACGTGGACGGCCGGGTCGAACTCCTCGTAGATCAGGCCCTCCGCCGCGACCCAGCGCCCATGCCGAAGTCGGTGGTAACGGACGCCGGTGAGCTTCTCCAGCTTGCCGATGTACGCCTCACCGCCCTCCGTCAGCGTGCCGTCCTCGCGAAACAGGGTCGGGTTGTCCTCGTGCCGCGAGTGGAGCATCAGCGTGTCGCCGCGGTCAGCGCGCTGCTTCAGCCAGTGGGACGGCGTCCACGGGTTGCAGTCCGCGATCAACTGCTGGAAGGAGATGCGCCCGTTGCGCAGGCGGGTGGTGAGGGCTTCCCAGTCGTCGATGGTGAGCTCGATGGCCTCCTGGACGAAGATGAAGTCGTACTCCGACGACATGACCTTCTGCGGCTTGTCGAGCCCGCCCACCACCACCGTGGAGCCGTTGCTGTAGCGGTAGGCGGCGGCCTCCTGCTGGCTGCCGCCGTACCAAACCACGTGGCCGGCGGCGATACTCTCGGCGGCGACCTTCTCCCGCCAGGTGACTAGCCCGGTGCTGCCGAGCGACACGAGCGTCTTGCGGACGATCAAGCCGCGGGCGCCCGGCGTGGCGAGCATCATCGCGTGCAGCTTCTCCAGTGCGGCCCGGGACTTGCCGGTGCCGGCCGGGCCGGAGAGGAGGACTTCGGGGGCACGGGAGGCGAACACCTCCGCCGCGGCGCCGCGGGGGCGGTAGTGGTGACGAAGGGTAGTGCTCATATTACGAGGCTACGACGTGAGTTCCTTGTTCATCTGCTCGCGAAGGCGCTTGTTCGCCTCGGCTAGTGCTTCAAGTGCGTCCTTGTACTCAGCCTCGCTGATAGGAACAAGATCGGCCCTGTTCTGGACACTCATCTGCAGCCGGGCATCGTGTTCAAAGAGAGTGCGCTGATTCTCGCCCCACTCCCGGTACAGATTTCGTACGTCCTTTGAACCGTGCAGACCGAGATTGACGGTGACGTTGAGCGTCTGCTCGTGCAGGCTTTCGAAGGTCGGAATCGGCATGCCAGGCGGATGGCCTCTCAGCGGGTCACTTGCGTATAACGCACTGACGGCGATGATCAATGACGAGAGCTGCGCATACGCCTCAACTTTGTGGGCTTCCCTAGCCAGCGCAAGCTGACTCTCGGCGGTCTTGTTCGCCATCCGTTCGACGTGGTCCCGCCCATGACGGGCAGTGCGCCACGTGAAGTAAGCCCCGATGCCTGCTCCGGTAATGCCGCTCGCGCCGGCCACTACGGGCGCGACCCATTCCCCTGCCATTGCCCAAGTATGGACCTCTATCGATCATTCCGCGCTGGCGAGCACGCGATTTCGTGCCCGACGACTGCGCTCGACCTTCACCAAGATCCAAACCATCCACGCAAAGCCCGCCACAGGTAGAAGCAGTCCAAGGGAGCCAAGGAAACCGGCGAGTTCCTCCGGAACGCCACTAAGTACGATGCCGAAGCCGATGAGAGGAAGTGCACGAGCATCAACTCTGGCCAGTTGACGATCCTTCTGCTCAAGCAGCTTGTGGAGCTCGTCCAGCCCGACGCGGAGCTCGTTGCCGAGTTCGCTGATGGCTGCTTCCCTGGCGCTTTTTTCCTCGTCGACGGCGCGCGCGGTTTGGTTGAGGTGCCCTTCCAAAACACTGATATGGGCACGGAGCGCTTCGATGCGGTCGTCAACAGGATCGCCGGGCTTCCAGGATCGTGCGGTAGCCGTGGCCGTCAGGGCGCCGAGCGTGGCGGTTGCACTGACGCTGACCGAGCGCGACTGGGTTGCGGGGGCGCGCCAGCGGTTGATCAGCCCGCGGGCCCGAGCAGCCGGGGCCCGAATAACCATCTTGGTGCCGTCCGGGGCCGCAATCATGGCGCCGACCATGGCAATTATGACACCGACCCACTTGTTGATGCCGGATAAGTACGCGTCGTCCGTTAGGGCTGCCACTATGTCCATGGCTGTCTAGGTTAGTCGTGCTTGCTGGTTTCGTTCGGATGCTAGATCGTGTGTCGCTCTGCCGTTCCGACCTCCAAGTCCGAGTTCACGCGCAAAGTGCACGACAACGAGCACGGGCAGCAGGTGAACGCGCCCAGCAAGCGGTGGACCGCTCCCGGGGGGATCGCTGAGCGGCTGGCTGAGGCCGGGGCTCAGCGCAGCCCCTCCACGTCCACGCCCTCGAAGTTGTAGGTCACCTGCACTTCGCCGCCGATCTGCTGCTTGACCGGCGTGTCCAGCCCCAACAGCTTCGCCCGACGCTCCTCGATGGCGAGCACGGTCTTGATGGCCATCAGCCTGGGCGCGTCATCCTCCAACGGCACGTCCTCGTGGTAGATCACCCTGCCGTTCGACACCGTGATGTGCTTCCGCCCCAGCACCTCGTAGGCGCGGCGCAGCATCTCGTCCAACCGCTCCGCCTGCTCAACCCGGTACTCGGCGACCTCCTGAGCGGGGATCTTCTTGAGCGTGTCCCAGTAGAGCTGGTGGGCGCGCTGCTTGCTGATGCCGAGCTGGTCGCCGATGGCCTCGAACGACTGGCCTTGCCGGCGCAGCCGCATCACCTTGGTGCGTCGCTGCTGGTCTTCCTCGGTGAGGCGTCTGGCCATCGTCAAGACCTCCTGAGTCAAGTGTGGGGGTGTTCTGCCTGGTCGCGTAACGGGGTGTGTGCGGGCCGCTACGGGGCTGTGGAGGGCTTTGCAAGGTTGTCTTGATGTCCTGATACCCGGATGGGCTCAGAGGCGCTCTCAGCGCTTCGTACGCCGCTCGCGGGTTCGGGGACGTGGACGATGTAGGGCTGGCGGCCGGTGTGGCAGCGGCTGATCCGGTGGTGGCGGCCGGGGGTGGCGTCGTGGGCGTGGGTGGCGTCGCAGTAGGGGCAGGTGACGGCGGCGACGGTGAGGCCGGTTTCGGGGAGCGTGGCGAGTTGGGCGTGGACGTGGGTGGTGGTGAGGCAGATGTCGGCCCGGTAGGCGTCGCTGGTGTGGGTGCAGATGGTGGCGCAGCGGCTGCGGGTGGCGGGGCAGAGGGGCCAGGCGGGGGCGTCGTCGGCGGGTTCGGGCTGGCCGCAGGCGAGGCAGGTGGGAGCGCACGGGGTGAGCTCGTTCCATTCCTTGTCGCGGCGGGGCGGCCGGGTGTGGCTGGTCTGGAGTTTGGTGACGCGGGCGCCAGTGGTTGAGGTGGTGGGTTCGAGGTCGCCGAAGAGGGTGCCTTGGAGGGTGGTGGTCATGCGCCACCGCCGACGGCTGCGCGGTTACGCTGCGTTGCTCTTCGGTCTCTTCGGTATTTCCGGTATCTGGGGAGTACCGGATAGAGCCGGATGTGACTCTGGGTGGACCCTTGCAGGTAGAGATCTATACATACAGTAGTTTGATCTTGATATTCCTTATTAATTAGAGAGAGACCTGACAGGCTCCTGACCAGCCCTATCCGGTATGTCAGAGCCCTTTCCGGTATCTCTCCGGTACTTTCCGGTACGTCACTCTGGGTGACATCGCGGTGTGTGGAGTCCGACCCGGAACCCTGGATATCCATGTGCGCCTGGTACCGGAGATACCGGAAATACCGAAGAGCAGCGTTCGCCCAGCTCGGAGCCCGCTTTCCTTCCCGGTATCCACATACCGAAGAGATACCGGATAGTGTTTCGACATACCGGATAGTGATGATCTTGGACGGTGAAGTACCGGACACCCGGTACGGAGCGTGACAGGTCACAAGACCCTCCCGAGCAGTTGCGGATGCGGAACAAACGAGCCCTCACTGAGGCGGCGGCCGTCGGCGCCGCGACGCTCAACCGAGGCGACCCACCCCTGCCGGGCGAGCCCCACCAGGGCCGCCCTGACCCCGGTTGCGCCGTGCTGCTTCACCCACGACCGGCCACGTAGCCCGGCACGCGCCTCATCGACGGTGAACTCGGGCACGCCCTTGCGGCGGATCCACTGCAGGACGTGCTCCGCCGCCTCATCGGCCGGGCCGCGGCGCGCGCCGTCGCCGCCACGGGAGCCGAGGACGGCCAGGGCGTGCGGGATGGCCCAGTCAGCGATGGTGAGCGCGTCCAGCATCACCAGGTCGCCCACCGGCTCTTCAGCCGCGCGCCCGGCTGCGAGATGCAGCAGTGCGGCGAGCCGGTAGACGAGCCCCTCCAGCTTCTTCGCCCAGCCCTTGATGGGGGCGAGGTCGCCGGAGTCGGGGTCGACGCGGGTTTCCATCTGCTGCCGCCACGCGAGGTGCAGATCTTCGGCTGTCTCCGAGATCTGCATGGGGATGGGGTCGAGCTGGTTGCCGTCGTCGTCGAAGGGGCGGCCGTCTGGTAGCACCGCGCGGAAGACGCGGTGGACGGTGGAGTGCCAGGCTTCTTCGAGGTGGCGGGGGACGTCGGGCGGGTTCTTGTCGCGGCGGCCGGCCAAGCTGTCGGGGCGGGCGATCAGGAATCGGTTGAGCAGGCCGCGGTCGGCGACGGCGGCGCTGTTGACGGCGTCGTCGATGACGACGGGTTGGACGGCGAGGCTGAGGGTGAGGGAGGGCCGGTCTACCTCGAACGGCTCCCGTGTGATGCGTTCGAGGCGGTACGGCTCGGAGCTGTCGAAGGCGGTGAGGACGAGCTCCAGGTTCGGTTGGCCTTTGCTGTAGCGGCCGGTGAGGTTGCCAAGGAAGCCGCCTTCGGCGCTGATGATGGCGATGTGCCCGCCGGTCCGGTTCATGATCTTGCCGAGGACTTCGGGTGTGACGTCTCCGGCGAGCAGTTGGGGGCGCGGGGGTGGGGTGGTGTCGGCGATCTCCTGCTTGATGGAGTCGAGGTCGGCGAGCAGGTTGTTGCGCTTCGGTCCGGCGGTGTCGGCGATTTTGGCGATGAGCTTGTCGCGGGTTTTGACGGCGATCTCGTGGTGGTCGGCCATTTCGCCGTACCGGTTCTTCCATTCGGCGCGTAGGACGCGTTCGAGCTGGCGGATGGGTTCGGTGACGGCGCCAACGGCGGGGCTCTTGCCTTCGCCTGAGTCGGCGATCGCGGCGAGGAACAGGTTGAGGGCGTTTTCGCGCCACTTGCCGCGGATGGTGGCGTGGCCGCCTGCGAGGGTGGCGAGGGCACCGAGGATGGCGAAGGCGGGCAGGTCGACGGGGACCTGCATGTAGATGGCGACGGCTTCGGCGAACTTGCCGGTGTCGCCGGGCAGGGTGTGGACGGGGAACGGCGGCAGCACGGTGTGCTGCTGGTCTCCTTCGTGGTCGCCGGGAACGGTCCAGGTGTGGCCGTCGATGTGGTTGCGGTCGGGGTAGAGGCCGCGCAGGATGTCGGGCTCGTCGGCGTTCGCCAGGGCGCGGCGGATGTCGTCGTCGGCCGTGTTCGGGCTTGCCGGAATTGCGGTGGTGGTGGGTTCGTCGGTGGGTGTGGTGGGCCACGGGGCGTCATCGGCGGACGGTGGCGTGGGCGGGGGCTGCCAGGGGCGGACTCCGCAGCGCTGCCGGATGTGGTCGAGGACGGCCGGGGGCAGGTTGCGGGCGGCCGGGGTGGCGTCGGGGTTGCCTGCGGCGGCGGCGCGGAGGTCGCGTGCGGCGGCCTGGTGGTCGCCGCGGTGGTGCCACCAGGCGAACACCTTGCCGTGGGTGAGCTTGTTGCCTGCGCCGACGGGCAGGTCGAGGTTTTCGGAGTGGTTGACGCACACGTGGGGCCAGGCGCGAACGGAGTAGAGGCTGCTCGCACCGTCGCGCCTCCACAGCTCGGCACCGTCGCGTTCGGAGCCGACGTAGGAGAGGCCTTGCGGCTCGAACAGGTCGGCCCATGCGCAGGCTTCGGCGAGCGCGTCGAAGGGTCCGACTTGGCTCGGCGTGTGCGTGGTCGGCAGTGGCCGGGTGGGCGGCTGCTGGCGGGCGGCCGGGGTCGGGTCGGGCAGGTCGATCGTATAGAGGAGAGCGGCGAGCTCGTCGAGCTGGTAGGTGACGCCGGATGCTTCCAGGACGACGCACGGCCGGGCGAGGCCCTCCTTGCGGTTGATCGTTCCGGGGATCCTCAGGACGCGGGCGAGGTCGCCGACGCCGGATCCGTAGTGGTAGCCGAGCTGCTCGCTGCCGGCCTTGACGGCGTGCTGCCATCGGGCGGTGAGGGTGGCGATGTCGTCGAGGTCGTCAGCTGTGATGGTGTGGGGCTGGTCGAGGAGCCACCACGGGTAGAGGCCGCCGCCGGAGTGGATCCACATGGTCGGCTCGGGGAGCCCGGCGGCTGTGACGATCTGGCGGGCGGTGTCGATGTCGGGCGGGAGCTGGTGCTTGGTCTTGTGGCCGGGGCCGGCGAGGTCGATGTCCGCCCAGAAGCCGGGCCAGGACAGGCTGTCGCTGGCGTGGCCGCGGCTGCCGGGCGCGGGCACGTTGCGCAGGGTGGTGACCCGCATGTAGATGCCCTGCTTGCCCTGCTGGTCGAGCCGGTTGATGTAGGCGACGGCGGCGTTGATGCCGGGTTCGTCGGTGGCGAAGTATTCGCCGACCCATGCGCCGGTGGCGCACACGTTGAGCAGGCCGGGGGCGCCCGCGTGGAGGGTTGCGAGCCAGGCGCGGGCCTGGTCGAGGTTTGCGCCGGGGTGGTGCTGGTGCTGCTCGGAGACGGTCAACCGGGGCCCCCTTGGTGCTGGTGGTGCTCGGATAGAGGTCAGGTGTGGGGTTGCGCTGGTTGCCGTCGGCGGTGGCGTTTGGCTAGGCACCGTCGGTGATGGTGGGTGCGGCTAGCCGGGGGCAGACTTGGCATCGGCTGGACCACTCCATGGACATCTCCGCAGCTCGTAGCGCTGGTTGAGATGTGATGTATTGCGATCAAATTCCATAGGATGGCCGGGACCTGCGAGTTCTTGCCGAGCGCATCATCGAGTGCGTCGGATATTTGCTGTAGGCCTGTCCATTCGCACAGGTGGAGCGATGTGATGCATTTTGATCGCATTACGTCAAGTCGGTGCTCGCGCCGCGGGGCCTGCAGCGGGGGCATGGTGGTCGCTGTCATTGGGCCACCTCCGCCGAAATGTGCGACTTGATGGAGCGGACCGTGATTCCTGCGGCGGCGGCCTGGCGCATGCAGTCGCGGGTGCCGGTGCTGGGTCCGGCTCCGGGGAAGGCGACGCATTCGTGGGCGCCGAGGGCGGCCATTTCGCCGTTTCGGTGGGGGCCGGCGAGCGGGCAGTAGGTGGAGCCGTCGGGCCGCTCCTGGCGGTGTTCCGGTGTGCACGTGGGGGTGGAGCAGGTGTTCCAGTTGGCCGGGTGCGTCTCCTCGTAGACGCCGTGTTCGACGCACCAGAGGTGGATGAGCCAGTCGGCGGACCGGTCGGGGCGGACGCCGCGGATCGGCTTCGGGTAGGCGGCGCCATGGACGACCACCAGGCGCGGGTGCGCCGTGTGGATCTCGGTGAAGGTGGCCCAGATGGTGTCCTTGTCAGTGCGGTCGCGTCCGCCGGTGGCGAGGATGCGCCACAGCGGCTGGTGCTGGGCCCACGTCGCGCATCGGTTGTCGGGCGGGCAGTAGTGGCGGAGCGGCGCGCAGTAGGCGGTCAGACCGGGTTCGGGCTGGCCGGCGAGGGCTGCGGGTGTGCAGGTGGCGCACCGTGGCCCTTGAGCGTAGAGACGCGCTGGGATGCGGCCGCAGTACGTGCCTGCGGCGGCGTCCCAGCGCGTGCAGGAGCGGGTCACGGGGCGTGCTCACGCGCCCGGTAGGGGACGAGGGGCCATTCGTCGCGCACGTCATCGAACGGCTTGTTTTGCCGCTTCAGGTAGTCGCGGAAGCTGCGCGCCTGTTCGGCCTTGGCCTTGATCTGCATGGCGTGCAGCTCGTGGAGTGGCATGGCGGCGATGTTGGGGTGGCGTTGGGCGATGCGGTAGGCGAGCCGGGCGGCGGCGATGGCGTCATGTGAGGCGTCGTGGGCGCCATCGATGCGGACCTCGTAGTGGGCGCAGACGGCGGTGAGCTTGCGGGAGCCTTTCCGCCACTTGTCCACGTGCTTGTCGAGCACGAAGGCGTCGATGATGACGGCGCGGGCAGCGTGGAGTCGGTCGCCGAACGGCTCCAGGCCGTAGCGTCGGGTCTCCCTGTCGAGGAGGGTGAAGTCGTAGGCGAGGTTGAAGCCGACGATGGGCCAGCCTTCGTTAGCGTGGGCGATGAGGAGGTCGGCCAGGTCGCTGGCGACGGCGGCGGGGTCTTCGCCGTGCTGGCGGGCGTACTCGGTGGTGATGCCGTGGACGTTGGTGGCGGCCTGCGGGATGTCGATGCCGGGGTTGGCGAGCTTGGTGATGGTGTTGGCCTCGCCGGTGGTGCCGTTGATCGTGGAGACGCAGCCGGTGACGATGCGGTCGTTCTCGACGTCGATGCCGGTGGTCTCGAGGTCGTGGGCGCAGAGCATGCCGCGGTGCCAGGTCACAGGGTCCACTCCGGCGAGTTGTCGTTGCAGTGGCAGTGCGCGGTGATGTCGCGAAGCCCGCTGACTGGGCACTCACTCAAGTGCCGCTTCCAGCAGGTGCAGGCCGTGCCCTTTCCGGTGCGCAGGTCGCAGTCCGACCAGTGGCGGGCGAGCGCGGCGATGTTGTCGGGCAAGTCCTTGACGAGCGCCTGGTAGAGGGGTGTGGTCTTCAGCCACCCCTCCGGGTCGGCGTCGCGCGCCTGCTGGCTGCCGTCCAGCTCTCGCTCAAGGGCGTCCTGAGCCATCTCGCCCATCGGCGCGAAGACGGGCATGTCCGGCCCAGGGACCGGCTCGCCGTTCGCGTCGCTGATCACTGTGGGCGCGGTCGTGCTGTAGATGAACGCGATCTCGCCTATGCCGAAGCGCATGGCGAGGGTGCCTGCTTGGCGGAGGAGCCAGTTGGCGGCGTTGTGCCGCCAGGCGGCATCCATCTCGCTGACGCGGAGCGGTGGCCTGCCGTTCGGGACCCAGGTGGCTTCCTGGGACAGGTACTTGAACCAGGCGAGGCACTCGTCCATGACGCCGGTGGAGGTTCCTGGATAGCTCATCAGAACGGCACCGCCTCTTCTGCGCCGGTGGGCTGGTCGGCAGCAGTGGCGGGCTCGCTGTAGCGGCCATCGCGGACGAGCCGGAGGAACACCTGCAGTTCGTTCGGCGTGGCGCCCTTGTGCTGAATCCCCATAGCGCCGTGAAAGGTCTTGGCCAGCTCGGTCATGCCGCGCGGCCAGGCGGCGACGATCTGCTGCCAGAGCAGCTCTACGTCTTCGGCGTCCTGCTGCTTGGCTGCCACCGCGAGAGACTCGGCGGGCGGAGGGGCGGGAGTTTCTGCTGCGGGCGGCTGTGCGTCGGCGACCGGGGCGGCGAGCTCGGCGACGCGGGTCTTAGCGGCGGCCTCGACCTCCTTGCCGTTGGCGTTCGGGTCTTGCTTGGCCTGCTGCCAGATCTGCACCACGGCGTCGCGGGAGTCGGCGGCGGCGATGAGGGAGGCATAGTCGGTGCGCGGAGCCTCGATCGCGGTATGGCCTTCACTCAGCGCCTCACCGAGCGCGCGAGCCATCGGCATGACGCCCGTCAACACCTGGCCAGCCGTCGCACCGCGCAGCTCGACCGCGACCACCGGGAACTGCTTGGTCTGGCCCTGGCTGACCCGGGTCCGCTGCTCGATACGCAGCCGGACAGGGATCAGCGCCTCGGAGCCGATAGACCCCTTGAGCACATCCACTGCGGCTGCGATCTCGTTGGCGGAGTGGTAGCTATGCGTCTCGACTCGCCAAGCGCCGATGTCAGGCATGTCGGGGAGGATGACGTTGAGTCGGCTCGTCATCTTGCACGCCTTGTCCCGGGGCGCGGTCTCGTGGAAAGCGTCGCCCCACTGCGCGCGGCACAGGCACGGGGAGTCGGTGAGGGACTCGGTCATGCCGTCGCAGCGGCGCTGCGCCCCGCCTTTCGACCACAGCTCGTAGCTCTGTGAGAGCGGGTCGCCGGGCGGCAGGATCGCGTCGAGACTGGGCGCTTCGGTCATGACACGCCACTGGGCGGCGCCGTTGCCCTGCGGCTGCCACTTCTCGACCGTGCCGCCCCAGATCTCGGCGGCGGCCTGCACGTAATGCTCGGCGTGAGACGAGACGATCCAGGTTTCGGAGCGGACGGCGCGGGGCCGCTTGTTCGGGTCGTCGTTCGGCACGCTGTAGCCGGTGCGGAGCCGTCCGAGCTCGCGGGCTTGGCGCTGGAGAGTGATGATGCGGGATCCCATCAGGCGACTGCCTTCCTGTTGGCGGGGACGGTGAGGACCGGGCCGACGATGTTCTTGGCCGGGCCGGTCTGGAATTCCGCCACGTGGCGGATGTGGCAGAAGGCGGCGAACACGTCGTCGCCGCAGGCCACCGGGTACAGCCGGTAGCCCTGAGGGCGGAGGTGCAGGACGACGCCGATGGAGTGGCGGGGCGGCATTTCGACGCGGGTGCCGTCGCGCAGCCAGCCGTACTTCGCCTTTCGGTAGGCGCTCATCTGGACGCCGGACTCGGGATAGACGCCGTGGACGTTGCCGTCGTAGGTGCGGGCGTCGAGCTCGCCGCCGGTCTTGGTGTCGCCGGGGATGTCCATGTCGAGCGGGCAGCCCAGCTCGGCGGCGAGCAGAGGGGAGCGGAGCAGGTAGTCGAGGGTGCCTGCGAACTCGTGGTCGTAGTCGGCGACGACCATCTCGGAGGCGGTGAAGGTGATCTGCCAGTCCCGTACGAATTCGTCGAAGGCGGCGATGTACGGCTGCATCTCGAGGTCGTTGGCGAGCGTGTCGGGTACTGGCGTGCCGAGCACCTTGGACTCGATGAGGTTGTGCACGGCGGTGCCCAGGTCGGCCCGCTCGTCCTTCTTGCGGGTGTGGGCGCGGCGTAGCCAGTCGTACGCCTCCTTGGCCTGGTCGGGGTCGCGCGAGGCGCGCACCAGCCGGGGCAGGTGCTCCATCGCGGTTTCGGCGACCAGATTCCCGGCCCAGTGGATCAGCGCCTCCTTGGGCGATCCCTGGTTGAGGATGGTCGTCACGCTGCGGAGGTACCGGTTGGTGACGTGGCACTTGTAGAAACCCGCCTTGGAGCGGCGCGGGATGCGGTATTCGCCGACGGGCTGTCCGCCGCCGGGGCACCAGACGGCACCGTGCTTGTGCTTCCTGAGCGTGCCGTCCTTGTTGATCTGGACTTCGGTCCGGTCGCAGGTGGGGTGGGGGCAGGCGGCGTGCGTGGGTTGGCCGGTCTCCGGTTCGTCGTTGGTGGTCATCGTGCTCCTGGCGTGCTGAGGTTCGTGGTCTGGCGGCCTGCGCATCACCGGGAAGTCGTGTGATTCCGGTGAAGTGCGGGCTGTCAGTGCTCCAAATGAATGTTGCGCCTTGCGGGCATGTTGATGCGATCACGCTACAACATGCAACAAACTGCGGCAAGGCGCAACAACGAGGATTTGCTACAAGGTCGGGGAGGGGTGAAAAGCCAGGTCAGGCAAGCCGGTCGTGCGCGAGGTTCGCCTCTTGCAGCAGCGCCACGAGAGCGGCGAGCTGGTCGGCGCGCGCCCTCTCAGCCAGGAACAGGGCGCGGTAACTCCGCGTCCCCACGAGGCTTCCGACCGCGTCCCGCGGCTCCCCAGACAGCCGTTCCAGCGTCTCGACCTTCTCCTGGGCTTCGTCACGCTGCCGCGCCAGATCGGCAGCCCGGTCGGCGGCCTCCATCAGCTGCAGCTCGAGCCCGGTGACGCGGATCTGAAGGCGGTTCAGCGCGGTCTCGCCGGCGGCCTCCGCCTCGAGGAGCTTCTTGTACAGGTCCGTGTTCTCGGCGTCCGTCTCGGCGAGCCCGTCCTGGAGTTGCCGGTTGGCGTTGAGCGTGTCTTCGAGCGTGTTGATGAGGGTCTGCTTGCTGCGGAACCAGGCGAGCAGGGCCATGTGTCCTCCCTTGAGATGGCGGTGCGGGGCGGTCGTCATGCGGAGAGCCGGATCGGGACGACCAGGTAGCGAAGCTCCGGGTCTCCGGTGCCGGTGAGCAGGACCGGCTTGGCAGAGGCCAGCATGTGGAAGGTGGCGGTGCCGCCGACCGCGTTCAGGCCGTCGATGAGGAACGCCGGGTTGAACGCGGTGCTCAGGCCGTCGCCGTTGAGCTTGCAGTCGACCAGCTCGGCCGCGCGGCCCACGTCAGCGCTGCCGGCCTCGACGAGGACGCCCTTGTCGGTCCACGACAGCCGGACCGGCGTCATGCGCTCGGCCAGCAGCGCGACGCGCTTCACCACCTGGGCCAGCTCGGCGGCGTCGACCTCCGCGGTCCGGTCCGACTTGGTTTCTCCGATCCGGGCCTTGTAGTCGATGAACTCCGGGTCGAGCAGGCCGATGGTGACGGTGCGGCCCGCGCTGGTGAGCGAGGCGAGCCGGCTGGACAGGCCGACGATGACGGGGCCGGCCGGGAGACCGCGGAGAGCACTGGTCAGGATGTCGGCCGGGATGAGTGTCCTGGCCGGGACAGTCCCGTCGAGGGTGGGTTCCCACGCGAGGGAGCGCCAGGTCATGCGGTAGCGGTCGGTGGCGCCCATGTCGATGCAGCCGTCCCCGATGTCGACGCAGATGCCGGTCAGCATCGGGAGCTTGGGGTCGCGGCCGACGGCTGTTGCGGTGTGAGCGACCGCCGCCGCGAGTTCGGTGGCGTCCACACTGCCGACCGGGTCCGGTGCGGCTGGGAGGGTCGGGAAGTCCTCGACGGGCATGAGGGGGAGCGCGAACTCCGAGCGGCCGCATCGGATGACGGCTTCCTTGCTGTCGATCGTGATGTCGAGGTCTTCGTCCTTCGGGAGGGCTTTAGCGATCTCGGCGAGGACTCGGCCGGGGAGGAGCGCCCGGTCGGGGGCGGTGACGTCGGCGGGGATGGTGATCCGGCGGGAGGTGTCGTAGTCGAACGCGGACAGGGTGGCCATGTCCGCGCTGGTCTCGATGAGGATGCCGCCGAGTACGGGCGCGACGTACCGGTTGGCGAGAGCGGCTGCGGTCCAGCCGACGGCGTCGGCGAGAGCTTTGGCGTTGATGGTGATCTGCATCGAGCGCTCCTTGGCGTCAGCCGTCGAGTCGGATGGCGAGGGTCGGGTCGTGGCGGTGCAGACAGTCCGCGCACGTGTAGAAGGGATGAACGTCGGCGCGCGGGTCGAGCCAGCCCGACCCTTCGACCGGCTCCGGCACCTTGTGCAGCAGCTCGTCGCAGTCGGCGAAAAGGTGGGCTTCGAGACCAGCCGGATACCAGGGCCGGACCCAGCCGGCGATGCTGGTGGTCATGCGCTGGCCTCCTGCGAAGCGAGGTGGCGGCGGGCGGCCTCGTACCGCTGAATCGACCGCTCTGTCTCAAGACCGAGCTCCCAGAGGATCCGCTTCCGGCTGGCGCGCTCGGCGACGAGCTCCGTGTAGCGGGCCAGCATCTTGCGGCCATGCGGGCCGGTCGGCAGCCACGGCGTAGCGTGCGGCTGGAGCGGGAACCGGTCGAGCGTGCGGTGCGCCCAGGCCCGGTCGTAGCAGGGTTCGATCAGTTGACGGCCGCGGTGGATGCCCGGCTGTTGGCAGCAGATGCAGGTGATGCGGCGGCGCTTCTGGCTCATCCGGCCGCCACCGCAGGCCAGGCCACCTTGGTGAGTGACTCACGTTGCGCCGCAGGCAGTCTGACGACCGGGTGACCAAGCATGTCGAGGCCCATGGCGCGTAGCCACCAGGCGTCGCACTGGTCGCCACCCTTGTCGTCGGCGAACTCGCGGCCGGCGCGCTTGAAGGCTGCGAGGGCCATGGCGGTCTTGTCGGCGCCGCCCGACCCCGTGGCGTACTTCTTCAACGTCGACGGGACCACTCGGGCGTACGGGATGCCCGCTTCGTTGAGCAGTTGGCGGACGACGCCGTGAACCATGCCGGTGATGCCGGCCGACTTCGCATGCGTCGGCAGGTCCTCGATGAGAACCAGCGTGGGCGGCGGCGCGGTCGGGCTGCCCATCAGCTCTGGGCCGCCGACCGCGAGAGCCACCGTGCTCCGGATGACGGTGAGCCGGTGGTCGCCGTCGGCGGTCTTGGTCTTGATGCAGCACGTCGAGCCGTCGCTGAAGGCGACGCCTGTGCTGGTGAGCGACAGGTCGAGGCCGATGACGCGGAGCGGGCCCGCCGCCCCCGTGATGGGGGCGGCGGTGGTCAGGGCGGTCATGTGCTGGTCCGGTTGATGACCTGGGCCACAGTCAGCGCATCGTTGAAGTCCTCGCGACGCTCGCAGCCGCTGCAGACGCCGGTCGGGTCGTCGCAGGGCGGGGCGTCGTACTGGCGGGCGATCTCCTCCAGCCATGCGGCGAGGGGCTCCGCCAGGCCGGGGTGGGCGAAGCCCATCCACTGCCAGTTGGCGTCCGTGACCGTGAAGGTATCGGCCTCGTCTTCGCAGATGCGGGCGACGTCGGCGTTGTAGCCACGCTCGTCCCGCTCGCCCTCGCTGAGCATCCAGCGCGGGTACAGCTCGCAGTCTCCGACGAGCCAGGGTCCGCGCGACGCGCCCCTGGCCGTCTCCCGCAGCTTTGCGGCGGCGGTGCGGAGTTCGTCGGCGACGGTGGTCGGGGTGGTGGTCATCGCGCCTCCTGCGGTGCGGCCGGGGCCGTGTTCGGGCGAGGCGTCGGCAGGACGGCCGGCCCGGTCGGGTGGGACAGGGTGATGAGGACCGTGACGAGGAGCGCCGCGGCGACCATGGCAGCCAGGAGGGCGATCGGCTGGCCGAAGGTGGTCCACGCGTTGCGGCGTGGCTGGTTCACGTGTCGTTCCTTTCGTCGAGGTAGTAGGCGCGGTCGGCGTCGGGGCCGATGTCGGGGCCGATGTCGGGGCCGATGTCGGGGCCGCCGCCCACGCTCGGCGTGGGCGGGGCTGCGGCGACGGTCACGTGGAAGCGGCGCGGTGGACCGGCCGGGCGGTAGTCCTCGTCGTGCGGTGTCACCGTCACGAGGAGGGTCGGGCCGGTGATCTCGGCGCTGGTCTGCCAGTTGAAGGCGTCGTCGAAGTCGCCGAACGCCTGGCGGATGAACTCGGCGAGCGCTTCGGCTGTGGGCGCATCGTGCTCGCTCATCGGCGGGCTCCTCGCGGGGCTCTGTAGCGGACGTGGAACGTTCCACAGATGCAGCGGGCGATGGTGGCCCGCCGGGAGCCGTCGGCGGCCAGAGCGGCCTCCTGGCGCGTCAGGTGGCCGGTCAGCTCCGGGTGCGGGCAGAGCAGCGAGGCATGCCATCCGCCGGGCCATAGCCTGTCGGCGAGCGCCGCCATGGCTGCGTCGGGCACTCCCGCGTTCGGGTAGGAGCGCTCGGGATGCCCGGCAGGCATCCGCGTCGGGCAGGCCAGCCATCCCAGCTCAGGCGCCCGCAGCATGCGCTGCTGGCGCCGGTGTTGGACGCCGTAAACCACCAGAACTACGGCGGCGGCCAGGACGACGGCGCCGGTGACGATGTGGTCGGCCCTCACCGCCGCCTCCCGAGCACGTCCTCCGCGCGGGCGAGCGCCTCCGCCAGATCACGGTTGCCGGGGGTGGCGGCTGCGTCGGCGAGCTGCCGCAGGGCTGCCCGCTGTCGGCCGGTGGTGGTGGCCCGGTCGAAGGCGGCCCCGGCGATGAACGCGACGAGGAGGCCGGCCACGGAGAGGACGATGTCGGGCGTCATGAGCTGGCCTTTCGTGCGGGCTGAGTGTCAGCGCCCCGGAAGAGCTCATCGAGGCTTTCGGTCACCGCCTGGGCGACTTCGGCCCAGGCTGCGGTGCGCGTCTGGTGGGTGTCGTGACGCCGGGTGCGGGTACCCCCGTGGCTGGTGCACGGATCGCCAGGCTGGGCCTGGCAGGTGGGGCACGCCACGGCGATCTGCGGCAGGTCGAGAGCAGGCACGGTGCCGGTCATCGGCCACCATCCACGAACTCCGAGACCTCGACCCAGCGCTCAGAAACCGCAGTCAGCAGCGCACGCTCGCGCTCCATGACCGCCGTGTCACGCTCCCACTGGTCCGCGTCACGCCAGGCCCAGATCTCCTCTTCGATGAGCCGGGCCAGCGTGGTCGGGTCGAGGGCGTCGAGCTCCCAGCTCGACGTGCCGTGCTCGGCGATATAGCCGGACGCTCGGGAGTCGGTCAGCTTGGCCGGGTTGGGCGGCGGGCTGTACTGCTCGACCTGGTTCATGTTCAGCGCGATGCGCACGACGTTGGTGCTCGCGTCGAACAAGGCGAGCCGGTCGGCGATGTCGCGCGACATGTCCACGCCGGAGGGGTCGTGGTCGCCGAGGTGGATGATGACCGTGTCCTGGCCGCGAGCCTCGTACCTGCTCAGCCGCCGGGCGGCTCCCCACATCTCGGACTGCGAGGTGTAGCCGCGGCAGGAGAAGTAGTCGACGTCGTACCGTTCACACACTCCGGCGATCACGCCGACGAGGGCGTCCTTCTCGATCCACACCTCGACGCGGGTGGGCTGATGGGCCCACCGTTCGGTGCGGTACTGGTTGGCGACGGCGTCGACGATCGACTCGGGGCTGTCCCAGTGGGCGAGCGAGCGTAGGTTGCGGGTGCGGTCGACGATGTAGTTCCAGTCGAGCAGGCCGGCGAGTCGGGCGTCGTTGATGATGGAGCCGAGCCGGTCGTATTCGGTCTGCTTGTTGGCGATCCAGTCGCGCGAGACGAACTGGTAGTAGAGCTGCCTCAGGGTGAGGTCGAAGCCCTGCGCTGTGTAGTCGGCGCAGATGGTGTTGGCGCGCTCGATGATGTCGAGGCTGGAGCGCCGGAACGTCTTGGGGACGTAGCAGATCAGCGGCATCATCGCTCCTTCGGCGCGGAGGTGGTGTGGGCGTCGCAGCCAAAGTGGCCGGGCAGGCGCCGCTTGCGGCAACCGCTGTCGTTGCACATCTCGTCGAGTAGCGCGTCCATCGACGTGCAGGACGAGCACGGGCAGTTCGTGGGATGCGAGAGGTAGAGGTCCGTCAGCGCCTTGAACACTTCGGCCGAGATCATTTCTTGGGCCATCAGGCACCGCCGTTGCGGAGCAGGCCGGCGGCCTGGGTGGCGAGCTCGGCGAGCCGGTCCATCGCCTGCGCCTCCGCCTCCCGGTCGGACATCTGGGTGCCGAGTACGAAGCGGATGCCGGCGCCATCCGACAGCCGAAGGGCTATGAGGCCCGACTGCTCGTGAAGGTGCAGGAACAGGTCCTGTGTGCGGGGGCCGTAGATGGCGATGTCGACATCGAGGCGGCTCATCGGGTCACCCCCGCGGCGAGGAGGAGCATGGCCACGATCTCGTCGCGCGTCCGGGCGGCGCCCCACAAGGGCAGGTCGCGCGGCTGCAGGCGGAGCGTGTCGGCGAGCTGCCGCATCGCCTGCCGGGCGGTGGCCTGGTTGCGGGTGGCGAGGTGCAGCGCCTCCGCCAGGCTCGCGTTGTACGGGCCGCGGACGAGGCGGGCCATCTTGAGGAGGATCCCGTCCACGACTCCGGCCGGGACGGCGGGCTCAGTGTGGACGGTGGGCGCGGTGAGGGTGGCGGTGGACATCAGACCGTCACCTCCGCCGCAGTGGTGGCGGGGCGCAGCTCGGCGACCGAGACGAGGCATCCGCTGACGTGCTCGCTGGCGAGGTGGTCCAGGAACGTGCCGTCGGGCGCGCTGCCGTGGTCGATGCGCAGCCACACCGTGTCGTCGTCCTCCCACTCGACAACGGTCCACACGCCGTTCCGGCCGTCCCAGGTGACGGCGTCGCCGGGCTGCGGCGTCCACGCGGAGCTCTGCGCGGTGAGGCGGTCGCGGCGGATGCGGTCGAGAAGTTCGGTCTTCGCCTGGCTGGCGGCCCTGACGCGCTCGTCGTAGGGGGCGTGCTGGGCGAGATGGATGGCGTGGTGCGGGGTGAGGTCGAAGAGGCGGCGGAGGATGGCGGCGAGGAGCATGGTGTTCTGGTGGCCGCCGCCGGTGTCGCAGCCGTGCTGGTCGGCGTAGACGGCGAGTGTCTCGATGACCTGGTCGGCGGCGCACGGCTCGGGGGTCTGGCTCACGTTGGTCGGTCGAGCTTCGTCGTAGCTGAGCGCCCTGCGGATGAGTCCAGCGAGGATGGCGAGCTCGTGCTTGAGCTGGTTGCCCCACGCCTCGTATGGCAGTCCGGCGAGCCGGTTGGCCTCCATGTTCTCCAAGGCGCACATGGCGCGCATGTGGACGTGGGTCCAGTCGCCGATGTCGATGCCGTCGACCTGGTCCGCGATGTCGCCGAGCGTGTTGAGCGAGTTGATGAGCAGTCGGTGGGCGCCAGGGGTGAGGGCCGCAGTGGCGGAGGTGAGCCGGTTGAGGCGGTCGCGCAGGTCGCTGGTTGCCTGCTGGTTTGCGAGAATCGTTGACACGATCAATGCCTTTCGTGAGTGAGGTTGCGATCGGAGCGGGGCCTGGCCGGGGACACGGCTGGGCCTCGCGCTGTGTTCGGGCTAAGCGCTCTTCTGCTGGTCGGCTTCCTGCTCCGCTGCCAGGTGGGCGATCACGTCGGATCGCCAGGCGACGAGTCGCCGGCCGGACCGCCACAGGTAGGGCGCCCTCTTCTGGTGGCGCAGCCACCGTTCGGTCGCCGGTTCGCGGCGGGTCAGTTCGCAGACCTCCTCGAGGAGGAGGAGCTGGTCGTCGCGCCGGTCGTTGAGGGCGCGGCGGTCGTTCGGGATGCGGCGGGTGGGGCGGGTCACGCGTCGGCTCCGGCCGGCTCGGCCGGCTGGACGCGGTTGGTTTCGAGGTAGGCGTCGATGGAGCTGATCAGGATGTAGACGCGGCCGTTGGGGGCGTCGCCTTCCTTCTTGCTGGCGAGCGAGCCGTCGGTGATGAGCCGGTAGATGGTCCACCTGCTGCGGCGCAGGAGGCGGCAGGCGCCGCGGATGGTGGTGTAGCCGTCCGGCACCCGTTCCGGTCGGGCCGTGGGGGTGTGATGCATGTCACCTTCCCTATGTAGCGCGTTGTTGCAACCGATGCGTTGACGCTACAACATGCAACATCGATTCTGCAACGTGCAACATTCGGGTCGCGTACAAAAAGGAGTGCCAGGCTGCAGGTAGGGCCGAGAGCCGGAGACCGTGCTACAACTTGCATCATGAGTCCTCGCAAGTCGGCCCGGCCGGAGCACAAGGGCCCCGCCTACGCGTTCTGGGAGCGCGTCGAGCGCGAACGGAAGCGACTCGGCTTGACGCAGAGCCAGCTCCAGGGGGAGTCGGGCATCGACCGCACGACCCTCTATCGGATGAAAACGGCGAAGCCTCAGGCGGACACCGTGCTCGCCCTCGCCGAGGTGCTCAACATCGACCAGGACGAAGCTCTCGAACTGGCCGGTGTGATCACCAGGGAAGTGGCGCCGGAGCCGGTTGTCGAGTCCGGCCTTGGGGTGGACGAGGAGACTGAGGCGCTGCTTGCGAAGTTGTCGCCGCGCCGGCGGGCGATTTTGGAGCAGATGAGGAATGCGGAGCGTGAGCGCTTCCGGCGGCTGCAGGAGCAGGTGGCGGCGGAGGGGGCGGAAGCAGAGAGGCGTTTCGCCGAGCTTGTCCGGATTGAAATAGAAGAGTCCGATAATTCCTGATCAATGGGATTCGATATATAAAGATACACCTCCATAATTACTCTGAGTAATCGAATATGTGCAGTCAGTTTCTTTGCCATGATCCTGCTTGGTTGTAGCGAACTTGAGTGCTTTTATGGGCGTCTACCAGCGGTCGTTTAAATTCGTACCGTCGGAAAACCACTGCTCAAGGGGGGCTCTATGCGCATTCTCCCCATCGCCACAGCACTACTGTGGATCGCCAACCTCGGCTACGTGGCGGGTTATCCCCAGTGGCATGGAATGCTCCAACTCAGCCACATGATCGCCGTACAGCTCTTCGCGCTCGGGGCGGCCCTCGCCGTCACTACCGCGTGGCTCCTGCATCGGCGTGGCATCGAATACAGGATCGGCTACCGGCAAGGCCGCGCCGACCGATAGCCCGAGGATGAGGCTTGCGTCAGCTCGCCGATAGCGCGTCGAGCTGACTCCCGCCCCTCTCCATAGCGCCAAGAGCCCACAAGGCTCCTGCGGCCGTGTGTCTCTCCGGCCGCCATCCCTTCAGGACACAGCCCGAGGAGGGCCTGATGGCGCACGTCGAAGACCGGTGGATGCGCAAGGCACGCGACGAGAACGGCAACGTGCTGTTCGACAGCAAGGGCAAGCCGGTGCTCGAGCGCGACCCCGTCCGGTACGGCAAGGGCTCGCGCTGGCGGCTCCGCTACGACGGCCCGGACGGCCGCGAGAAGAACGAGAGCTTCGGCAAGAAGGTCGACGCCGACAACCGCAAGAAGGAGGTCGAAGCCGACCTGCTGCGCGGCACGTACATCGACCCCAAGGCCGGCGAGGTCACCTTCCGTCAACAGGCTGAGGACGTCATCGAGAACCGCACGCTCGACCCGGGGTCGCGGCGGAAGATGCGCGAGCGGCTGGCCAAGCACGTGTACCCCGTCATCGGCGGCAAAGAGATCGGCTGGCTATCGCGGCGGCCGAGCGCGATCCAGCAGCTCGTGAAACGCCTGGAGGCCGCCAAGCTCGCCCCCTCGTACATCGAGGTCATCATGGCCCACGTTGGCCTGGTGTTCTCGACCGCGCTCGAAGACGAGCTGATCGTCAAGAACCCGCTCAGATCTCCCGTGGTGACGCTGCCCAAGGTCGTGCGGAAGAAGCTGGTCGTCTGGACGGCCGATCAGGTGTTGGACATGGCGGACGACCTACCGGACCGGTATCAGGCGGTCGTGGATGCCGGTGCCGGGCTCGGGCTGCGGCAGGGTGAGATCTTCGGGTTCAGCCCAGATGACGTCGACTGGCTGCGCGGCGCCGTCGCGGTCAACCGGCAGCTCAAGCTCTTGAACGGGACGCTCATCTTTGCTCTGCCCAAGCGTGAGAAGACGCGCGAGGTGCCGCTGCCCGAAGGGGTCAAGGTCGGTCTCTCCGAGCACATGCGGCTGTTCCCTCCGGTCGAGGTGACGCTGCCGTGGGGCGATGTTGACGGCGACCCGGTCACGGTGCGGCTCTTCCTCACCAACAACCTGGGCGCGCCCGTCCACCCGGTCAGCTTCCGGGAGGTGTGGAACGCTCGCCTCACCAGGGTCGGCATCGTGCCGAAGCTCGCGGCCGGCGAGAAGCGCGGTAACCGCTACCGGGAGCATGGCGTGCACATGCTCCGCCACTACTTCGCCAGCGTGCTGCTGACGGACGGGGAGAGCCCGAAGGCGGTGTCCGAGTGGCTCGGGCACGCCGACGGCGGGGCGCTGCTGCTGCGGACGTACGCGCACCTGATGCCGAAGTCGGAGCAGCGGATGCGGAAGGCGATCGATGCCGCGCTGCGGCGGCCCGATTCTGCGGCTGGCGGCCCACAGGCGGCCCAGGGGCTGATCGACTGAGTGTTTCCGCAGCTCTCACCCGCCGCCTTTAGAGAAATGCTGGAAGTCCTTGGTGCCGGACCAGTAACCGCCCCACTCCCAGCCGACCTGCGCGAAGGCCTTGACGACCCTGTCGCCGGGATTGATGACGCCCTTACCCTTTAGCGGGCGTTTGGTGAACTTTTTGGCGTTTTGGTGCGCGGTGCTGCCACTTGCGGTGACATATGGGTTCTCGCGGGGGTTGATGTCTATTGCTTGCCCATACGCATGGTTTGACCAATTGCTTGACCCGGTCGCTGGGCGGCAGTTGAAGGCCGAGGTGTTGTCGACGTCGATCGAGTCGAAGTCGTCACCCTTGTACGCGTCCACCAGCTTCATCTGCTTGATGGGCCAGCGCCATTCGTACAGCTTCTCCATGACCGTCACGATGTCGTCGGTGACCGTCTTGCGCACGACCAGTTGGCCGTCCGTGTGCGGTTTGCCGTCGAACCCCCAGAACGTCAGCGTGATCAGCCTCAGGTCCTGGTAGTGGACGGGGCAGCCGGGGCGCCACGAGTAGGGGAGCCGGTCGCGGGACACCTTCGTGACCTTGGCGGCGAACGCCGGCGGCGGCGTCGTGCTCGGCTCCGCCGTGGCGGGGACAGATGTGGGTGATTCCGGCGTCTTGTGCGTGGGCGCGGACGTCGCGGGCGCGGGCTGAGGCGAGGCGACCGGCTCTCCCGCGCCGCACGAAACGCACGCGAGCCCCACGAAGACCATGGCGGCAGCACGTCTCATCTGGCCACCATATGCGACGTCCAGCCAGGTCACGGGACTATCAACACCGTACGGCGAGCCCGTTTGGCCAGCCCCGCCGCCACCGAGCGCCGCCACGAGGAACGCGAGCGGCCCACCACGATGGCATCCGCCATGTACGCGCTGGCCAGCGTCTCGAGCTCCCGTGCCGTGTCACCGCGCACGCTGACGAACTGCCACGGAACCCCGGCGCCCCGCAACTCGTCCCGCAGGTCCTCCGTCAGGTCGTCCGCCGAGTCAGGGATGATCGGCGATCCGGCGAAGAACCACAGGGGGGTGGTGTTGAGCGACTCCACGAAGGCGATGAGCAGCGCGGCGTTGTCCCGGCGGGCGAGCCCGGCCGCGTACGCGAGCGCGTTGCGACTCGGGTCCGTCCCGTCGAAGCCCACCACGAGCAGGCCGGCGCCGTCCTTGCCGATCTCGAACCGCCCGGCGGGGAGCCTGCCTGCCAGCGGCTCCCAGTGTGGGTCTGTGCCACTGCCGAACACGGCATGTCCCGCGTGTCAGGCGTCGGCGTGCTTGCCGCGGCGGGCCAGGTCGCGCAGGGCGTCGGCCGCGTAGACCACGAGGGCCACGAACGAGACCCCGGCGATCGAGCCACCGAGCCACAGGTCGTTGACCGTCGCATCCACGTAGGCCGCGCCGCGGGGCTGGTAGCCGACGGCGAACGGCGCCGCGACCAGCCAAAGGCCGCCGAGGAACAGCAGAACCAGGGCGGAGACGCCCAGCTTGGCCCTCATCGGGTCTCCTCCAGTCCGACCAGGGTGGGCTTGCCGTTGCGGCGGTGCTCCCCGGTGTTCAGGTCCTCGCGCAGCGCCTCGACGAGCGGGGCCAGCAGGGTGGCCAGCTCGGCGGAGGACGCCTGCGGAGCGGCGGGGGCCGGCACGGGCTCGGGCTCCGGCTCGGCCCGGCGCGGCTTCGGGACCACCAGGCCGCGTACGACCAGCTCCTCGTGGATGGCCAGTGCGAAGGAGATCGCACCCGCGAGCCCCACCACGGCCACGCCGAGGCCGGTGAAGAACTCGGACTGGGTGGCGTTCGTCCAGTCGGCGCTCTCCGGCTGGGTGCCGAGGGCGAAGGGGGCGATCATCAGCCACAACCCGGCGAGGACCGCCAGGGCTGCCGCGACGGCGCCCACGAACTTGCGAATCATTGTGAGATTCCTCCTGTGACGAGGTCTTTCTGGGGCGGCGCCGCCTGTGCGATCAGGGCGCGTGAGGTGGGCCGCAGGATGTCCTGCGCGACCGCCCTGGCCCGCTCGCGCTCGGAGCGGCCGTCCGGCGGCGCCATCTTGGCCACCGCGGTGAGCAGGGCGGAGGGCCGGCCGTTGACCCGTTCGACGCGCTGGGCGATGAGCTCCAGCAGCAGCCCGGCCAGGACCAGGTCGTCCTTGCTGAGGGGTTTGGGCTCGGGGGTGGCGGGCCCGGTCGAGCCGCGCAGCGGCAACTCCTTGAGGAAGAGCGTGGCCAAGAAGCCCAGGAGCGCGATGGGCACGCCCACCATGAACACCGTCTCCAGGCCCCGCGTGAACGACTCCAGCACGATGTTCTTGATCGGCTCGGGAAGCTGCTGGATGGCGCCGGGGCTGCCGAGCTTGAAGTCGCCGCCGCCGGGCAGCTTGATGCCCGCGGCCGTGGCCTGCTCGATCAGCTCGCTCATGAGCCGGTTCGTCAGGATCGCGCCGAACGCGGCCACGCCGACGGCGCCGCCCAGAGAGCGGAAGAAGGACACGCCCGACGTCGTGGACGCCATGTCGTGCGGCTCGGAGCCGTTCTGCGCGGCCAGGATGAGCATCTGCATCGACAGGCCGAGCCCGACGCCCAGCACCGCCACGTCGAACCCGATGAGCCACTCGCTGGAGTCCACGTGCAACCGTGACAGCAGGAGCAGCCCGATCGCCACGATCAGCAGGCCCGCGACCGGGAAGATCTTCCACTTGCCGGTGTTGGTGACGATCTTGCCGGAGATCACACCGGCCAGGAACAGCGCCACCACCATGGGCAGCGTCATCAGCCCCGAGTTGGTCGGGCTGAGCCCCTTGACGATCTGCAGGTACTGCGGCAGGTAGATCATCGCGCCGAACATCGCCATGCCGACGAACAGTGAGGCGATGCTGGTGAGCACGAACGTACGGTTGCGGAACAGGCGCGGCGGCAGGATCGGGTTGCGCGCGGTCCGCTCCGACAGCACCGCCAGGGCCAGCATGAGCAGGCTGAGCGCGCCCAGCAGGTACGTCCAGACGGAGTTCCACTCGAACTCGTTGCCCCCGAGCGTCAGCAGCAGCATGAGCGAGCTCGCGCTGGCCGTGATCGTGGTGGCGCCCCAGATGTCGATCGAGGTGCTCCGCCGGATCCTCGGCAGTTTCAGCACCTTCTGGATCACGATGAAGGACACCAGCGCGAACGGCACGACCACGTAGAAGCACCAGCGCCAGCCCAGCCAGTCGGCGTCCACGATGAACCCGCCCAGCAGCGGCCCCGCCACCGTGGAGATCCCGAATACGGCCCCCATGTAACCCGAGTAACGGCCACGCTCACGCGGCGAGACGATGTCCCCCAGGATCACCTGCGCGAGCGCCGACAGACCACCCACACCCAGGCCCTGTACGGCACGCGCCGCGATGAGCTGTCCGATGTCCTGGGAGAGCCCCGCCACCAGCGACGCCGCGACGAACAGCCCCAGAGCGGTCTGGAAGAGCAGCTTGCGTCCGAACAGGTCGGACAGCTTGCCCCACAACGGTGTGGACACCGTCATCGTCAGCATGGTCGCGCTCGCGACCCATGAGTACTGATCCTGACCGCCGAGTTCTCCCACGATCGTCGGCAGCGCGGTGCCCACCACGGAGGTCGAGATCATCGACGTGAGCATCGCGAGCATGAGCCCGGACATGACCTCGAGGATTTCGCGGTGGGAGTAGTGCTGCTTCGCGGGGGATTCGGCCTGAGCCTGGGCTACCAAGACACCACATCCCCTTCTTGCAGTTTTATCCGAATTGAGTATACGCATGTTTACTAGCCGCGCGGCAAGCGGGGGTTCTTTCAGTAGAGTGCGGGCATGAGTCCCCAGGTGACTGAGGCCAGGCCGCGCGACCGAGAGGCCACCCGGGAGCGGATCCTGCGCGCCGCCCGCGAGCTGTTCGGCGAACAGGGCTACGAGCAGGTGACCGTGCGCATGATCGCCGCCGCGGCGGAGGCCAACATCGCCCTGGTCGGCCGCTATTTCGGCTCCAAGGCCGGTCTGTTCGGCGCGGTCCTGCAAGGCGAGCCGACCTTCAGCGCCCTGTTCGAGGGCGACCCCGCGACCCTGCCGCGCCGGCTGGCCGAATACGCGGCCGAGCGCATGGAGCATCCGCCGGAGAGCCCGATCCTGCGCACGCTGGAGCGCTCCGCCCGCCATCCCGAGGTGCAGGCGGTGGCCCGCGAGCGCCTGCTCACGGCGGTGCTGCAACCGCTGGAGGCCGAGCTGGCCGGTCCCGACGCGCACGCGCGGGCCCGCATGGCCACCTCGGTCTTCCTCGGCATCGGCGCCATGCGCCGCCGGATCGGCCCCGAGACGCCCACTCCCGCCGACATCGACCGGCTGACCGCCGTCTTCGAGGCCTGCCTGGCCGAGTGAAACTTTCACCGCCGATGGCGGTCCTGGCCTGCGGTGACGCCTTGGAGATCGACCCGATGTCTTTGAGGCGGTGGCAATGCCTCCCTACCATCCGGAGTGCTGGTGGGAGCGCTCCCACATGACGGATGGAGCTAATCACATGGATCGCAGAAGGCCCCTGTTGGCGGTGCTCCTCGCGGCGGCCGCCACGGCCGCGGCAGGGGCGGTCGTCCTGTCCTCGTCCACCGCCCAGGCCGCCGACTCCGCTTTCTACGTGGATCCGCAGACCAACGCCGCCAAGTGGGTGGCCGCCAACCCGAACGACAGCCGTACCGCGGTCATCAGGGACCGGGTCGCCGCCGTGCCGCAGGGGCGGTGGTTCGCGACGTACAACCCCTCGACCGTACGGAGTCAGGTCGACGCGTACGTCGGCGCCGCCGCCACGGCCGGCAAGATCCCGATCATGGCCGTGTACGCCATGCCCAACCGCGACTGCGGCGGCGCGAGCGCCGGAGGGGCGCCCGACCACACGGCCTACCGCGCCTGGATCGACCAGATCGCCGCCGGTCTCGGCGGGCGGCCGGCCTCGATCGTCCTGGAGCCCGACGCGCTGGCGATCATGTCGAACTGCATGAACTCCGCTGAGCAGGCCGAGGTCAGGGCGTCCATGGCCTACGCGGGCAAGCGGTTCAGGGCGACCTCGTCGCAGGTCAAGGTCTATTTCGACATCGGGCACGACGCCTGGCTGTCCGCTTCGGAGGCGGCCTCGCGGCTGACCGGCTCGGACGTGGCCAACAGCGCCGACGGCATCGCGGTCAACACCTCCAACTACCGCTCGACGCCGGGGCTGGTGTCGTACGCGAAGAGCATCATCGCCGCGACCGGCGTGTCCAGGCTGAAGGCGGTCATCGACACCAGCCGCAACGGCAACGGGCCGGCCGGGAGCGAGTGGTGCGACCCCGCGGGCCGCGCCACAGGCACCTGGAGCACCACGAACACGGGTGACTCGGCCATCGACGCCTTCCTCTGGGTCAAGCCGCCGGGCGAGGCGGACGGCTGCATCGCGGGAGCGGGCCAGTTCGTGCCGCAGCGGGCGTACGACCTGGCCGTCGCGGCGCCCCAGCCGACCGTCACGCCCACGGTGACCCCTACGGTCACCCCCACTGTCACCCCCACCGCCGGCCCCTCCGGATGCACCGCCGCGTACAAGGTCACCAGTGAGTGGCAGGGCGGGTTCCAGGGTGAGATCACGGTGAGGAACACCGGCTCGTCCTCGATCGGCGGCTGGAGGGTCGGCTGGACGTTGCCGGGCGGGCAGACGATCGCGCAGCTCTGGAACGGCACCCTGACCGGCAACAGCGGCGCCGTCTCCGTCACGAACGTCGGCTGGAACGGCAACGTCGCCGCGGGCGCGACGGCCGCGTTCGGCTTCCTCGTCAACCACAGCGGCCAGAACGGCGCCCCGTCCGCGCTCACCTGTACCGCCTCCTGAGCCCCTGGCAGAGCCTCGGCGGGGGCTCTGCCAGGAAATAACGGCGCATTCGCGACTGTTGCACAGAGCCAGGTCACACCCTTCGCGAAAGGCGCGTACTCATGGCTCTGCCGCTGTCCATCCTTGATCTGGCGCACATCGGCGAGGGCGAGACGGCGGCCGACAGCTTCGCCGCCAGCGTCGCCCTGGCGCAGCGCGCCGAGGAGCTGGGATACCGGCGGGTCTGGTACGCCGAGCACCACAACATGCCGAGCATCGCCTCCTCGGCGACCAGCGTCCTGATCGCCCACGTGGCCGCCCACACCCGGACGATCCGGCTCGGGGCGGGCGGGGTCATGCTGCCCAACCACGCCCCGCTGACCATCGCCGAGCAGTTCGGCACGCTGGAGACCCTCCACCCGGGGCGCATCGACCTCGGCCTCGGCCGCGCGCCCGGCAGTGACCAGCAGACGATGCGGGCCCTGCGCCGCAACCCGGCGTCCGCGGACGCGTTCCCGCAGGACGTGCTGGAGCTGCAGGGATACCTGGCCGGCGAGTCGCGCATCCCGGGTGTGGACGCCACGCCGGGCAAGGGCACGAACGTGCCGCTGTACATCCTCGGGTCCTCCCTGTTCGGCGCGCAGCTCGCCGCCATGCTCGGGCTCCCGTACGCGTTCGCCTCCCACTTCGCGCCCACCGCGCTGGAGGAGGCCGTGGCGGTCTACCGGCGCGAGTTCAAGCCGTCGGCGCAGCTCGGCGAGCCCTACGTCATCGCCGCGCTCAACGTGATCGCGGCCGAGACGACGGAGGAGGCCGAGGAGCAGTTCCTGGCCTCGAAGCGGCTGCGGGTGAGCAGGTTCCTCGGGCGGGGGCGCACGTTCACGCAGGAGGAGGCCGACATGATCCTCGAGTCCCCGGCGGGGCAGCAGATCGTGCAGATGGCCAGGTACTCGGCCGTCGGGGACCCGGGCGAGGTGAAGGCGTATGTGGACAGGTTCGCCGGGCACGCCCAGGCCGACGAGCTGATCGTGGCGTTCTCCGCGACCGACAGGAAGGCGTGGCTGCGCTCGGCCGAACTGCTGGCCGAGGCGCACGGCCTCTGACGGCCGGAGCGGGTGATGCCGCGACCCCGGCATCACCCGCCGCTCTTTCTAGTCCGCCACGAGGCGAGAGCGGTGACCCTCGTGCTCGCGCTGGCGCCGGACCACGTACGTGCCGGGTGCGCAGCCCGAGCCCCCGTGTTCGGGGTGCAGCAGGTAGACGACGGACGAGGCGTCGAAGACGCCGATGGCCAGGCCGTCGGAGTCCCACACTTGCCTGGTCCAGCGGCAGGTGCCCGGTTCGGCGACGAGCGCGTGCGGGTTGCCTCCGGCCGCGCCGCGCAGCAGCTCCACCCCCTCGGGCGGTACGCGCTCCCACGAGGCGTGGTCCCGGACCTGGACGGAGGCGGAGACGAAGGAGAGCGGGACGACGATGAGGTCGCCCTGGGCCTGCGGGCCGTCGATGACGGGGATCCGCATCGACTGCTCGAGGTGGTCGAGCACGGCGAGCCCGGTCTGTCTGGCGAGAGAAGCGAGGGTAACGGTCATGGGAATCACCTCAGGTTCTGCGTTGGAGTAGGGAGTACTGCGCGGCGGACAGCCCGTAGGTCCAGCCGGCGGCGTCGATCGGGTCGTCGAGGTGGCCCGGGACGGTGAGGCCGTACTGGCGGCGGTGTCCGTCGCGTTCGACCGAGCCGTTGACCGCGAGGAGCACTCTCGTGTTCCTGCGCATGTCGTAGAGCCGCAGCTCGAAGCCCGGATTGCCGGGGTCCGGCGCGGAGGAGACCAGCCGCAGCCCGGCCTGCTCGATGTAGGCCGCCCAGCCGAGGCGTTCGATCGCGCAGCGCCTGACCTCGACGTTGGGCTCGTTCGCGATGCGGTCGACGGACGGGTCGGTGATCACCCAGGAGGGCACCTGGGTGCCGTGCCAGGCGTGCAGGTCCCAGCCGTCGGCGTACCGGATCGCCGGGCCGTCGTGGTGGTGCAGCCGTACCTCGCCGTTGTCGTCGCACACCTCGGTGCGCAGGGCGACGGGCCGCTCGGAGACGACGCACACGTGCTCGCTGGGCCACCACCAGTGGCACGACGCGGCCACGGCCGCCCACAGGTCGAGCTGACGCCGCTGCTCGGCCGCGAAGACCACGCCGGCGGCGCGGCGCAGGGCGTCGTAGCGGGCGATCCAGGAGACGAACTGGACGTTGTACCAGGTGGGGAGACTTCGGTCGGCGGAGGAGTGCGCCTGCCGCAGCGGCGGGAGCAGGGCACTGCCGACCGACCGCTGGAGCGGGAAGAGCACCATCTGGTGGATGAGCTGGTAGAGCGGCTGCTGCGCCCACCTGACCTGGCTGTCCAGGTGACGGCACAGCTCGGTCTTGAGCGAGGCGAAGCGGGCCGGCAGCGGCCACTCGGCCACGCGTTCCGGAGCGGCCCGTGACCCCGGCGGTACGGTCGCCAGGGCCGTGAGCGGAGACGAGACCCAGTGGAAACGGGGTGGGGACAGCCCGATCAGGCCGTAGATCCCGGAGATGGCGGCCTCTGCGGCCGGACGGTCGGTGGGCAGCGTCGACAACGCCCGGCCCAGCCACTGTTCGCGGATGTCGGCAGCTTCCCGCTGCACGAGAACGCTCACCAGATGAGGGTGGCGTCGTCCTTTCTCACGATCATGTCGGAAATAGTGACAGATGGGCGCCGCCGGTGTCCACTACTCCAGCGGTGGGTGCCGGAGCTGGTACGGGCCCGTGGTCTCCGAGGCGGGGGCGGGGGACAGCCCCGCCGCGGTGAGCTGGGTCCGCAGCGTGACCACCGTCCGTTCCAGGGCCCTGATCTGGGCCTGGAGCCGGTTGATCTGGTCGCGCATCGCCGTGGAGGCGGTCTGCTCGGTGGCCAGATCGGCGTCCACCTGCGCCGCCTGGCCCTGCATCCGGTTGAGTTGCTTCTCCATCTGGCTCAGCGCGTCCTCGTAGATCGTCTTGGCCCGGAGGAAGGCTTCGGCGTCCACTTTGGAACGTTCCATCTCGGCTTGTCGCTCAGCCTGGACCAGCGCGGTCTGCTGCGTCTTCTTGTTCGCGTCGGTCGCGGAGCGGAAGGCGAGGTAGGCCACGGCGAGTGGGACGGCCCCGGTGCCGATCTGGATGAGAACCTCAGTAAGGGTCGACATCACTGCCTCCCACGAGCCGGATCACGCCGGTGTAGGCGATGCCTTCGTCGCTGTGCCAGGCGTTGATCGTCAGTGCGATGGGGAACTCGCTGCCGTCGCGGCGCAGGCCGACCAGCGGAATGATCCGGCCGGCCAGCTTGGAGCGGCTGGAGGTGCGTACCCGGCCCAGCCCGGCGGAGTGCTGGTCGCGGAAGCGCTGGGGCATCAGCATGGTCAGCGGGCGGCCGACCGCCTCCTCGGTGCTCCAGCCGAACAGGGCGGCGGCCTGGGGGTTCCACGACTGGATGATCCCGGCGGCGTCGGCCACCACGACGGCCGTCGTTCCCATGGGCTGGGCGCTCGGCAGGGGGTCGACGGTGACGGCCTCCGGCCAGGTGGCGATCAGGGCGATCCAGCCGCCGAACGCCAGCCACACCGCGCCGCCGACCCAGCCGCGCGGATTCTCGCCGGTGAAGGTGGACACGAGGTAGACCAGGCCGTACAGCAGGAGCAGGGCCGTGGCCGCGGCGAAGGCCATCCGGTCTGAGCGCATGAACATCTGCACCAGGCACAGGACGCCCGTGACGCACCAGACCACCGCCCAGACGGTTAAGGGGGCGACGGCGGCGAGAGTGGTGTATCCCGGGGCGGCCCGCTGGGTGGCGGGCGCGAACTCCAGGGACGCGGCGATGACGAGGCACAGCAGGCCGACGAAGGCCAGGGACGCGCCCCGGCGGCCGATGCGGTGCAGGACGCGGGTGATGGCGCGGCGGAGGAAGGCCGCAGCGGCAACGTCTCCGTTACTCACGGTCGCAAGATTAATGCATATAGTGAGCTTTTGAGAGGAGATCGCGATTCTCGGACGGGAATTCAGGGAAAGATCTTGATCGCCTCGTCCGGAGTGTTGTGGCATCGTTCCCATGCGGAGTCGGGTGTCTCCGGACAGGATGGCGTCGCGGCCTGGACCGGTCTGGGACCAGCTCGTTAGAGTGACGACATGACTACTGTGAGCTACGACGTCGACACGCTCCGTACGGCCTACCCGGACTGGTCGTTCTTCTTCAGTGACGAAGGCGTGCTCTACGCGACCAGGCGCGGCGTCCGGCTCAAGGACGCCGAGATCCACAAGGGGCTTCACCAAACGGTGAGCGCGAACGACATCGCCACGGTCGTCGACCTGCTGGAGGATCAGCAGCGGGTGGCATCGATGTCATAGGCGCGAGCCCACGACCTCACGCCAGTGGCGCGATGCGCGGCCCACGAGGCGGTGCTCGGGCTGCCGGCGCCTCTCTTGGTGGCATGCGGCCGCCATAGTACGTTGCTCGCATGCCGAGACCTCGGAACGCGGGCTGGGCAACCGCCCTCCTACGGTCGGCCGTCGTGGGGTTGTGCATTGCCGGGACACCTGGCACGTCGGTCGCGTACGCATCGGATTCGTCCACGTCGGCCAATCCCGTCGTCGTCTGGGACAGGAACGCGCAGACGGCGATCTGGGACGTCGCCGGCCAGCAACCGCAGGTCCAAGCGCGTAGCTTCGCGATGGTGCACGGGGCCGTCTACGACGCGGTGAACGCGATCGCCGGCACGCCGTACCAGCCGTACCTGATCGCACCCGCCGCCAGAGGCACCGAGTCGACCGGCGCGGCCGTCGCGACCGCGGCCTTCCGCGTGCTGAGCTCGCTGTTCCCCGATCAGCAGGCGAGGCTGACGGCCCAGTACGACGACTCGCTGGCCGAGATCCCCGACGGTGAGGCCAAGCGGCGCGGAATCGCCGTCGGCGCGAGGACCGCCGCCGCGATGATCACCGCCCGGCGCGACGACGGCGCCTTCGGCGATCAGACCTGGACCATCGGCAGCGGGCCCGGTCAATGGCGCCCGACCCCTCCGACGTTCGCCTCCGACGGAGCCTGGGTCGGTCACCTCAAACCGTTCCTCATCCCGAGCGCCTCCATGTTCCGCACGTCCGGGCCGCCCTCGCTCACCAGCGACCGTTACGCCAGGGACATCAACGAGATCAAGGAGATCGGCTCGGCGGCCAGCACGACCAGGACGGCCGACCAGACGCAGGCCGCGATCTGGTGGCATGACCGGCACCTGGCCGAATGGGAGATCAAGCGGCAACTCGCGACCACCCAGCGGCTGAACGCGCTGCAGGCGGCGCGGATGTTCGCGATGGTCGACCTGGCCGAGGCCGACGCCACCACCGCCTGCTTCAACGAGAAGGCGGCGTGGCACTTCTGGCGGCCGGTCACCGCGATCCAGCAGGCCGACACCGACGGCAACCCGAAGACGACGGCCGACCCCGCCTGGATGCCGCTCCTCGTCACCCCGCCGCACCCCGACTACACCTCCGGCCACACCTGCTTCACCGGGGCGAGCATGTCGGCGCTGGCGTACTTCTTCGGCCGGGACGACCTGTCGTTCAGCGGGTTCAGCCCTGCCTCGGGGACGAGGAGGTATTTCCACGGCTTCTCGCAGGCGCTGGCCGAGGTGGTCAACGCGCGGGTCTGGGGCGGCATCCACACGCGCACGGCCGACGTGCAGGGCGCGAAGATCGGCAAGCAGGTCACCCGGCACGTGGTGACGCACTATTTCCGGCCGAGGCGGTGACCCCTCAGCCGCGGGACCGGCCGGTGGGCGGCTGGATGCGCACGCGCTCCTGCTCAGGGCGGCTGTCGAGGTCGTCGAGCTGGTCGACGATCGTCGTCCGCAGGTCGTCGTAGTCTTCGAAGGAGTAGTCGTTGAACAGGGTGTAGCCCGTCCACATCAGGTTGGCGCACACCTGCGCCGGCACCTTGCCCGTGGCCGCGCCCATGCCGACCAGCGCCACCGACCGGATGCCGCCCGGCTCCAGAGCGTTCTGCATGTGGATCGCCTGGAACGCCGCCGCGCAGGCCAGGGCCACGTTGAGGGTCTCGCTCACGTTCTGCACCGAGTGGACCATCGTCGGCGTCGAGATCAGGAACTTCGGGTTGGTCGCCCCGGACGGCACGCACACCGCGCTGCCCACCGGCAGCGACCCCTCGAACCGGTCGCGGATCGCCCGCTGGACGCGGAGCTGGATGCCCGCCCCGAGGTGCCGTTTGATGACCCCGTCGACGCCGCCGTCCATCCGGCCGCGGGAGTTGGTCGGGCTGACCCAGGCGTCGACCTGCTGGTCGAGGATCGACCCCTTGTGGATCTCGACCTCGGGGGTGTCGGCGAACGCCGCCAGCCATTCGTGCACCACCTTCGCGTTGGTGTCGACCAGGACCACCTTGAGCTGGGGTTTCACGGGTTTGACGGTCATGGCTCACTCCATGCGAAGGGGGGACGGTGCCGGTGGAGAAGAAGGTATCGCGCCACACCGACAAAACAGATCATGGTTTCCGCGTTGACATCGCACTCGGGATCTTCACACGGCACAATTCCCCCACCTTCATCCCTCGCCGACCCAGGAGCCCACGATGAGCGACGCCTCCACTCCGCCCGACCCGAACGACCCGCTGGCCCTGGCCGAGCTCTTCACGGGCGGTGGTGAGCCGTGGCTGCCGCTGCTGAAGCCGGTCATCGAGGCGCAGCCGGCCGGGGCCACGTTCATCGGCCCGGGGCGCGGCCCGCAGGTGGTGCCCGTACGGGAGCTGACCTTCCAGGCGCTCAAGCCGAACCCGCCGCACAAGTGGAAGGTCGTCGTCTTCGGGCAGAACCCGTACCCGCGGGCCGAGAGCGCCACCGGCATCGCGATGTTCGACAACACCTTCCACGACTGGGCCGACAGCCAGTTCGGCAAGGTCATCAGCATCCGCTGCATCATCAAGGCGGCGGCGATGTGGAAGCACGGGATCCCCAAGAAGACGCCGATCGCCGATATCCGCGCGCTGCTGAAGGAGCACGACACCGTACAGCCGCCGGAGTGGTTCCAGGCGATGCTCACGCAGGGCGTGCTGCTCCTGAACGCCTCCCTCACCGCCAGCGCCGACGGCGCGATGGCCACCGACCAGCACACCACGTTCTGGCGGCCGGTCGTGGAGAAGCTGGTCGAAGAGATCCTGCGGGCCAAGCAGGACGCCGAGGACGAGCAGGATCGGGGCGTGGTGTTCGCCTGGTGGGGGGTGCACGCGCGCAGCCTGAAGGAGGTCGTGCTCAGGCTGCAGAAGAAGTACCCCGGGGTGGAGGTACGCCACATCGACCACCCCAACCCCGCGGCGCAGGGCGACATCTTCTGCGACGGGACCCACTTCGCCGACGTCAACGCGGCACTCGACGCGCTCGGGGCCGACGAGATCGACTGGCTGCCCAGCAAGGGATGGAACCGGCTCGCCGCGCAGACCGGCGGCCCCGACGCGGACACCGCCGACCGCATGGGGGCGTTCATCGCCTCCACGATGGAGCTGCACAAGCTCTACCTGGAACGGCTCGCCAGCGTCAAGGACGAGGGGCTCGAGCTTCCGGCGATCACCGGGGTGTTCACGACCCCGCTCATGGACTTCCGCGAGGCCGTCGGCCCGGTGGCCAGGCTGCTGTCGGGTCTCGACTGGCACATGGAGCAGTCGTACCGGTTCGGTGAGAAGCAGTCGGGCGACGGCGCCGCCCTGTCCGCCGACGAGATCGCGGCCCTTTACCTCTACACCTGCGAGTCGGCGTTCTACCGGCAGATCAACGCCACCCTGCGCAACCCCGACCGCAGCCGGATCGTCCCGTACCTGCCGTACCTGCGCCTGCTGTTCTCGGCCGTCTCCCACCTGCCGGCCCGCAAGGAGCCGCTGTGGCGCGGGGTGTCGCTGGACCTGCGCGCCCAGTATCCGCTCGGCCGGACGGTGACGTGGTGGGGCGTGTCGTCGTGTACGTCGAAGCTGAGCGTCGCCCAGGCCTTCCTCGGCCGCCGCGGCAAGCGGACGCTCTTCGAGGTGCATCCCGCTCGGGCGGTCGGGATTCGCAGCTTCTCGGCGTTCACCGGCGAGGAGGAGTTCATCCTCACCCCCGGCACGCAGCTCAAGGTGACCGACGTGCGGGCCGAGCGCGGTGGCCTGTGCACGGTGACGCTGACGGAGCTGGCCGAGCAGAGCCTGGTGGCGTAAGGGAGCCGTCTCCGCCCCTCTGCTCGTATCCGCGAAGGGGCGGAGGCACGTCGTGAGAGCTCGCGGGATCTCGAGCCCGACGCCGCCGGGTCAGGGCAGAGCCGGTACGACCGGCGGGGAGTCGGTCCAGCCGACCTCGATCATCGTCTCGTGGGAGTCCTTGCCCGCGGTCGGCCTGCCGTCGGTCGAGAGCGTCCGGTGCTGCGACAGCAGCACCATCGCGCCGGTGTCGATGATCAGCCTGGTCTTGACCGAGGCCACGCTCTTCTTCTGGTTCATCGGCTCCTCGAGCAGGAGCGCGGTGCCGGATCTGCCGAGCGGGTCCTTCACGACGCCCTCGGACCGGACGCCCGGAGTCGTCAGCAACGCCTGGTACGCCGCGGCGCGGGCCGCCTTGGGGGCGGGAAGGTCGTGGAGGATCTGCGGCAGGGTGCCCGTGACCCACCTGCCGATGGACGATTCCGGGACCCTGCCCACCCGGGCCGCCCTCGTGAGCCAGTCCTTCAGGACCTTCGGGTCGGCGGGCAGCCTCTGGACCTCGTCGTACGTCAGCGACTGCCCGGCGAGCCGGAACGAGCTCACGTTCGGTACGGGGGCGACGCTGCCCTTGGAGGGTTCGGCGGACAGCTTCACGGTCTTGCCGTCGATCGACTCACTCCACTTGGCGGGGGAGCCGTCACGCTGCCACGCCTTCCTGTCCGCCGCGCTCTTCGGCAGTGTCCCGAGATCCCTGAACCCGACCCACGACTTGCCGTCGGGCCTGGTCCACCGCTCCATGACCTGCTGCTCGAGCAGCGCGTAGGGGTGTGAGCGGCTGCCGAACCGCCAGGGGTGAGGCTTCGTGTACACCACTCTGGTGTGCCAATAGGCGCCCTGTGGCTGATCCGCCGCGGCGGGCGCCGGCACACCCAGAAGAGTGGTGGCACCCACGGCCAGGCCGACGCCGATGGCGGTCAGCGGCCGAATCGGCGCGGTCGCGAACTTCATAGGTCTCCTCCACGGATACGAACTGACGACCTCCAATACGTCTGGGCCCCGGCGAACCGTTGCCTCAAGATGTTTTTTCCAGGCGGGCAACGGCCGGGAGGGGCTGAGGCGTATTAGGAGGCGTGAAATCGGACAGACAGCCGTGAGCGGCGTGGAGCACGACTTCGGCGCCTTCGTGGCCGCACGTGCCACGAGTCTGCTGCGGGTGGCCTATCTCGCCTGTGGCGACGAGACGGAGGCCGAGGACCTGCTGCAGACGGCGTTGGAGCGGACGTACAAGAACTGGGACCGGGTGCGCCACAGCAGCCCCGAGCCCTATGTGCGTCGCGTCATCATCAACGCGGCCATCAGCCGCGCCCGCCGCCGGGCCATCCTCAAGATCATCCCGATGTACAGCCCGCCGGAGACGTCGGCGCGGGCGACCGATCTCGACCTGCGCCATGTGCTCATGGAAGCGCTGCGCGCCCTGCCGCCCCGGCAGCGCGCGGTGGTCGTCCTGCGGTACTGGGAGGACTTCAGCGAGACGCAGACCGCTGAGGTGCTCGGATGCACGGTCGGCACGGTCAAGAGTCAGACGTCGAAGGCCATGGCCAAGCTCCGTTCGGCGCTCGGCCGGGAAACAGTGGAAGGAGTGGTCAGGAATGCCCGCGCTTGAGGACGAGATCCGCCGGCTCATGACGGACGAGACCGCACGGCTCCACGCCGCGCCCGACCTGGTGGAGCGGGTCATCCGCTCCTCGCGGGCGAAGCGGAGAAGGACCAAGGTCGCGGCGCTGGCCACGTCGGCGGCCGTGGTCGCCGCCGCGCCCCTCGGATACCTGACCGTCGGCTCCATGACCACGACCGCGCAGCAGCAGGAGCAGCCCACGATCTCCACGACGCTGGAGCCGCCCGCCATCGACGACACCCCGCCCGTGCCGTCCGACCCGCCGGACCTCGGAGACCTGGGCGACGGAATGGCGTTCGGGCATGTCAGGGTGGGTTACCTGCCCGAGCGGCTGAAGTGGTCTCGTTGGTCGGTGGACTTCGGCGACAAATACTCGACCTCGTACAACTACGAGAGCGACACGGACGGCACCTACCGCGTACAGATCTACATGTACGAGGAGGCGACCGTCGAGGAGGTCGACACCCGCATCCAGCAGTACCGCGACGAGGACGACGGGGAGGAGGTGGCCGTCGGCGACCGGACCGCCTACCTGGTCGTCCAGAACGTCGGCGAGGACGGCATGAAGGGCACCCCGACGATCTTCCTGAAAATGGGCGACAAGCAGTGGGCCGAGATCATGTTCAGCCCCGTGTACGCCAAGGAGTTCTCCGGCGAGCAGGCCGTCAGCGCCGAGCTGAAGAAGATCGCCGAGAGACTCACCTCGACCGGCCGGCCCTCGGGTGGGTGAGCACCTGGGCAGGATCTCCGGACCCTCCTGACCAACGCCGCGGCCCGTTCCCAGGGTTCATGCTGGTAGCGGGGCTTCTGTGGCTTGCCAGCCGGGTGGCTCAGCGCGTGTCGCCGTCGCACCCGTACAACGTCACCAGATGACGGGCCAGCTCCTCGGTCGTGACGTTCTCCACTCCCATCGCAGGCTCGTCGAGCACTTTGACGTCCATCCACGGCGGAAACGACGGACTGACCTTGGGAGCGGGCTCCGGCTCCGCCACCGCGTTCTCGGCGATCCACTTGTCGACCACGGCGGCCGCGTACGACGGCGAAAGCAGGCAGGACACCCCGATCGGCGCCGCCGCATGAACGGTCGGAACCGCGACCAGGGCCAACGCCGCCAGAACCACGGCGCGCGGGCGCAGGCGTTCCTCCCGATCCGGTTCGGTCATCGGCCCAGGATGCCCAACGTAGATCACGAACGCGACATGCCGGCGGCCCTCGCCGAGCGAGACGCGAAGGCCGCGAGAGCCGGCCGCCCCGGCGGCCAGGTGACCTGCCCGCTCGGATGGTCGATCACGAGCCTGCCCTGGCCCGCCCGTCTCAGCGCGCCGGCATCGGCGGCTCGGCCGCCGGTGGGAGGGCCGCGGCGATGCAGTCGAGGACGCGCTGGAGCCCGTACCGGAACTGGTCGTGGCGGCTCAGGTGCGGCTGGCGAGCCTCCATCACGATCTTGGTGAAGATCGGGTAGTCCCCGCTCCTCACCAGCCGGTCGATGTACGGATGGCTCCGCGCCATCCACTCCGGCTCGCTGAGCCCGCTGCGGCGGAACTCCTCGGCCGAGCTGATCTCCTCGCGGACGGTGCCCTCGACGTAGCTGTTCAGCAGGGTCGTGAGGCCGAGGTTCTCGTCGATGGAGACGAAGGCGTCGAGCACTCCCATCAGCCGTTCGATCAGGAGCAACTGGTTGGGGCCGAAGCTGGGGAGTGACCGCTGCACGGCGGCGATCCACGGGTGCCTCAGCCACATGGCCCGCAGCCCGTCGGCGTAGCGGCTCAGGTCGGCGCGCCAGTCGCCCGAGGGCATGCCCGTGACGTCGATCTCGCCCATCAGCCGGTCGGCCATGAGCTCGACCAGGTCGTCGCGGCTCGGGACGTACCGGTAGAGGGACATCGCGCCGGCGCCGATCTCGGCGGCGATCCGCCGCATGGTGGCGGCCTCCAGCCCCTCGGCGTCGGCGATCCGGATCGCCGCCTCGGTGATCTGCGCGCGGCTGTAGACCGGCTTCGGGCCGCGGGCGGGGCGCTCGGGCCGCATCCAGATGTTGACGTACTCGGCGTCGGCCACCGTCGCCTCCTCCCAGTTGCGTACATGGTACCCAGTAATTTAACCTGACCCGCAACCGCGTACAACGTACCCAGTGGAGGAGTCATGCCTGATCCGATCGTGATCGCCGAAGGGCTGCACAAGTCCTTCGGCGACACCCATGCACTACGAGGGCTGGACCTGAGTGTCCCGAGAGGAACGGTCTGCGGCCTGCTGGGCCCCAACGGCGCGGGCAAGACGACCGCGGTGCGCATCCTGGCGACCTTGTCCGACCCCGACGCCGGGCACGCCCGCATCGCCGGACACGACGTCGTCCGCGAGGCCGGCAAGGTGCGCGAGCGGATCGGGCTCGCGGGCCAGTACGCCGCCGTGGACGAGAAGCTCACCGGCCGTGGCAACCTGCGCATGTTCGGGCGCCTGTCCCACCTGTCCCGGCGCGAGGCGTACCGGCGGGCCGACGAGCTGCTCGAACGCTTCGGTCTGATGGACGCCGCCGACCGGCAGGTCACCGGCTACTCCGGCGGCATGCGGCGCCGCCTCGACCTGATCACCAGCCTCATCCTGCGCCCCGAGGTGCTCTTCCTGGACGAGCCGACCACCGGCCTGGACCCGCGCAGCCGCGGCGAGATCTGGGACAACGTCCGCGAGCTGGTGGCGGACGGCACCACCGTGCTGCTCACCACGCAGTACCTGGACGAGGCCGACCAACTGGCCGACGACATCGCCGTCGTCGACCACGGACAGGTGATCGCCACGGGCACACCCGACGAGCTGAAGGCCACGATCGGCGACCGCCTCGACGTCACCCTCGAAGACCCTGCCGCGCTGCCTGCGGCGATGACCGTCCTGAACACCCTTACCGGCACCGACCCCACACCGGCGGGCGCCGACGGGCTCAGCGTCGTCCTGCCCGACGGCGGGCTCCGGCTCGCCGGCGTCGTGCGCGAACTCGACCGCGCCGGAGTCGCCGCCGCCGACGTGCGGCTGCGCCGGCCCACCCTCGACGAGGTGTTCCTGCGCCTCACCGACCGCAAGGAGCCCGTCCGATGACCGACCTCGCCTCACCACTGGGCCGCCTGCGCTGGACGTTCGCCGACGGGCTGACCCTGGTCGGCCGCGAACTCGGACGGCTACGGCAGGAACCTGGGCAGATCATCGCCGCGCTGGTCTTCCCGGTCATCATGGTGGTGCTGTTCGGGTACGTCTTCGGCAGCGCGATCCAGGTGCCGGACGGCGGCGACTACCGCGCGTACCTCATGCCCGGCCTGTTCGCGATGGTGACCTTCTCCGCGTGGTTGGGGGTCATGACCCGGATGGCCTCCGACGCCTCCCGCGGTGTGATGGACCGGTTCCGCTCCATGCCGATGGCGCGCTTGGCGGTGCCGTTCGGGCAGACCGGCGCCGACCTGCTGACCGGCCTGCTGATGCTGGCCATCATGGTGGGCGCGGGCCTGCTGGTGGGCTGGCAGCCGCACCGCGGCCTGATCCCCACGGCCCAGGCGTTCCTGCTGATGATCGTGCTGCGGTACGCGCTGAGCTGGGTGGGCGTCTATGTGGGCCTGGCGGTGAAGAACGACCAGGTCGCGGACGCGATGGTGCCGCTGGGCCTGCCGTTCACGATGTTGTCGAACGCGTTCGTCCCGACCGACGGCATGCCGGGCTGGCTCCGCTTCCTGGCCGACTGGAACCCGGTCAGCGCCCTCACCACCGCCTCACGGGAGCTGTTCGGCAACCCCGGCGCTCCGTCCGGAGACGTGGCCTGGCCACTCGCACATCCGGCAACCGCCGTCCTGCTCTGGTCGGCCGCACTGCTGGCCATCTTCGTCCCACTGTCGCTCCGCGCCTACATGCGCAGAGGCCGCTGACCGCTCCGGGAGAGCCGGCCGATGAGAGTGGCAGCAAGCTCAGGCACGGTTTCGAAGGCTTCCGCGGGCAGACCAAGCGGCGTTGTGTCGAGCATCAGCACGATCCGCGTACCAACGTGATCTAGGTGAATTCGCGCCGGGCAAGAACTAGATCCTGTCGTGGCAGCAGCGCAGCCTGGTTCTGGCCCTCTTCCTTTAGGCCTATCGAACCACGCGACTTCAACCGGGCATTCGAGAGCCGTTGCCGTCGAGCGGGCGTCCCGCGCACCCGAGACCCGCAGGGCACTCGACCGGCTTGACTGCCGAATCAGACGGTTAAACCTCGGCGGCGTTGCTGTACAACGCTGCTGTACGGCACGAAAAAGGCCCTCTGGGATGTTCCCAAGAGGGCCTTCGAGCTGGAGCGCGGCCGACAGGAGTCGAACCCGTAACCTTCTGATCCGTAGTGGGAATTTGATCGTCCACAGACGTCCACCCTGCTCGTGAATGCCTCCTCGGACAGGAGGGAGAAAGCCGGCCAGTCCACCGCCGTCCAAGGTCATCCGAAGCCGTCGTTAGCACTCCCGTTAGCAAGATTGGTGCTCAGCCCTCGTCCTTCGATGGCAAGTGGACCCGTACCCACAAGGCCGCCAGGCCGAGGAACGGAAGCCACGCGGCAGGCTGACCTTCCGCTTTTCAGACGGACCGATCCACCTGCTCGGCTGATCACCACGCTGGTCAGACGCGTGTGGACAGTAGCTTGGGTGCTTCGGCGTGTGGGGACGTTGCTGTCAGCCCTGCTGTCACCTTGGCCAGAGACACCCGATGGCAAGGCCCGACGTAGGAGGGCCGCGGCAGCCGATCGCCCCAGCCATCTACGGGGAGGTCCGAAGTCGGCGATCGTCACGGCCTCCGCCGCAAAACACTTCATTGCGGTGAACTCACGATGGTCCAGGGGCGCCCAGATGAAGTGGCGATGCATACTCGATGCCACCTTGACATCGGACACTGTCCACCGACGCCCGTGATCGTCCAGGACCGTTGTTAGCACCTCTGTCAGCAACATCGGGCCTCAGCCCTCATGCCCGGCGCGCAGGGCCGCCAGGCCCGAGCGCCGGAAGCGGCTCGGCAGCATGCCCCCTGTCGCTTTGATAAGCCGAGAGCCATAAACCGGTTTCTACAATTAGGACTGCAGTTTATCCGGGCGAGAGTTTCGCCATATGCTCTCAAACTGATCCACCCAATAAGGATACCATCGCGACCCGTCCATACGCCCAATCTCTAGATGCATCCGAGAAATGTCCGAGTCATTGCGATACCCGTGAAATTCTACAATAACGCGACCGTCGGCATCGTTTGGATTAATCGCAAAGATACTAAACCCTGGATTGAAAGAGAAGAGTTTGAATTCAAAAGCACCCGCCCCCTCCCGAGCTCGCATGGCACGTAAGCGAGATATCGTCGACGCGAGTGAGGGTGCCAGTTGTTGTGTAGAGAACTCTCTATTGTCATCTAATTGCCGACTGGCGATCCTAATTCCGTCTTCGCAATTCGGATCCAGTACAATAATTCGAACGATTGCCCCTGCTCGCTTAAGAACATGAGTCTGCAGTAGCGCGCAATTGTCAGGTGACAAAATATTGATCCCCGAGGGAGCGAAGAGCCACACTTCGCGCGCATTGCTTAATCTCATTCTTACAGGAAGCGCATCAAATGCGGTCCGATCCGCAGCGAGGTCGTCTATAAAAAATCGCTGACGAGTCGGCGTGATCGTACGGTAGACGAGTAGTCCGACTCCGGAAAAAAGTACTGCCCATCGCGCATTGATGGGAATGAAATCGCCAAATATAGAGGCCAAAGCGAAGAGTGCGCAGACCAAAAGAACAACATAGGCGTCAACATGACGGCCCTGCCGAATGTCCTTGAGAAACTTCCGTAGCACAAATTTCAGCTTTTGCTGCCCCCTTTCATGGATGCGATGATGCCTCTCAGGGCTAGAGTTCATCATTCACTCAGCGACGATCGAAACGAACGAGCCTGCTGCTCATAACTCCGACGATCTCTAGAAAGCTCCGGATCCATGATCGTTTGTTCCGCTTCACGCATTCGTGCCAGCGCGTCATCCAGTACGGATACATCATGAGCGCGTCGCGCTAGAGCCACGCCAACATCTGCATATATACGATAACTCTGGCGATCTTGACTGTTCCTATTTATGCAGGCGAGCGCGAGTGTCCGAGCTGTATGAAGCATAGCAATGCGATCTTCATCAAGGATACCGCGCGTATACTCAGCCCGTGCCATGGCCAGCCGGACACCATATCGGTCGATCACATGGTCTTGACCAATACTCTCCTTGGCGAGCTGTATCTCCTGCGCCGCCTTGTCGATCTCATTCGCGTCTAGGAACTTACGAACCAGTCGTCGCCTTGGGGTACGTTCCGCTGGCAGCATTCGAATAATCTGGCGTAGCAGAATAATTTGATCTTCTGGGTTTGGCAGTCGCTCAATACCCCATTCTGTTGTACAGATTGACCGCGCAGTTTCAAGTTCCAGCCATACTGACGGGTTGATCCCATCAATCAACCGCCGCAAGAGCTGGAGCAGCTCTCCAGGATCGGAAAACTTGTAAGTGGCTATAACGGCCGCAATAACATCATGACGGGTAGACCATCCGTAGAGGCCGCTATGAGGTTCAATATCATATTCTTCGACTATGCCGTCGAGAAGGGCCAGCATAGCGCTCAAACTGCCGGCGTCTACCCCGAGCAGCTTGAGAATCAGCTGGCGATGTACCCTGCAGCCCATAGCTTGTAAAACAGCCACATGCCTATAGATATCCTGTTCGCGTTCACTCAGCTCTGCAAATTCCTTCAAGAGGATATCGTCGAGCTGCTCGCTTCCAAAGATGTTCTTTAGGCACACATACATCTCCGCATGACAGCGGTCACGCAGCCTTCGAATGCGTTGATGACGCGGGAGCAGAGCAAATCTCTGTTCAACAAGGCGTCGGATCTTCGGTTGTCTCTCGACCAGATTAACAAGTTGCTCTAGGTCCGACTCTGTCAAGCGTGACAGGCGCTCCTCTATACCTTTACTAAAGAAGACCGGCGACTTGGTATGCGACTTCCACTGATGACTATTAGCAGTCAAGATGAGTCTTAAGTGAGGCTGCTCAGTATTCCCGAGATGTTCTGCTAGCTTGTTTAGCGTACTAAGTCTCTGAACGCAATCGTCTACAAGTAGGAAGGCCTGGCGTCCGGCCTGCCTTAGGCCGCTCTCGACTGCAATCCAAGAATCAGCATCAAACAGGTACGGGCCTGAATGCTCCCAGCACTGGACGCCTGCTTTATGGCGATTGAATAGCAAGCTTCGTGCGAGTGACGTCTTTCCTACTCCGGCCGTCCCGGTTAAAATTAGACAGACTTTCGATCTATCTTCCAACATCTTTAGAAGTCGCGCTTCCATACCTCGCTTAATCGTAAGGTCGGCCGCTATATCGCCGTATGTTGCCGGAGAACCGTTGAAGAGACGGACCTCGTCGGCCGCGAATTGTGATGCACGCGATACTTCGATAGTGACCGTTGCCAAAGCAGGAGGCAGCTTATCCGCTTCGATTGAAGTTGACGAATGAACTAAGCGTGAACTATCAGGGTTAATGGTGAGTAGATTATGAAGTAGATCTTCGAAGGACCCCGACGCGACCAAGAAACCCTTTTGCTCAAATAGCAATGCTCGATCAGGGTCATTTTCATAGGTGAGAAGTAGGACCTTTCCGGATGCGCCTTGATCCGCTAGCTTAGCCACTTCCTTAGCCATTTCGCGAAGATGAAGATCGCGAAGTGATTGCCCCACAATGAGAGTGTCCGACGTTGCCATGTCAAACTGTAAGGCGCGAAATAGAGCACCCCTGTACTCTTGCAACTCTCCGTAGTCTCGCTCCGTCAGAAGAAGCCGCGCCTTATGCCCGTCTACAATATCCTGTCTGATGCAACCATGAATTTTGTACAACGTTACTATTTTAGCTCTGTCAATGGACTCGAAGTCATAATTTGATCGGATCACATTCAGGTCTACAGTCGCGGACTGATAGCTCCGCTCAACCAACTGATCAAAGTTAGTTGTATAGATTGCCCGCCAAGGAAGGCTTGGTAGAGCTGCAAGCGCGCCCGACGGCTCTAAACCCAAAAGTCGTCTACGAATAGACTTAACAAGTTCTTTTCGGCCCCGTCGATTCTCGTAGATCCCACAGATCTCAGAGAGATCGTCGCCGGAAGGTGGCGGGTCCAACTCTGCGGCGAGTGTTCGGGACAACTCAGCTCCTGTCGGAGCACCGGATGTTACCGAGACGCCGGCGCCAAGCAAGAGGGTGGTCCGCAGCGGGTCCAACTGCTTCGCCATATCGGAAAGGCTGAGCAAGCAAACCTCCTCGTGGTTGCTGCCAGCAGGGGAGAGATCACTATACGACACATTCTGGAAGCATGTCATCCTCTCCCCAAGTGGGTTCTTGAGAACGGTTTGATATCAGTGATCATCTAGGGCAGCTTGTCACCATATAAGAGGTGAAATCCGAATACTGCTGCAGTGATTACTGAGGAAGGAGTGGCCTATGACCGGTTTAATGACTTTGTAATAGGTCTTTATGGCTGCTATCGCCGCGCGTGGGACGGCCCGGTCGCGACCGGCCGAAGAGCCGCAGCGCGACCGGGCCATGCCTCGCGCTGCGGCTCGCCGCAGGCGGGCCGGTTGAGTCGGCATGAGGCGCGGTGTCGGGATTGCCCTCGGTCCGTTTCCTCATGCCGCTCGCCGAACCCGCCGTGCGCCTTTCAACGCAACGGGCTCTCCACGGTCTCTGCCGTCAGGTGGTCCCGGGGACCCAGGGGTTGCCGATCGTGTTGCCTCGGTAGCGGTATCTCGTGATCGGGATGGCCGCTGTCCGTTTCCACTCGATCTCGCCTGCCGCGATGGGCCGCCATTGCCCGCTGGGCATGACGTAGCGGCGGCGGATGTCCCTCCACTTCCAGCGGTGCCGGACCATGAGCATCCGGATCAGCCTGCACCAGGTGAAGTGGTCCAGGCTGTCGAAGGTGCGCTGGGCCACGGCATGCTGGAAGTAGGCCGCCCAGCCGTGGGTGATCTGATTGATCCTCCGCAGCAGTTTGGCCAGGTCGTGTTGTGACGTTCTGGGCGTCAGGGCACGGACCTTCGCGCGCACGGAGCGGATGGCCGCGTGTGAGACGAAGGTGTAGAGGTACCACTGGCTCGTTCCGTGCTTGCGGCTCCACTGGAGGCGAAACCCCAAGAAGTCGATCGCCTCGCTGAGGTGTCTGACCTGGGTCTTGGACGGTGACAGCCGTAACCCGAGCCGGGCCAGGACCTCGGCGACTTCCTCGCGCAGTGCGTGGACGTCGTCGCCGGTGCCGTGCACGAGGATGACGAAGTCGTCGGCGTAGCGGACGAGTCGCCAGTTCGGCAGGCCTTTGCGGCGGCGATGGACACGTCGGGCGGGGGTGCTCATCGTGCCGTCCTGCTGCCAGGGCCGGTGCAGGTGCTCATCGAGCGCGTGCATGGCGATGTTGAACAGCAGGGGCGACAAGATGCCGCCCTGCGGCGTACCGGCGTGAGACTTGCGCAAGGAGCCGAGTTCGGTGAGAACTCCCGCCTTGAGGAAGGCTTTGACCAGTGCCAGGACGCGTTTGTCCTTCACCCGCGTGCGCACGCGGTCCATCAGGGCCACGTGGTCGAGGTTGTCGAAGGCCGCTTCGATGTCCGCATCCAGCACCCAGCGGTAGGCCCGGGTGCCGAAGTAGTGAATCTCCGCGATCGCGTCGTGGGCTCGCCGCCGGGGTCGGAACCCGTAGGAGACCGGCAGGAAGTCGGCCTCGAAGATGGGCTCCAGCACCAGTTTCACGGCTGCCTGGACGACCCGGTCGGTCACCGTGGGGATGCCCAGGCGACGCATCTTTCCGCTGCCGCCTGGCTTGGGAATCAGACGTTCCCGCACCGGCAGCGGACGAAACGAGCCCGTTTTGAGCTGGGCTCGCAGATCGGCCAGGAAGCCGTCGACCCCCACATGTTCCTCCACGTCGGCGACGGTCAGCCCGTCGATGCCGGGAGTATGGGAGCCGGTGTTGCCCGCGACCCGCTCGAACGCCGCAAGCAGCGTCGCCGGGTCGTGCACGAGGTTGAACAGATCGTCAAACCGGCGGCCGGGATCGGCCACCGCCCAACGGTGAAGCTTGGCCTGCATCTCCGATACCTTCCGGCGCGGACCCACCGGGATCGCCTCCGGCCAGGCGCCGCCATTCGGTGGCGCGTCTTTCGGCATTGCAGCCTCCTCCCTTCTCGATACCGCTGCCGCCCTTGGCCATGTGGCCGGCTTTCCCGGCCTCGGACTACTACGGCGGCTCCGCCCCATCCGGCCCGTTCGACGGTCGGTGCGTCTATCCCGGCGTCGGGGCTGGCTGCCCGCGCGCCGGGAGATGCGACCGGATGGTTCCCGTGTTCACACCGATTCGCTGGGTGGAGGAGGAGCCCGGCTCTATCCCAGCGGCCTCGCCATGGGTACGCCGCAGACCTTCCCCGTGGCCTCCCGGAGCCGTTCAAGGGGCCGTCTCCGGAAGTTCCCGCCGCTCAAGCACACGACGGGACGCACCGCGCCCGGCCCATATCCACCAGATTTGAGCCGGTCCTACGTGTTGAAGGACGTAATGACGCCGGTTCCTCGCGTACTCCTTTCCACCTCGCTCGCCGGACCCACACCATCTGGCAGTACTGGCCCGTCCCGGCTTTGTCAGGGCTGCTCTCGCCATCCCCGGCACCACCCGGTTAGGCTGCCCTCAGCTTCCCCGCCCTGCTGCGACAGGACGAAGGAGAAGGTCTTTCACCTCCTCACGAACCGGTGCGCCGCACGGCGCACCCTTGATGACGTACAGATATTTGGCTTTCTGAGCTAGACCGACTTGGTGATCTTGAGCTCGGTGACCGGTCAGCCTATCCAGGGCTTGGCGCTTGCCCAGACGCTTTCGAGGCTGTCGAGGTAGGTTGTCGCTGCTGCGGATGGTCCGAGGATTCGCAGGTGGATGACCGGGGCTTGGGCTGCGGGTGTGCCATAGGCGTGGGCGTTGATCAGTAGGTCGTCGTCTGCGCGGTAGATCGAGTTGTACAGCACGGTCTGGTGGGTGCGGATCTCGACGTTGTTGACGCCGGAGAGGTGGCCGTACAGGACGAGGGCGTTCCTCGTGCGTGCGGCCATGACCTCCGGCCCGAGGCCCTCATCGACGCCTCGTGTGGCCACCTGGGAAGCGCCGGGGTCACCGAGAAGGATCCGCGTCCTGACCCCTGCGCGGGCTCGGTCGGCAATCACGTGGAGGAGGCCGGTGTCTTCGGCAAGGAAGAGGCCGCTGTAGGTGAGAATGTCGATCCTGTGCGTGGCTGACTGGAGGAGCTGCCGCCAGGCGGTCTGGGGAACGGCCCAGCGGTGTGGATACACCGCCTGTACCTCGTCGGGGATGGTGCGGTGTTGTTCGGCCAGGTGGGGCCAGAGGTCGGCTTCGTCGAGGTGGAGGAGGTCGGCGACGGCCCAGCGGTGGCGGGGGTGTGGGGTGCGGCCGGCGAGCCAGCGGGCGACGGTCTTGGGGTCGACGGCCAGATGTGCGGCCACATCGACCGGTTGGAGGCGGGCGTTGTTCAGGGCCTGGCGCAAATGGTCGTTCATGGGGCGCACCTCCCGTAGGGGCCGGGCGTTCTGCCTGGGAAGTTAACACGAGACGTCCCTAGACGTCCCTGAGTTGCGGTGTAAAGGTTCCCGACTGCGGGCGAACCTCGATGTACCGACCGTAACGACGAAGGGACAGAACGGTCATGAGCAGTATCAAGGAGCGTCAACGGGCGTACGAGGAGACATTGCTCGCCGCACTACGCAACGACCTAGCGGACAGAGACATACCCGCCGTCTTCCTGATCGAGGACGACGGCCGTCCCGGCGTCGAAGTGCTCGACGCCGCCGATCGGGCTCGCCGCGTCTACGTCCATCTGCAGTTCCGGTGGTTCTACTGGGGCGACCAACTCGACGAGCGCATCTCCTGCCTGCAACTCCCCACTGCGGTTGAGCGGGTTCAGCAGGCCGCCCAGACCGGATGGCGGGAGGAGGAGCAGGGGGAACTGAGCTTCAACCTGGACAAGCTCGTCCAGGCGTACCGGCTCTGAGACATCCAGGAACTGTGTCCAGGTGGCTGACCGGTTGGCGGGTCTACACGCTGCTCGTCGACCGACTTCGAGAACGGATCAACATGACCACGTATCCGGTGGGTTCGATGCTGCCGTCTGAGGCGGCGTTGTGCGCGGAGTTCGGTATCGCGCGCAACACGGTACGACGGGCGATGGCGGTGCTGGAGGAGGAAGGGCTGATTCAGACGATTCCCTCGAAGGGCCGGCTGGTTCTCGGCGGCGGCATGGCCAAGAAGGACCCGTATCTGTATCAGGCCATCGCAGGGGGGCTGCGGGAGCAGATCGAGAAGGGTGAGCTGGCGCCGGGTAGTGCCGTGCCCAGTGAGCTGGTGCTGCGGCGGGCTCACGGGGTCTCGCGGAGCACGGTCCGGCAGGCGTTCGCGGTGCTGGAGGCCGAAGGGCTGATCGTGGCCGAGCATGGGCGCGGGCGGTTCGTGCGAGGTGAGACGTCCTAGGACGTCCTGCGGGGCTGGCTGGCTCGGTCCGGGCGGCGTGTGCCTATCGTGGGCCGTGTGGGACAAGCTGAATGGGCTCATGACCTCGCCAAAGACCTGCTGGAGACGACGCTGCCACGGCGCTGGGCGCACACCCAAGGTGTAGCCGCCCGCGCCGTGTCGCTCGCCCCCATCCTTGGCGACGAGGCCGACACCCTGACCGCCGCCGCCTACCTGCACGACATCGGATACGCACCCAGCCTGGTCGCGACGGGCTTTCACCCGCTCGACGGCGCACGTTATCTGCGCGATGTGTACCGGGCCGACGACACACTCTGCCGCCTGGTGGCGCATCATTCGTGCGCGGTCAACGAGGCGCTCGAACGTTCTCTGTTCGCCGAGTTGACCACGGAGTTCGACGAGGAGCGTCCCGAGCTGGTGGAGGCGCTCACCTACTGCGACATGACCACCGGCCCGGACGGGACCCCTCTCACGGCGACTGAGCGGCTGGCGGAGATCCACTCGCGGTACGGGCCGGAACACCTGGTCTCCCGGTCGATCACCGCATCAACACCGTGCATCCTCGCCGCGGTTCGCTCTGTGGAGGCGGCCTTGAGCGCTCGGGCATGATGGGTGGATGCGTCTCCCGGGTCCGTCAGATCCTCAGATGAGCAAGCTGGCTCATCGCTACGTGCATCCCGGTAAGGACGACGTCCGCCGTTATCTCAAGCTGCTGCACGGGAACTTCCTGGCGCTGCCTGAGCCGGTGTTCCGCTCGTTTGCCGGATCACTGGCCAAGGATGCGCGGGAGATCACGGACGATGATCTACGAGTCTTGCTGGACAGCGAGTGGCGTGCACGGCTGACGGCAGCCTGGCTGATCGGCATGGATCGGCGCACCCAGCATCGCGAGCAGCTCGGCGAGTTGCTCTTGGAGAGCGAACTCGTCTACGCCGGTCAGGGGTATTGCTTCGCGCTGGCTCGCTTCGGCGAGAGGCGAGACGCGGAGATACTCACGGCTTACCTGCACCGGTGGCTCCCAGAGACAAACTGCAGATATAACCAGGACACCGCGATGGGGGCTCTCCTCCATCTGGATGAGGTGCATTCGGCCGAACGCGCGGCTCGCTTCCTCGGTCCCGGCGGGCTCTGGGAGCGCTCGGCCCTGGCCGGCGAGAATCCGGTAAGGCACAAGCAGCACATGCAGCTGCTCTGTGAGTTTGCCAGCAGCTGCATGGGAGCCGGTCTTGCTCAATGGCTCCCGAAGAGACGGCAGTTCCTGGACTCAGCCGATGTAGGGCAGGCCGGTCCCGGCTAGGAAGTGCTCGATCCGCATCCTCATCGACCTGTCCATCTGCAACTCGGCGACTTGGTTGCGGCGGACCCAGCGGACCTCGCGGGACTCGCTGCTCGGCGTCGGCTCGCCGCTCACCGGGCGAGCGGTGAGAACGATGGAGAACTCCTGGCGGGCTTCGCCGTTGGAGGTGTAGAGGATCACGTGCCGGGGGTCGCTGTAGGTGCCGGACAGGCCGGTGATCTCGCAGACGATGCCGGTCTCTTCGAGCGTCTCGCGTACGGCGGCCTGCGGGATGGACTCGCCCAGGTCGATCGCGCCGCCGGGGACGGCCCAGTTGTCATTGTCGGTGCGGCGGATCATCAGCAGGTCGCCGGCCGGGTTGGTGACGATGACGTTGACGGAGGGCACCAGGCTGTTGGGCGCGGGTGCTTCGGGGTCGTCGTAGTAGTCGATCCGCTTGGCCATGGTCACGACTCTAGGGGCCTTGCGCCGTCCCAGACGCGTTCGAAACTGGTGGCGTAGGTGCTGACCATGTCGCCGCCGATCACCTTGCGGAGGTGGAAGACGGGTGCGTTGCCGGCGGGGACGCCGTAGACGTGGGTGTTGACGAGGAACTGGTCGTCGGCGCGGTAGATCGAGTTGTACAGCACGGTCGAGTGCAGGCGGAACTCGACGTCGGAGCGTTCGCGCAGTGAACGGTACAGGACGAGGACGTTGCGGATCTTGAAGGCCATGCCGTCGTCGATGCCCTCGTCCTTGCCGCGCTGGGCCACCTCGGCGGAGTCGGGGTCGCCGAGCAGGATGCGTACCCGTACGCCCGCTTCGGCTTTCTCGCCGAACATGCGTAGCAGTCCGGCGTCGTCGGCGAGGAACAGGCCGCTGTAGACGAGCACGCCGATCTCTTCGGAGGCTGCGGCGAACAGTCGTCCCCACACGTCCCGGGGGACGGCCCAGCGGTGCGGGTAGACGGTGACGATCTCCGACTCCGACGCTGAGGCGACCTGGTCGCGGGTGAGGGCTTCGGGCCAGAGGTAGGTTTCCTCGGTATCGAGGTACGAAGCCACCGCAAAGCGGTGCTTTCGGTACGGCGCGCGGGACTTGGTTACCCACCGTTCGACCGTTTTGGGGTCGACCGCTATGGCCTCTGCCAACTGGGCGATGCTCACGCCGCGCTGCAACAGGGTTGCGCGCAACCTCTCGTTCGCCATGTCACCTGCTCACAAGGGACGTCCGGGGACCTGCACATCGTAGGACGGACGTCTTGAACATGTCCCGTCGTGTAGTGATCTCGTCCTAACTCTCCGTCGCAATCTTGGTGTCGTAAGGCAACACCGGAGCGACCGAAAGGACAGGTGATCACCCATGACCGACCAGATCTACCCCGAGCCCGCCTGCGAATGCAGCGCCGACCTGGACGAGGGCCAGACCCGATGCCGCAAGTGCAGGGCACGGGACCGCTGGATCAAGAAGCAGGCGGCCAAGCGCCGGGAAGGCCTGCGGCGCGATGAGACCCGCCGTCCCCCGCGCGGCCCGCGCCGCGTCGCCATGGCGGGGGTGACGTGGACGTGATCGCGCTCATCATCGCCGGACTGCTCGGCACCGTGCTGCTGGTTGGCTACATCGCAGTCCTGGTCGGCATCCGCCGGGAGGACAAGGCGCTGAACCTGCGGCGTCGCCCGGACGGGGCCTCGGCGGTGCTGGCCCGGAAGGTTACCGGCTGCTACGTCCGGAACGGGGTGTCGTGGACGTAGCCAACTGCTCCTCGACCCGCGCCAGCCGTACCGACAACTCGTGTACGGCGGAGCGCAGCTCCGCCACCTCGCCGGCCATGTCGCCGGCGGGGGCACCCTCGGCGGAGTCGCTGACGAACACTCCCTTGCCCTGCTGGCCGATCACCAGCCCCTCGTTGCGCAGAATGCCGACGGCCATCTTGACCACGCTCAGCGAGGCGTCGTACTGGTCGGCGAGCTGGGCGGTGGAGGGCAGCGGGGTTCCGGGCGCGAGGGAGCCGCCGCGGATCTGCGCGCGGAGATCGTCGGCGATCTGCAGGTAGCCGGGGCGCCCGGTGTTCTTGACCATCACGTCCATCACACCACGAAACACCAACCAAGCCAACCGAGAAGACGTTGACAACTGAGCCAACTAGGTTAACTATGTTGGCTAGGACATCTAAGGAGGTCACCGCTCATGCGTTCCGTTCCGATCCCTGTGGACACCAGCAAGCTCGCCATCACCTGCGTCAAGGCTCCCCGCCCTCGGGTGCTCAACCGCGACACCGGCGAGATCAAGACCGACAAGAATGGCAATACCGTCTACGAGGTCACCGTGTCGGTTGAGGACGAGTTCGGCCGGATCGAACTCGTCAAGATCGGCATCACCGGCGAACCGCCCATCACCGTCGGCGACACCGTCAACCCGGTCGGCCTGCTCGGCTACGTCTGGGAGATCGCCGGCAAGTGGGGCATCGCCTACCGCGCCTCGGCGCTGCTGCCCGTCCGGGAGGCCGCCGATGCGTGACGCGCTGGATGTGCTCGCAGTCCTGGTCGCCACGGCGGCCGGGCTGTGGGCCTGGCGCCGCTGGCATCCCGCCTCGTTCTGGCTGGTGATCGGCTTCCCGCTCGCCGCCGTGTCGGTCCGCGCGTCCTGGCGGCGGGTCGCGCTCGGCTGCGGCCTGACCAAGAAGCGGCAACGCTGGTGGTTCACCACCGTGCCCGGCGCGATCGCCTCCACCGGCCTGGTCAAAGTCCGCCGCCGCTTCCAACGGGTCGCCGTCGACACCAAACCGTTCATGTGGCTCCCGCTGCCAACCCGGCACGGCTGGCGCGTCACCCTGCACACCCTGGAAGGCCAGACACCCGGCGACTACGCCGAAGCCGCCGAACAGCTCGCCCACTCCTGGGGCATACACGCCATCCGCGCCTCCTCACCCCGGCCCGGACGAGTCGTGCTCCAGGCGACCATCCGCGATCCACTCGTCAAGATCGATCAGCTCCCGGCTTCGGATGAGCTGCTCAAGGTCACCGTGGGACGGCTGGAGACCGGCCGACCTTGGACGATCGACTTCCGGACCGTGCCGCACTGGCTGAACGCGGGAGCCACCCAATCCGGCAAGTCCAACCTGGCCAACGCGCTCATTGTCGGCCTCGCGCCACAGCCCGTGGCGCTCGTGGGCTTCGACCTTAAGGGCGGCGTGGAGTTCACCCCGTACAGCCCGCGCCTGTCGGCCCTAGCAACCTGCCGTACGGAGTCCGTGACGCTGCTGGATGACCTGGTCGCCTTGATGATCGACCGCATGGGCTTGTGCCGTCAGGCCGGTGCCCGCAACCTCTGGCAACTCCCGCCTGGCATCCGCCCGGTGCCGGTCGTGGTGCTGGTGGACGAGTTGGCCGAGCTGTACCTGATGGCCGACAAGTCGGAGAAGGACGAGATCGCCAAAACCTCTACGGCGCTGCTACGGGTGGCACAGCTCGGGCGGGCGTTCGGCATCTACCTGTTCTGCTGCGGTCAGCGCATCGGCTCCGACCTCGGCCCCGGCGTCACCGCCCTGCGGGCGCAGTGCTCCGGCAGGGTCTGCCACCGCGTCAACGATCCCGAGACCGCCACCATGACCCTCGGCGACCTCGACCCCGCCGCGCTGGTCTCCGCCCGCGCCATCGCCGCCGAGACCCCCGGCGTGGCCATCGTCGCCGGACAGGACGGCCAGTGGTACCGCGCCCGCTCCTTCTACGTCACCGAGCAAGCCGCCGAACACGCCGCCCGCACCCACGCCCACCTCGCCCCACCTTGGGACGAGATCACCGCACACCTGCCCGACTACGACCCGTCCCACCTGCTCGACGCCTGAACCATGAAGGGAGGAACGATGCGACGCTTCACCTGCTGGCTGCTCGATACCGGCCCGGTCCTCGTCCTGGCCGCCATTGCGGGTGCCGGATCGTTCACCCACATCCGTGACACCGCCAGCCAGCACGGCCAGACCGGCTGGATGTCCTGGGCCGTCGCCGTCTGCATCGACCTGACCTGCGTCATGGCCGCCCGCGAACGCCAACGCGACAACAAGACCGGCAAAGGCCGGCGCGGCCCGCTCTCCTGGCCCGTCCTCGTCCTGTCCGGCGGCATCGTCCTGTCCCTGGCCGCCAACCTCGCCCAAGCCGCCCCAACCGTATGGGGCTGGATCACCGCCGCCACCCCGGCCGCCGCCTTCCTCATCGCCGTCTCGATGCTCGAACGCCGCGCCGCTCGTCCCGAACCGCCCGCCGCCGTGTCCTCACCCGTCCTGGCCTCGTCCCCGGTCCCTGAACTTGTCCCGCACGAGCACACCGACCATGACGACGCCCAGGACAGTGATCTCGCGCCCGCCCTTGTCGACTACGCCCGCCGCGTCGCTGACGAACACCACACCAAACACGGCAAGCCCATCACCCGCGATGCCCTACGCGCCTGCCTGGGCGTCTCCAACGAACTCGCCTCACACCTCATGCGCACTCTGCGCACCGCCTGACCCAGAAGGGAGACCACCGATGACGCGCAACCACCGCTCGGCACTCATCAACGGCCTGCTCGACCTGGCCGCGTTCCTGGAAGCCCACCCCGACCTACCCGTCTCCTCCAGCGTCACCCTGCACCACTTCCCCAAGCAGGACGACGACGCCGGCCTTCGCGCTGAGATCGACCAGATCGCCGCCCGCATCGGATCAGAGATCGATTTCGAGGACTCACCGTACGGCCACTACGCCACCTCGATCTTCTTCGGGCCGGTGGAATACCGCGCCGTCGCCGTCCTCGCCGCCGCCCGCGCCCGCCACGACGCCGAAGCCAGCTACTACGGCTGCATCCAGCCCGACCACACCTGAAGGAGGCCCGCCGTGCGCATCCGCCTTGACGGCACCCGCGCCGAAATCGTCGACGCCCTGTTCCGCCTGCGCCAGCACTTCACCGTGACCGGCGCCTCACGCCTCTACCCCGACCGGGGCAAGCCGCACCACTGGCGCATCTACCTCACCACCACCGCACGCGAACGGAAGTGACCACGTGCACGAGGTGATCCACCACCACTGCTGCTGCACCTGCAACGGCACCGGACTCAACACCGACCACAACCGCTGCCTCGACTGCGACGGCACCGGCATCGACAACCACGGCGCCTAAACAGCGCAGCGCCCCCGGCCTGGCCGCACATCCGCCAAGACACACGCCAGGTCGAGGGCCATCCCTTCACCCGAACGAGCGAAAGGAGGACACCATCTTGCCCACAACCCACGCCACCGCGCACGCCAAAGCGGGCATGATTGCCCGACTCAACCACCCCGACTACGACCGCTGGGCCACCCAAGTCCGCAACACCGGCGGCTGCCGCCAACCGATCCACCTGCGCGGCAAGGTCGACCACTACGACCAGGCCACCGGACAGCTCCTGCACAGCTACACCACCCGCCACGAACCCGACGGCATCCTGCGCCTGCCCTGCAAGACCCGCCGCGCCTCCCGCTGCCCGGCCTGCGCCGAGACCTACCGCGCCGACACCTACCAACTCATCCGTGCCGGACTGATCGGCGGCAAGGGCGTCCCGGAGACCGTCACCAGCCACCCGACCCTGTTCGTCACTTTCACCGCGCCGAGCTTTGGAACGGTCCACGCGCGCCGTGAGAAGAACGGCAAGGTCCACCCCTGCCACGCCCGCCGCAACGCGCCCACCTGCCCGCACGGGCGCACCATGTCCTGCACCGCCCGCCACGGCAAGGACGATCCGCGCATCGGCGAGCCGCTGTGCCCGGACTGCTACGACTACACCGGCTCCGTCCTATTCAACGCCCTGGCCCCGCTGCTGTGGAAACGCTTCGCCGACGCCGTACGCCGTCACCTCGCCAAACACGCCGGACTCCCGCTCAAAGAACTCCGCCACCACCTCACCCTCTCCTTCGTCAAAGTCGCCGAATACCAACGCCGAGGCGTCGTCCACTTCCACGCCGTCATCCGACTCGACAGCTCCGACGGACCAGCGTTCCCACCCCCGGCCTGGGCCACCACCGACGCCCTCACCCACGCCATCCAACACGCGACCAAAGCCGTCACCGCCACCGCCCCGGCCTACGAAGACCAGCCTGAGCGAGTCCTACGCTGGGGCGACCAGCTCGACGTCCGCCCCATCACCCTGGACGGCGACCTCACCGAACAAGCCGTAGCTGGCTACATCGCCAAGTACGCCACCAAAGCCGCCGAATGCGTCGGCACCCTCGACCGCCGCATCAACCCACTCGACAACCTCGACGCCTTCAACCTCCGCGACCACGCCCAACGCCTCATCGCCGCCTGCATGCACCTCGGCACCCTGCCGGATCTGGCCGAACTCCGGCTTGCCGACTGGGCCCACATGCTCGGCTTCCGCGGCCACTTCTCCACCCGCTCCCGCCGCTACTCCACCACCCTTGGCGAACTCCGAGCAGCCAGAGAGCGCTTCGTTCTCACAGAAGAGGTCACCCACGGACGCCTGCCCCTCTTCGACGAAGACACCATCCTCGTGATCAGCGAATGGGAGTACGCAGGCAAGGGCTATTCAGCGGGAGATCAACTCCTCGCCGCGGCTCTCACCAGAACACCGATGGCGATGCCGCAGCAAGCCGAAACGAACCGCCTATGACCCGGCTCCTTCTCACCGTGCCAGAAGCCGCTGAAGCTCTGGCCATCTCCCGCAGCAAGCTCTACCAACTGCTCGCCGTCGGCGCAGTCGACTCCATCCGCATCGACGGATCTCGCCGCATCCCCGTTGCGGCTCTCACGGACTACATCACTCACCTGACCAGGAAGGAGGCCGCCGTATGACCAAGACCCTCGTCGGTGCACCAGACGAGCAGCCTCGCAAGAGGAAGGCGCCAAAACTACGAGACGGTGTCATGAAGCGCGGCACCACCTGGTCCTACGTGATCAGGGTCCGAGACACCGAAACGGGGGAGAGCAAGCCTCGATGGGTAGGCGGCTTTGCCACCGAGGATGACGCCAAGGCCGCACGTGACGAAGCACGGGTCAAGGCCCGACGCGGTGAATACGTTGACCGCAACACGATCACCGTCCGCGAATACCTCGATGAGTGGATCGAGGCCCACGCCGTCGAGATCAAGCCTAAGACCCTCGCCGACTACCGGCACATCATTGACCGATACATCAAGCCCAATATCGGCACCCTGCGCCTACAGGCTGTTCGAGCCTCCACGATTACCAAGCTGTATCGGGATCTGCGGGCCGGCGGCGGCAAGAACGGACGACCGCTCTCCGCGCGCACGGTCGACTACGTCCACGCCGTGCTCCGGAAGGCATTCCGCGACGCCGTGAACGTCGATGAGATCCTGTCGTCCAGTCCGGTCGAGAAGGCCAAGCGCCCTCGTCGGGAGATCAGCGAGCCCGGCACAGTCTGGACCACGGACCAGCTCAAGACGTTCCTCCTGGCTGCTCGCGAGCACCGCCTCTGGCCCTTCTTTCACGTCGCGGCCTACACCGGTGCCCGGCGCGGCGAACTCCTGCACCTTCGCTGGTCTGACGTCGATCTCGATGGCAAGCAGATCACCATCCGCGGCTCGGCCTCGTTCATCGACGGTAAGCGGGTCGAGGGCACCACCAAGAGCGGCCGTAAGCGCGTTGTGAGCCTCGACGCGCGTACGTTGCAGGTCTTCCGTACACAGCGCTCCCAGCAAGCCGCAGACAAGCTCCAGCTCGGTCCTGAGTGGCGCGGTGCGGGCGATCACGTGTTCACCACCGGATGGGGTGAGCCCGTTCACCCCGACACGCTCAGTTCGCTCTTCCCGATCCTGACCAAGCGATACAACCAGGCAAACCGCGGCACGCCGTTGCCACGCGCACGGCTGCACGACCTACGCCACATCCACGCGACGACTCTGCTCCTGGCGGGCGTCCCGGTCCATGTCGTCGCCGCCCGTCTTGGCCACGCTGACCCGTCGATCACCCTCCGGGTCTACGCCCACGTGATCCGCGCCGCCGAGGCATCAGCCGCCGACATCTTCGCCGAAGCGATTGGCGAGTGAGGAGAAACCCGTGTTAGCAGGGGTGTTAGCAAGATCCCAAGATTGTCCTGACAAACACAAAGGCCCGCTCCAGAGAATCCCTGGTAGCGGGCCTTCAGCATGTGCGCGGCCGACAGGAGTCGAACCCGTAACCTTCTGATCCGTAGTCAGATGCTCTATCCATTGAGCTACGGCCGCTTGCTGCGTAAGCAAGCATAGCGGGTTCTGGGCAGTGCCTCGAACCAGTTAAGGCAATCTTGGCGGCGGCGGGTCGGTGTGGGGGCTTGGGGTGGGTGTTCGGGGGGTCGGGTGGAGTTGGTGGGGGGCTGTGGATACATCGAAGGGTGTATCCACAGGCGGACCTTCGCAGGAGGGAAACGGGGGTGGGAGGTGGTGGGATGGGGCCATGACGCGGGTGGTGCTGGGGGCGGCGGCGGCCTTCGTGATGGGGGTGGTGCTGATCGCGGGGCACGCCTTCGTTGATCGTGGTGTGCCTGTGTGGGTGGTGGGTGTGCCGTTGGTGTTCACTTGCGCGGGGGTGTTGGTGCGGCAGCGGGCTCCCCTGGCTTCCTTGGGGCTGGGGGTGGTCGGGATCGTGCTGGACGGGTTCGTGGGGCCGTCTCTGGGGACGGTGCTGGTGTTCACCGACAACCTGTACGCCGCCGCGCTCTATGGGCCTGCCCGGTTCGCTCGGGTGCTGCTGGGGATCACGGCCGCGCTGGCTGTCGTCGGTGGGGCCATCGCCGGGTTCGTGGCCGAGGACTGGGGGGTGCTGGCCGTCATGGGGGTGCAGGCGGCTCTGGTGCTCGTCACGCCTGTGACGACCGCGCTGGTGTTGCGGGAGCACCGGGATCGGGCCGCGGCCGAGCGGGTGCGGGCCGAGCAGGTGGCTCATCTCGCGGAGCTCGATCGGCAGGCCGCGGTGACGGCTGAGCGTACGCGGATGGCCCGCGAACTGCATGACATGATCGCCAACCACTTCAGCGCCATCGCCATTCAGTCCACGGCCGCGCTTTCGCGTAAGGATCTTGATCGGGAGACCGTTCGGAAGATCATGGAGTCCGTGCGGGAGAACAGCGTCAAGGGGATGGCCGAGATGCGAACCATGATCGGGCTGTTGCGGCACGAAGGGGATGAAGGGGAGATCGAGGCCACGCGGCCCCGGCTGGCCGACGCGGAGACCCTGGTGGAGAGGGTGACGCGGGCCGGGCTGGCCGCCGGCATGCGGGTCGAGGGGGATCCTCGGGAACTGCCCGCGTCGGTCGATCTCGCCGGATACCGGATTCTGCAGGAGGCGCTGACCAACGCGCTCAAGCATGGGGAATCGCCGGTGGCGGTCGTTCTTGCCTACGAGCCTGAGCGGGTTCTGGTGAGTGTCGAGAACGCCTTGGGCGGGCGGAGCGCCGCCCGGTTGCCGGGGGCTGGGGCCGGGTTGATCGGGATGCGGGAGCGGGCCCTGCTGGTGGGCGGGTCTTTTGCAGCCGGGCCTTGTGAAGCTGGTGCAGGGGGAGAGGCCGGGGTGAAGGGGTGGCGGGTTTCGGCTGCGCTGCCTACGGAGGGTTCCTCTTTGGGGGTGGGGTCGGGTCGTGTCGGGGGTGGGCGTGGGAGGTGACGTTTTGCGGCGAAGGCGAAGGAGTGAGGCGGGTCGATGACCGTGAAGGTGCTGGTGGCGGACGATCACGCGGCGGTTCGGGCCGGGATCGTGTTGATTCTTGATGGGGTCGACGACATCGAGGTGGTGGGCGAGGCCGGTGATGGGGAGCAGGCCGTGGTCATGGCGCGGCGGTTGCGGCCCGATGTGGTGTTGATGGACGTACGGATGCCCCGGCTCGACGGCATTTCGGCCACCAGGGAGCTGGCGGGGGTCTGTGATGTGCTGATTCTGACGACGTTCGACATCGATGAATATGTGTTCGGGGCGCTGCGGGCGGGGGCGGCCGGGTTCTTGCTGAAGAACACCGATGCCGAGGCGCTGGTGGAAGCCGTTCGGGTGGTGGCTCGGGGGGATGGGCTCATCTCGCCGGGGGTCACCCGGAGGTTGATCGCGGCCTTCGCCGAGCAGGCGCCGCTGCGCAGGGAGGCACCGGCGGAATCGGCGGGGGATCCGGCCGGCCTGACGCCTCGGGAGCGGGAGGTGCTGGCCTGTATCGGGCGCGGGCTGTCCAACGCCGAGATCGCCAGGGAGCTCGACATGGCCGAGGCCACGACGAAGACACATGTCAGCCGGGTGCTGAACAAGCTGGGGCTGAGGAGCCGGGTGCAGGCGGCGATTCACTACGCGGACCACTACTCGGAGGGGACATAGCACCGTAGTGTGAGCGCCGTGAGCAATCCCTCGCCGCCGCCGTCCCCCGAGCCGCCTCGATCGACGGGGACGACCGTCGCGCTGGCCGCCGCCGGGGTGTTCGGCTATCTGGGTGTCAACGTGATCGTCGGGCTTGTCGCTCTGAGCATGGAGTCGACGGTCGGGATCGGGATCGGGGCCGTGTTTCTGGCGCTCCTGGGCATCGGGGCCGGGATCGTGCTCGTTGGGCTGCGCAAGTCTTGGTCGGTGGGGTTGGGGCTGGGGCTGATGATCGGGTGGGGGCTCGCGTCGATCGTGTCGGCGGGCTTCTGTACGGGGCTCAATCCGCAGATGTACACCTAGGCGGCAGATGTACACCTGGGCGTAGGTAGGGCAGGGCGCCTGGGGGTGGGTTGGCGAAGATGTGGGTGGAAGATGTGGGTGATGGTGACGGGATTGAGTGAGTATCAATTGCTTTGGCCTAGTCTGATCGCGACTGGGGGGTAGACCGAGGCCATGACCACACCACCACCACCGTCGTCGTCTGATGAATCGGGGCGCGAGGAGGAGTCGGGCGGGCCTGGGTCAAGTGGACCTGGGTCGGGCGGGCAGCCGGAGTTCTTGCCGCCGGCCGCCCCGACCCCGACCCCGACCCCGACCCCGACCCCGAGCCCGTCCCCGACCCCGCCGCCTCCGACGGGTGCGCCGGTGCCCTTGCCGCCGCCGGTTCAGGGGCCGTCAGGTCAGTGGCAGCCGCCTCAGGGGCCGATGTCGCAGGGACAGCAGGGGCAGCAGGGGCCGGGGCAGGGTTATCCGCAGCCGCCGTACGGGCAGCAGTATCCGCCGCCCCCACCCCCGCCCCCACCCCCGTCCAGCGGTAACTCCGCAGGGGTGCTCGTTGGTCTGCTCTTCGCCGGGCTCGCCCTCTACAGCGTGCTCAACACCGTGATCGGGTTCTTCATCTTCGTCGCCGCCATGGGCCAAAGCGGCGACAGCACCCCCTACGTCATCGCCGGCGCCGCCGTCCTCGCCCTCATCGGCCTGGGCGTGGGCATCGGGCTGTGCTTCGTCCGCAGGGCATGGACCAGAGGGCTCGGCCTGGGCCTGATGATGGGGTGGGCGTTGTGGTCGATCCTGTCCGCGGGGCTCTGCACCGGCCTCAACCCAGGCCTGTACGGCTGACATGCCCTACCACGAGATCTTCGTCGGCCTCGGCGTCCTCGTGGCCTCCATCGTCTTCGTACGTGAGGCCAGAAGCCGGGGCGCGCTCAACGAGCAGTCCCTGATCGCGGTCGCCGGAGCCCTGGTCGGGGGCGCGATCGGGATGCGGCTGGCGGGCTGGCTGGAGACCCTCGACCTGAAGGACCTCTGGCTGTACGGCTCCCGCAGCATCCTCGGCGGCCTCACCGGCGCGTACGTCGGCGTGCTGGTGGCCAAGAAGATCATCGGCTACAAGGAGCGCACCGGCGACCTGTTCGCCCCGGCCGTGGCGCTCGGCATGGCCGTCGGCCGGATCGGATGCCACCTGACGGAGGCCCCGGGCAGGCCCACCGACCTGCCGTGGGGTGTGCACGCCCCGCCCACGACCCCCGAATGCCCGGGGTGCCTCACCGGGCAGGCCATGCACCCGTCGTTCATCTACGAGATCATCTTCCAGCTCGTCGTCTTCGCCGCGCTCCTGTGGGCGCGTAAGCGGCTCACGCGTCCCGGCGAGTTGTTCACGCTCTACCTCGCCGCGTACGCCGCCTTCCGGTTCATCGTCGAGTTCACCAGGGCGAACGAGACCGTCTGGCTCGACCTGACCCGGCCCCAGTGGTTCCTGGTCCCCGGCCTGCTCCTGCTGGCCGTCAGGCTCGCGTACGGCTGGCGGCGCGGCTACTACGATCCCCTTTTCGAGCGGAAGGTCATGACATGAGTGCAGGGATGGGTCTGCGGGGTGATCGCATCCTCAGGTACGTCAACGCGTTCTGCCCCAGGTGCCACGGCCAGGACCTCCACGAGGTCGAGCGGCTGAGCGGCTATCTGGCCGAGCGCGACGGCAGGGTGTGGCTGGAACGCGGCTGCCGCGAACACGGCCTGATCCGGACGTTGTACGACGAGGACCCAGAAATCCTCGAATACCTCGAAGAGTGGACCGCCCCCACCAAAGTCCACATGCCGGATGTCTCGGGGAACTTCGCCCCGATCCCCGCCGCGTACCTCCAGGGTCTCCCCGAGATGCAGACCCAGCACACCTGCATCCTCCTCGAAGACATCGCCGAAGCCTGCAACCTGCGCTGCCCCACCTGCTTCGCCGACAGCTCCCCCGACCTCACCGGCATCGTCCCCGTCCCCGACATCCTCGCGAACGTCGACCAGCGCCTCGCCCGCGAGAACGGCAAGCTCGACGTCCTCATGCTCAGCGGTGGCGAGCCCACCCTGCACCCCGAGCTCAAGACCCTCCTGGCCGAGCTGAACGACCGCCCGGTCACCCGCATCCTGATCAACACCAACGGCGTCCTCATCGCCAGGGACGACGCCCTGCTCGACCTGCTCACCGAGCACCGGGAGCGCGTCGAGGTCTACCTGCAGTACGACGGCACCTCGGCCGCCGCCTCCGTGCACCACCGGGGTGGTGACCTCACCCGGATCAAGGCGCAGGCCGTACAGCGGCTGTCGGAACGCGAGATCTTCACCACCCTCGTCATGACGGCCGCGCTGGGCGTGAACGACGGCGAGATCGGCGACGTCGTCCGCCTGGCCCTCGACACCCCGTACGTCGGAGGTGTCTCGCTCCAGCCCCAGTTCGGCTCCGGCAGGTCGGGCGCCATCGACCCGATGGACCGGCTCACCCACACCGGCGTGCTCAAGCGCCTCGGCCCGCAGACCGACGGCCTGGTGACCTGGCGCGACCTGACCGCCCTGCCCTGCTCGCACCCCCACTGCTGCTCGGTCGGCTACCTCATCCGCGACGACGCGCAGCAGTGGCGCTCGCTCACCCAGTTGATCGGCCACGACCGCCTGAAAGAGAACCTGGGCCTGGTCTCCAACCGCATCGCCGACAGCGAGATCCCGCGCGAGCTGCGCATGGCCGTACAGGAGTCGTTGCTCGGGCTGCTGTCGGAGCAGTCGTCGCTGTCACACCCCCAGATCGGCGACCTGTGGCGCAACATCTGCGAGAACTGCGACCTCGGCGTCTCCACCCTCCTCACGCTCGCCTCCTCGGCCCTGCCGGGCCGGCGCAGGAAGCTGCGCCGGATGCTGGGGGAGCGCGTGGTGCGTCTCACGGTCAAGCCGTTCATGGACATCTCGACCATGATCGAGGAGCGGCTCACGCAGTGCTGCGTGCACGTGGGGACGCGTGCCGAGCAGGACCAGTGCGCGCCGTTCTGTGCCGTGCAGGCCTGGCCGCAGCTCTCCAGGCAGCGGCTGTCCGCCCAGGGAAGCACCCGATGAAGGAGCCGTACGACCCGCTCAGGCTGTGCGTGTACGCCACCGTCGCCCTGATCGCCTGGCTGCTCGGCCCGTGGGCGGTGCTCGGGTTCGCGGTCCTGGGGTTCGCCGGCTACTGGAAGGCGCGGCGAGCGGGGCTGACCCGGAGCAAATGCCTGCTCAGGGACACCCGGCTCGTGCTGGCCTACCTCGGCCTCATCGGGCTGGCGGCGCTCGCGGCGATCATCTGGTGATCGGTGGGGGGCTCGCCGTACCAGGCGATGTGGCGGGTGCCCCACTTCGAGGTGCCGCGGGCAGTAGTTCTTCTTCGGGGACGGCATGTCGCCACGGCTCCGCGGCCCGCTCGATTCGCGGCGGCGCCGACGGTGTCACGGTCACCGCGGGTCCGGCCCGCCGCGCCTCGCCCGACACGACCACCGCCGTGCCGCCCGCGAGCGCCACCACCGCCGCCGCGGCGAGCAGCGCCCGCACCCGCTGCCTGGTACGCCGGGCGCGCCGCCGCCTGGCCACGCCCTGGGCGAGATCATGGTTCCCGGCCTGCCCGGCGGCCGTCCGCATGGTCCTGGCCAGGTCCCGTTCGCTTCTCATCACGCCTCCCGCGCCGCAGGGGTCACTCGCTTGATCCGCAGCTTGTCCAGGGCACGGGCCGCCTGGCTGCGCACGGTTCCCCGGGAGACGCCGAGGATGTCCGCGATCTCCTGGTCGGGCAGGTCCTCGTAGTAGCGCAGCACGAGAACGGCACGTTGCTTGCGGGGCAGCTCCTGGAGTTCGGACCACAGGTCGGCGTCGCCGTAGCGGTCGAACTCGCCGCGCTCGGGGACGGCGGCGACCAGGTCTTCCCTGCGCCGCCTGCGCCACGCCCTGATGTGCAGCCTGACCATGGTCGTGCGCACGTAGCCCTCGGGGTCGTGCTTCTTGCGCACGCGGGGCCAGGCGTCGCCGAGGCGGGCCAGGGCCTCCTGTACGAGGTCGGCCGCGTCCTCGGAATTGCCGGCCAGGACGTAGCCGTACCGGAGAAGCGCGTCACCCCGGGTTCGGACGAGCTCGTCGAAATCCTCCACGAACCCAGGGATCACCTGACACGGGTTTCTGTTGCACGCCTACGGGGCGGGGACGTACAGGCTGAGCGTCTCGGCGATGCAGGCGGGGCGTCGCTCGCCCTCGATCTCGATCGTCATCTTCAGGTTGGACAGGTAGCCCGCCGGGGTGCCCTTGACGTCGGTGAGCTCGCCCGCGGCCCTGATCCGCGCCCCGACCGGCACCGGCCGGGGGAAACGGACCTTGTTGAGGCCGTAGTTGACCCCCATCGCGATGCCGTCGACCCTGAGCAGCTCCATCATGAACGACGGCAGCAGCGCCAAGGTCAGGTAGCCGTGCGCGATCGTGCCCCCGAACGGCCCCTCCTTGGCCCGCTCCACGTCCACGTGGATCCACTGATGGTCGTCGGTGGCGTCGGCGAAGAGGTTGACCTGGTCCTGAGTGACGGTGCGCCACTCGGTGGGGCCGAACGTCTCGCCGACGGCCGCCTTGAGTTCCTGTACGTTCGCGAAGGTCCGCATGGTCCCGAACGCTATTGGGCGGGCGGGACGGCTGCCAAGTTCAGCACCTTGACCGTGTCAGGACCGCCTCTCCAGGAGATGACCCCGCCGGGGTTGGCGGAGCCGATGGCGATGTACCCGCTTTTCTTGCCGATCGAGCCCACCTTGCCGGTGCGGATGTCGTAGACGCCGTCGTCCGTGGGCACGAACCGGTCGAAGGCCGGGGCCATGGACAGCGGCTTCGGATGGCCGAAACCCTTGACGTCCGTGATGCCGGTCCCGTCGACGCGCTGGACGAACCCGCCGTCCGGCCCGCGCCCGAAGCACCAGGCCGGCCCGCAGCGCAGGCCCTTCGTGCCCTTGCGCACCTTCACCTCGATCACCGTGCCGCGGAGCAGGTCGACGACCTTGCTCTGGTTGCCGTCGCCCGTATCGGCGCCGCCGGGCGCGTCACCGGCGTACGGCCAGGAGTTCAGGTGCAGGCCGTCGCCGCCGGGCAGGCGTCGCGGGGCGCCGCCGGCCAGGGGCAGGTGCCACACGCCGCCGGAGCGTTCGGACCACACGACCCGGTCGCCGTCCACCGCGAGTTGCCCTATCTGACCGCGCGTGCCGGTCAGCGTGGTCAGCAACCTGGCCTGGCCGCCCGCCAGCGGGACCGTCCAGATCTCGAGGACGCGAGTGGCGCCCTTCTTGCCGAAGGCGTACCAGGCGACGGTGCTGCCGTCGGTGGCCGCGCTCGAGAACACGGAAGCCGCCGTCCCCTGCGCCGTGGCGATCACGCGGGCCCTGCCCGTGGCGGAGTCGTACGCCTCCAGCCTGTCGGGCTCCTTGACCGGCCCCAGGGCGACCAGCAGCAGCGTCGTGGGGCTGATGGCCCTGATCGGCAGGTACCGCAGGCCGCCGGAGTTCCTGGCGGGCATCGTGAAGATCGCCTTCGGCCAGAGCCGCTCCATCGGCAGCGCCTTGCCTGGTTCGCGAGGCAGGTCCGTCGGGGTCGGCCGGCCGGTTGGGGTCACGGCGTCCACTTCGCCCCCGCGGTAGAGGACGCCCCTCACCCCCGCCGCCAGCACGACCACCGCGGCCGCCGCCGCCAGTGCCCGTGCCCGCCTTCTGGTCCGGCGGCGCCTGCGCAGCGCGATGCCCTCCAGCAGGCCGTGCTCGCCGGGCGCGTACTCGGCCGCCGCGCGCAGCGCGCCCGTCAGCTCGTCCTCTGTCCTCATGCCCGTCCCCTTTCGAGCACCGATGGCTTGACCCGCAGCGTGTTGAGCGCGCGGAACGCCTGGCTGCGCACGGTTCCCCGGGTGATGCCGAGGATGTCGGCGATCTCCTGGTCGGGCAGGTCCTCGTAGTAACGCAGCACCAGGACGACCCGCTGCCTGCGCGGCAACGTGGCCAGTTCCTTCCACAACTCGCCGAACGTGTGGTGATCGGTGTAGGAGCCCTCCGGTACGTCGTCCGTCAGGTGCTCTCTGCGCCGCCGGCGCCACCAGCTGATGTGCTGCCTGGCCATGATCGTGCGTACGTACGCCTCCGGGTTGTCCTTGTCGCGCACCCGACGCCAGGAGTCGTTCAGTCTGAGCAGCGACTCCTGCACCAGATCGGCCGCGTCGTCGGCGTTGCCGGTGAGCACGTAGCCGTACCGGAGCAGGGCCGAGCCCCGCGCCCGGACGAAATCTTCGAACTCCACAATCCCTGGACGCACGGTGGGGCTCCAGCTGTTGCAAAGATCTTTACTCGAAACCATCGCATGCGTGTTCGAGTCCGCGCTACAGTCGTAGGTACTGAAATCGAACAAGGGTTCGGCCTGGTGAGAGGGGGTGTGTCCGATGACGGTGCTCGCGCCCGCCCCTGCTCGGACACGCCGTAGCACTTTCTTCCCAAATCTAAGACGGCCGCTATATCCGGCAATAAAGTCCGAGAGCGTGGACCCTGTGCGCAATCCTTATGCCCCCGGCGCCGGGCAGCGTCCGCCGGAGCTGGCCGGGCGCGACCGTGAGCTGCAGCAGTTCGAGGTCGTGCTGGAGCGGGTGGCCCGCGGCCGTCCCGAGCGCAGCATGGTCGTCACCGGCCTGCGGGGCGTCGGCAAGACCGTTCTGCTCAACACGTTCAAGTCCATGGCCATGCAGCGGCTGTGGGGCACGGGCAAGATCGAGGCCCGGCCCGACCAGTCGATCCGGCGGCCCGTGGCGGCCGCGCTGCACATGGCGATCCGCGAGCTGGCCCCGCGCCACCGCGCGCCCGAGCGCATCGAGGAGTTCCTCGGCGTGCTCAAGGCGTTCGCGATGCGCGATCCGGCCGCGGCCAAGGGCACCTCGCACTGGTCGCCCGGGATCGAGGTGCCGGCCAGCCGCGGGCGCGCCGACTCGGGTGACCTGGAGATCGACCTCACCGAGCTGTTCGTCGACGCCGCGAGCGTGGCCACCGACCTGGCCGTGGGCATCGCCCTGTTCATCGACGAGATGCAGGACGTGCAGGCCGCCGACGTCTCCGCGCTGTGCGCCGCCTGCCACGAGCTGTCGCAGTCGGGCGGGCCGCTGATCGTGGTGGGGGCCGGGCTGCCGCACCTGCCGAGCGTGCTGTCGGCCAGCAAGAGCTATTCCGAGCGGCTCTTCCGCTATGCGCGCATCGACAAGCTCGACCGGGAGGCGGCCGATCTCGCGCTGATCCTGCCGGCACGCGAGGAAGAGGTGGAGTTCACCCAGGAGGCGCTCGACGCCCTCTACGAAGCGGCCGACGGCTACCCCTACTTCGTGCAGGCCTACGGCAAGGTCGCCTGGGACCTCGCACCGCGCACCCCGATCACCATCGAAGACGTGAAGGTCTCCGCGCCGGAGGCCGAGGAGGAGCTCGCGGTCGGGTTCTTCGGCAGCCGCTACGAGCGGGCCACCCCGGCCGAGCGCGACTACATGCATGCCATGGCGCAGATCGGCGACGAGCCGGTCGCGACCGCCGAGGTGGCCGACGCTCTCGGGCGAAAGCCGTCCAGCCTCTCACCCGCCCGAGACAGCCTCATCAAGAAAGGGCTCATCTACAGCGCCGAGCGCGGCCTGATCGCGTTCACGGTGCCGCACTTCGGCAAGTTCCTGCGTGCTCAACCCATTTGAGCGACGCCCCTAGACCTCTATTGGGCTGTCTAGTGGGGAAGCTAGACAGCCCAATAGAGCTATATCGCCATGCCTGTCGAGCGAAATCTAGGGCTCTCTAGCGTCAGGCCGATACTGGCGTATATTCCGGCAGAGACCCGCTGTCCTCCGCGCTGACCACCGCCATCCGCACCGCCGGACGCCGGCCGCTCAGATAGACGGCGAAGACGACGTCGTCCTCGTCGTGGTTGCGGAAGGCGAAGAAGCGCCAGCACAGCTCGCGCCAACTGTCGTACGGCTCGGTCGAGGCCAGCTCGCCGCGGTGGGCCCGCCAGGTGCCGCTCGACCTCAGCCGGGACAGCGTGACCGACTCGGCCGGGCCGCGGCGCTGCTCGCAGGGGGCGCGGAAGCGGACGCGGTCGATCATCTCCTCGATCTCCGGTGACAGCAGGGCGAGCACTGCCATCCCGGCCGCCGTGTACCAGGACGGCTGCGTCATCGCGACCCACCCCGGCACCGGAGCCCACACCGACACGCCGGCCATGCCGGTCAGCACGACCGTCCTGCCGACCGAGCGCAGCCCGACCGGCGCCGAGCTCACCTCGCCGAAGCAGCCGCAGCCCGCGTCGGGCCGCCGCCTGCGCAACTCCAGCAGCACGTACGTGGACAGCGCGAAGAAGGCGACCGTCCCCCACCGGAAGAACGGATGGGTGGTGAGCAGCAGGCCCGTGGCCAGCACCAGCTCACCGGCGGCGCAGACCAGCAGCGCCGGGGCCAGCATGCGGTCGGGCACCAGGACCGCGGGCCCCAGCCTGGACAGAGCTCCCGGCTCGCCTCCGGAGCCGACGGTGATCACTTTGGCCGTCGTACCGAGGAGGAGCAGCACGATCAGGAGCGGGAGCTGCGATTCCAGCACGAGCGTCACCCCAATCCGATCTGAGCATTGAAACACCCTTTGACCAGGTCGCCGCCGAGTTCCACGTACGAGAACGGCGACAGCTCCGCGATCCGCCCGCGCGGAGAGGTGTCGCACTCGACGCACCGGTCGCAGAACCGCCCGGCCACGCACCCGCACGCGACCACCGGCACGTTGGCGGAGCGGTCGGAGCAGAGATTCCGGACCTGGAGCAACGATCCGACGGCCAGGTAGGGCAGGTTCGTGCACGACACGCCCGCCTGCGGGCAGCCGGTGTCCGAGCGCTCCAGCATCGGGTAGGCCGCGCCGCGCTCTTCCTCGTCGAAGGTGTCGGACCAGGTGGCGGGGCCGGAGATGCGCGCGTGGACCCCGGCGTACGCGGCGGGCGGGGCGGGCACGGCGCGGGCCAGGTAGGGAGGTTGCGAGGCGGCCGGCAGCAGGGCCAGGCCGGCCCCGTCGTGCCTGATGCCGATCGCGTCGAAGAGGTAGCCGGGTTCGAACTTGGGATGGCGTACCTGTAAGCGGCCCGTCGCGCGGTAGGGGATCACGATCGTGCGGTGGCCCCGATGCGGCCCGCAGTCGAGCTCGACCGTCAGGTCCCGGCGGCCCTCGATCGACAGGATCGTCCCGGTGATGCGGGTGGTGTCGGCCCAGATCCGCTCGATCACGCGCCCGTCGCGCAGCGCCCGCATGATCACCATGGCGCCCACGGGCAGGTCGGCCGGGGTGGTCTCGGAGCCGTGCCAGGCGGTGGCCCACGGTGCGATCACGAGGCGCTCCTCGGCGCCCTGAGGGGTCTCGATGATGATCAGGTGCGGGCTCACGTCGCGGATCTCGCCGGCGACCGCGCGCAGGGGCTCACCGTCGCCCGGGTCGGGGCCGGGGACGCCGGACTCGCGGCCGAGCGCGGCCGCCGCGAGCACTCTGCGGCGCTCAACGCTCGGAAAGCCCATCCGCCCCTCCCTCGTCGGGTACTAGATTCACACGACTTGGGGGCGGCCTACGCCGTAGGGGCCCAGAAGAGAGCAAAATACGCATCCCCTAGGGAGGTAGTTCACCTCCGGCGGCGTACAAACCGCCACCGACCTTGACCTACCTTTATCGTCGGCGGGCCGAAACCTGAATTGTGGTGCAGGCCCAAATGGGCATCAGGCTGCGATTCTGGCCACGATGCACACCACTGGGTGGGAAGACGAGTTCCGCGAGTACGTGATGACCCGCGGTCCCGCACTGCTGCGCGCGGCCCACCAGCTCACCGGGCATCCGCTGGACGCGGAGGACCTGCTGCAGAACGCGCTGACCAAGACGTACCTGGCCTGGGACCGGATCGAGGACCGCAGGGCGCTGGACGGGTACGTGCGGCGGGCCATGGTCAACATCAACATCTCGCAGTGGCGGCGGCGCAGGCTGGAGGAGTACCCGTCGGACGAGCTTCCCGAGCCGGTCGAGCCCGCGGCCCACTGCTCGGATATCCACGAGGCCCTCGAGCAGGCGCTGCAGGAGCTTCCTGAGCGGATGAGGGCGGCGATCGTCCTGCGCTACTACGAGGACATGAGCGAGCCGGAGATCGCCAAGACGCTCGGGATCAGCGTCGGCACGGTCAAGAGCACGGTGTCGCGGGCCATGGCCAAGCTCAGGGTCGCGTTGGGGCTTCCATGAGGCCGTGGGCGCCGGCGGTGGCGCAGGGGCGTACGACGTCCCTGATCTTGCGCAGGCTGTCGAGGAACGCCGCCAGCTCGTCGGAGTCGAGCAGGCCGGTGAGGCAGTCGTCGATGTCCCGCAGGTGCTGCGGCAGCACCGACTCGAGCCGCTCACGGCCGGCGTCGGTGAGCACAGCGTAGGAGGCCCGCCGGTCGCTGGCGCACGCCTCGCGGATCACCAGCCCCTCGCGTTCGAGCCGGTCGACCACCCTCGTCACGCCGCTCGTGGACAGCCCGGTCTGAGCGGCCAGATCGCTCATCCGCAGGCTCTGGCGGGGTGAGCGGGCCAGCCGGATGACGGTCTCGAAGTCGATCTCCGACAACCCCGCCGCGCTCAGCACAGGCTGGAACCTGCCCATGAGTCCGGCATGCACCTCTGCCAGCAGCCCGACGGCCGTCAGCCGAGGGTCGTCAAAGTTCATCACGCTCATACCCTAGCCGACGATAGTTGACGTGCGGAATATTCCTCGTGTAGACATTTGTTGCCGCAGACATCCGCACCGCAACCTCCTGAGGAGAACCCCGATGACCACCCGTACCTGGGAGTCCCTGACCATCCCGGCCGCCGGCACCTACAACCTCGACGTGGCCCACACGAACATCGGCTTCGTCGTCAAGCACATGATGGTCAGCAAGGTCCGCGGCCACTTCGATTCCTTCGCCGGCTCGGTCACGGTCGCCGAGAACCCGCTGGAGTCCAGCGCCGAGGTGACGATCCAGACCGCCAGCATCACCACGGGCGTCGGCGACCGCGACGGCCACCTGCGCAGCGACGACTTCCTGTCCGCCGAGAAGTTCCCCGAGATCACCTTCAAGAGCACTCGCGTGGTGGGCCACTCGGGCGACGAGTTCACCGTCGTCGGCGACCTCACGATCCGCGACGTCACCAAGGAAGTCGAGCTCAAGGTCGAGTACGGAGGCGCCGGCACGAACCCGTGGGGCGGGGTCGTATGGGGCTTCTCGATCACCACGGAATTCGACCGCGAGGACTTCGGCCTGACCTGGAACCAGGCGCTGGAGACCGGTGGCGTGCTGGTCGGCAAGAAGATCAAGATCGAGATCGAGGGCGAGGCCAACCCGGCCGCCTGAGCGATCAGCAGGTTATCCACAGCCTTGAAGCCCGCCCTAGCTCTGGGCGGGCTTCATCCACAGCCAGTTACCCACAGGCTGTTGATAACTCTTGGTGAAGGCTGGACGAAGGCTGGGCGGGCAATCGCTTTGCCGCCTCGCCAGAAGGCCGGTACGCTGTGCTGAGCCGCGGTGGCTTCCAGGAGGATTCGCCTAGTCAGGTCTATGGCGCCGCACTGCTAATGCGGTTTGGTGGCAACACCATCCGGGGTTCAAATCCCCGATCCTCCGCAGGCGAAAGACCCTCTCCCTTCGATGGGGAGAGGGTCTTTTTGATCTCTGTGGGCATCAGGGTTGCAGTTTGGGTTGCAGTTGGCCGTCAGGCCCCGCCCCAGAGAGCCTGGTCCATGCGGTTGCTGGCGTCCTTCATCTGGAGAGTGGCCACGTGGGTGTAGCGCTCTGTGGTCGTGACCCGAGTGTGGCCGAGAATCTCTTGGACGACGCGGATGTTGACACCTTGCTCTATCAACAGGGTCGCCGCGGTGTGGCGCGCGTCGTGGACTCGGGCGTCTCGTACGCCCGCCTGCTTGAGGATGGACTTCCACTGCTTCCAGTCCTCTGTACGTTCGATCGGGCCGCCGTGCTGAGTCGTGAAGACGAGATCGTGGTCCGTCCACCGGTCGCCGGCCTTCAAGCGCTCCGTGGCCTGGAGCTTCTTGTGGGCGCGGAGTAGGGCAAGCAGCGCCGGAGGGCACTGGAGGGTGAGCTTGCCCTTGCCCTTACGTTGCCGAAAGACCAGGCCGCCACCGGTCCGCCTGGGGCACTTGTCCGCGTGGCTCGTGCAGTCTTTCAGGCACGGACGCTTGTAGCACCTGTGAGCGCGCCTTTTGCAGTCCGGCTTGCAGTCGCGAGTGTGCTGGTGGTCTTTGCAGTTCTTCTTGCATGCCTTTCGGTGCCACTTCTCTCCACAGGCGTGTAGATCGGCGCAGCCGTGCTGCCATTCCGACCGCTGGATTTGGAACCACGCTCTGATCTCGCCGGTGTCCAAGTTGATGTACGACCAGCGCAGGCCGAGAGCTTCTCCCTGGCGGATGCCGAGCGACAGGGCGACCGACCAACGAGCGCCGTTTCGCCTGGTCTTGGCGACTTGAAGGATGCATCGTGCTTCCTCGCTGGTGAGCGGTTCGATCTCCGTCGTGGTGGCTGACGGGGCATCGACCAGCGTCGCGACGTTGCGCGTGATTCGGCCCCGCCGTACCGCGATTGTGAGTGCCCGGGAGAGGATGCGGTGGACCTTGAGGACGCTGCTTGTGGACAAGCCCTCTTCGAGCATTCGCGTGTACGCCGTGTCCAGGTGCTCAGGCGTGAGGCGGTCGAGGCGATGCTTGCCGAGGAGCGGTGTGATCCAGTTTCGCGACTTGGAGCGGTAGTCGGTCAGCGTCCGAGGAGCCATCTTCTCCGAGAGGACCAAGCGCTCACAGATGACATCGAGGAACTCGGTCATCCACTCCCCGACCGTTGGGGGACGGCCCGGCTTGCTGACGTGACCGGTTTCCCGATTGCCCTCCAGTTCGCGGACCTTGCGTGTCACCTCCGCTTCGGTCTTCCCCTTACGGTGGCGGCGATCCGGTGAGCCGTCCGGCTTGATGCCGACGGTTACCCAGCCATGCCATAGCCCGTCCTTGCCGAGGAAGATGGATGAACGGCCGTTGGGCTTCCTGGCACCCATCACGCCACGTCCTTGGACGCTTGAGCCTCAAGGACCTGGGCGTAGTCGAGAAGGGCAGATACGGGGATGAGCCGGTAGCCGTTGTGCTTGATCGATCGAAGTTCACCCGACTTGATCAGTCGGAACACGGCCGTTCGGCTTATGCCAAGCACGGTCGCGGCGTCCTTCGGACGGTAGAACAGCTTGTCCATGTCAGGCCGCCTCTCCAGTTGCCGAAAGATCTTGGCCGTCTGCTTGGGCTTGGAGTTGGGCCATGTGGGCGCGCCAGCGTTGGCGTTCGGCGACGGTGCGCAGAAGCCGGACGGCCAGTGGGGGCACGTTGGCGTCTCCGGTTGGAACCGGCTTCCAGACGTACCGGTGGGGGTCTGGCGGTTGGTCACTCTGGCCGAGGGCTTCCAGGACCCAGGTACGACGGTCCTGCTTGTGTTCGGCGAGGGTCTTATTGCTCCACTTGCGGGAGACCAGGACACGACGGCCCGCGTAGCCGAGGTGTTGGGGCTTGTGGGCCTTGCTCCGGCATCGGCCCGGAGTCATGCCGGCCTTGGCGCCCTTGGGCTGCACGCCGTACCGCAGCCAGTTCGGACACGTCGGCGAGCAAGGCTCGTATCGAAGAGCTTCGACGAAGCGTGCTGCGTGGTCCATCTGGGCTTGCCCGCCGAGAGACTCGCCGAGGGACTTGGTCAAGTACTTGGACAGGTAGCGGATGCACTGGTCGGCGTTCGGCGTGCCGGCGAGCACGCCCTTGACGTCCACCTGTTCGCCGAAGCGGATCACGTGGAGGGGCCGGGCGTCTTCATCGTCGTCGAGCCGGTCGAGAGCCTCGTCCCAGGAGGGCAAAACCTCCCCCGTGTTCGGGTCGAGATAGCCGGTCCCTTGCTCCCACACCGGCAGATGCTCGGCCTCGAACACCACCCGGTCGGCCAGAGGCCACCACACCTGGTGGTAGGTGGCCGCCGCTATCTGCTTGATCTCCGAGCGTGGCAGGGTGCCCCGGATGGCCATGTGCAGGTGCGGGGCGAGCCGTCTCTGTGCTTCGATGCTGGCGAAGTACTGCACGTCGTAGCCCGCCACACGGCGCAGGTTCTGCACGAACCGGTCCACCAGCTTGGCGAAGTGCAGCGCGTCCCGAGCCGCCCGAGCGTAGTCGTAGGTCTCAGGATCGACCGGCACCCCGTCCTTGATCTTCCCGTACGACGGCAGGGTGAGCGTGACGAACAGCGAGGGCCGGTAGATCTTGCCGTCCGAGCCGGTGAAGGTACGCCCGAGGGTTGTGGCCGCCATCTTGCGCTGAGGCAGATCCGGGGCGTCCTGTCGCCGCCTGGTCGAGCGGTTGCGCTTGGACGCAGCACCAGCAAGCACGTTGCCTCGCATGCCCGCCGCGTTGATCTCCTCATCAAGTCCGGTGATGACCGCGTCCAGGTCGGTGGTGCTCTGGCCGGCCTGGTCGGCTTGATCGCGTTGGGCTTGCATGTCCGCGCGGAACTCGATCAGCCAGCGCTGTTCGTCGTTCGGCTGGTCCGGCGTGATGATCGGTTCGTGGTCGAGGTGCCAGCCTTCCCGGCATTGGGCCATGCGGAGCTGCCGGTTGCGCTTGGCACACGGCGGACACACAGCGTCCAAGGTGGCGCCGCACGGAACATCGATGATCTCGCTCTGTCCGGTGTGGGTGTCGAGCCGCTTGAGCGCGACGGGTCGAATGCACACCCCGTGCTGCTTGGCCACCTCTTGAGCGACATCGCGCGCCCGAGGCATGCGCAGCCGCTCAGCGCGGGGGAGAGAGCGATCGTAGGTCACAGTTCCTCCCCGCCGTCGAGAGCGATGAGGGCACCTTGGCCGCATGCGCGGCACTCGACCAGGCCCGCCGCCAGATCCATCCAGAGCGTGTTCTCCGCGAGGCAGGCCGAGCAGCGCAGCCCGTCGAGGAGGTAGGCCAGCTCATGCACCGTCGCCCACCTCCGTCTCGGCCAGGTCAGCGCACAGCCGGTAGCGCTCTTGGTAGGGGTGGCGCAGGACGTGTGGGTGGAAGACCTCGAAGACCCGCAGCCGGGGCAGGTCGCGTGCGGTCAGCAGCACCAGCACCGGGCGGCCTGCGACCAGCGCGATCTCTTCGGCTGTGCCGTGGAAGCAGACCCGCATCACGCGCCACCACCAGTGGCGAAGGCGCCGGCCATGGCGCGGATGTCGGTATCGGAGACGTAGGCCGCACGGACCCGGATCGGATCGGGGCTGGTCTCCAGCCGCACGTAGCCGACGCCCGCGCCCAGCTCGGGGATAGGGGAGATGTGGTCGGCCAGTGCGCCGCGATCGCGTGCGCCGTCGCCGAGCACCATGTCCACCTGTTCGGATTCGTCGAGGCGGAGGGCGATCTTGTCGGGGAACAGGTTGCGGATGTTCATGACCTCCTTGCGGGGGTCTTGGAGCGCCGCCAGTACGCCGACGCCGACCGCGCGGCCTTGGGTGGTGAGCGTGGCCAGTGCGGCGGAGATGCGCCGTCTCAGCTCTCTGTCGGACTGGTAAGCGGTCAGGAATGCCACTTCGTCGACGACGACCAGGACGAACGGGTCATCGACGGTGGGGACGTGGGAGCGCTGAAGTCCGGAGAAACGCGCCGCCCGTTCCTGCATGACCTGGACCGCCTTATCGAGCAGGTCAGCGCAGTCCTCCGGGGTGGCGGCGTAGCGGGGACCGAACAGGGCGCGTCCGTAGGACAGCTCCATCAGCTTGGGATCCAGCGCCCACAGCTCAACGACGCCCGCCCGCGTGGCGGGGAGGAGTCCGCGGATCGTGGACCAGATGATCGAGCCCTTGCCCGCTCCGGTGGCGCCGGCGACGAGGACGTGTGTGCCGTGCACCTTGAGTCGCCATGGCCGCCCGTCCTCCTGTTTGCCGACCTCGACCGCGCCCACGCTCGGCTCATCGGGCAGCGGAAGGGCCGGGATCGGTTCGGCCAGCGGATCGGTACGCGGGAACGTCAGCGTGAGCCGCCCCGCCTGCGACAGCGCGACTCGACAGGAGGTGGCGCCGAAGCCTTGGGTGAGGTGGTCGATGCGGTCGGCCCAGTCCTTGACCGCCTGCCCTTTGAGCATGCGCACGCTGATCAGGTCGGCCCACGGAGTGCAGGTGACCTTGCCGAGCCGGGGCAGGTAATCGCGGCCCCGGATGTGTCGTCCGAGCCCGGAGACGATCATGACGGGTTGCCAGTGCCGCCGGTACACCCAGACCAGCCGCCACCAGGCCAGCAACCGCCAGCCGACCAGACGGGCGAAGGAGACCCGGTTGGTGAGCGCCCAGGCGATCAGCCCTACCGGGGTTAGCGTGCTGAGCAGGAGGGCGACGCGCCAGCCGTACAGCAGCGTCAGTGCGCCGGGGGAGAGGGCGACGAGCATGGCGATGGGGTGTCGCCACGTCATGCGGACGAGTCCGGTCAGGATGCGTCCGGCGAGGATGACCAGGGTGAGGATGACGGGGGTGGTGACGACGGCCGGGCGGAAGACAACGGCTGTGTCGGGCGTGGTGGTGACCAGGTCGCGTGCCTGGTCACCGGGAAGCCGCCTGAACATAAGCTGGAACCTCTCGTGATGTGGAAGTCAGGGGAGAACCGAAGGGGCCGCCGGAAGTTGCCGCTTCTGGCGGCCCCGCCTTGTCAGGTCAGGCCGCCGGGTTGTCGGCGTCCTTGGTGGTGGCCGACTGTTCGGCGTACAGGCCCTCGCAGTCGGCCAGGTAGCGTGCGGCGGCGTTGAAGATCTCGCGGGCGGTGGCCAAATCGGCGTCGGTGACCGGGCCGGCCGCGGTGGTGGAGATGTGCACGTTCGCCTCGTGGGAGCTGAGCTCCAGATACGGGCGGGGGTTGCTGAGCAGCATTCCGGAGCTGACCCGCAGTTCGGGCGTGTGGAAGGAGATGCCCAGGTGCGGGGCCGAGTCCGGGCGCATCGACAGCGTGACGTAGGTGTACGGCCCGGAGCTCACGCCGCCGTCTCCCTACCGGTGGGCGCCGCCTGCTGCTTGGGTCGGGCGGGGCGCATGCCGGTGGCGCGGTAGGAGTAGGCCAGTCGTCCGGCCGGGTTGACGTACGGGGTGACGGTCATGCCGGTGAACTCGACCGGCGCGATCGGCAGACCCGCCAGCGGGGGCGGCGCGACGGGCGGCGTCGGGGAAAGGATCTTGACCGCCACCGTCTTCTGGCCAGCCTTGAGGGTGGTGTCGCCGTCCATGACCGGGACCTGCCAGATCGGCTCGCCAGTGGTCTTGTCCTTGGCGTAGACGGTCTTGCCGCCGGTGGACGCCTCGAAGTTCTTGACTTGATCGACCTGCCCGACCAGGAAGCAGCCGTGCGGGAACGCCTGCTCGAAGGTGATCGGGATGGGGCCTTGGAGTGCCATGGGATTCCTCTCACTCGGGACGCGCTCTTCGATCGCTCGTCCACTTGTCCGCTTAAGTTGAGAGTAAGCGATCGCAACTTGTCCGCACAAGTGGCTAAGCCGAAGGGGTGAGGTAAGAGTTAGCTCACCTTGAAGACATCTTCAAGCTCGTGCAGGCTGCCCGGCAGAGCGAGGCTCATCGCCATCAGCACGGCGCCGGCCGGGTCGTGCACGGTGGCCAGCACACCGAGCACCGGGTTGAACGAGCCGAGCAGCTCGGCCTCCTCCTTAGTCGGCTTACGCGCGCTCACCCGCTCAGTGATGTGATCGAAGCGCAGGTGCTTGACCGCCTGGAGATGTTGCCGGATCCCGCGCCGCAGCGGTTCGGGTCTGTCCAGGTCGGTGCCGAGCGCGTGTTCCAGCGGCACCCAGAACGTCTCCACCGCTGACACCACGTCGGCCTGGCGAGCCACCCGCTTGCGCATGATCACAGGGGTCTGTTCGGCGACACCCAGCAGGCGCGCCACATGCTGCGGCGCAGGCACGCGGCCCACCTCCACCACGGCATCGGGACTCTCGCCCTGCTCGGTGGTCGTCTGGCTGGGCCGCACCCGATCCGCCGCACTCTCCGGACGCCCCTTCACGAAAGAGCCCCGCCCGTGCTCACGCTCAATCCAGCCCTGCATGGCCAACGTCTGCAAGGCGCGCACCACCGTAGTACGGCCAACGCCCAGTTCCCGCACCAACTGCGTCTCGGACGGCAGCATGTCGCCCGGGGCGTACTCTCCCGAGTCGATCCGCTCTTGAATGGCCCGCATCACCTGGGCGTATTTCGGTGGGGCGAAGTCCATGCTCATCTCAACCGCCCGTTCACTCTTGCACTCGTGCGCATAAGTACAGTACCGGTTGAGGAAGCGCTTGTCAGGACCCCGCCAAGGCACACGCAGAGAGACCGCGATGCCGTTCCGATCAGGAATCGCCAACGAGCCTGACACATCGCGGACAAGCCCGAGGCGCGTTGGGTGCGAAAGGCATCGACCAGCGGCAGAACGGCAGCGGCCTGACCGGCGATGAGCACACGGCCTTTCCCGTGCCCGGAAGCACGGCGTGCTGGACCACCTTGCGCCCGCGTTTGGAGAAGCCCGCCACGTACTTCGGTTCCGGCGTATCCGGCTCGCGTGCCCGTTCGCCCACGTAAAGGTCATCCCAGTGGAAGGCCCAACGGTGTGTGCCCTCCGGCAGCAGATACGAATCACCGTCGAGCGCCACCAGGGCGACCGTGCCGTTACGCAGCACAGCCACCACCACGCCTTCACACCCCACCAACGCCGCTCTGTAGGCGCGTGTGCGGGCATGACTGTGCAAGGTACTGACGACCGCTACCCGACGCCCGACGCGGGCACTCGCCCAGCTCACTGCGGATCCGCTGAGGGCTGTCCGTGGCGCCTTGCCGGACGCACGCCGTTGGCGCGTTGCTGAGCACGGAGTTCGGCGTAACGCATGGCGACGCGGTGAGCCGCCTTCAAAGGATCAGTCGCCGGATGCCACGCATAAACGACCCGCCGACGATCGACATTCCATCCCGTACGCCACCAAAAACGATGGCCGTCGCACCACACGACCAGGCCCACCCAGACCGATACCAATGCCAGCCCATAACCGTCATGGACATCGGCGTTGATTCCGTCACGACGCAAAGCATCTTGAAGGAGTTCGGCCGATCGACAGGGGTCGATGGTGATCATAATCGCGGAGATCATTTGACCACCCGCTCGAACCGTACGGACCCTGCCGGATCCAGAAATGCGCGGAAGATATCGCGGCTCGCCCAACCGTCCGTGGCCGTGCCGAAGTCGAAGACCTTGTGCGCGATGCTGCCGTGGATGGAGGCGTCGCGTGGCATGCCTCGCATTGCCTTGCGCAGCTCGTCCATTGCCGTGGCCTGGAACGCGCTGGATCCGCATGGTCCCAGCGCCTCACCCTGCTCCGAGGCGACGCGGACTTCCCACTCGAACCGCTCCTGCGGAGTCTCGGCCGGCCCGGGGCAGTACAGGCAATCCTCTTGGGCCGATGCCGCCAGACCCAAACCCGAAGCCGTCACGTGGCCGCGCCGCGTGACGATCTTCCAGCCGCGTCCATCGCACTCTGTGCATCTGACTGGCGTTGTCATGCCGGACAGCATGGGACGCCATACCGTTTGCGACCTATCCCACGCTGGTATCCCACGATGGGATATAGGCTCGCCAATACCTCAATGCATAATTCCCGGGACCCACAAGGTGGAGGTCCAGAATGCAAAAAGGTTCGGCGAGCCGGATTGAGATACCCGCGTCCGCCTGGGACTCCGACGAAACCCGGGAAATACTGAGAAGACGCGATTTCGCTGGACTTTTCGCCATAGCCATCAAATACGGCGCCAGTCAGGTACGCATCGGTGCGGTAGCCGAGCTCGGACAACCCGCCGTCAACGCCATCCTGCACGGCAAACGATCCATCGCCGACCTGAACGTCATCGAACGCGTCGCCGCCGGCTTCGGCCTACCCGACCACGCCCGCATGCAACTCGGCCTGGCCCCCCGCGACACCGCATCCCCTACCGGCGACCACGACGGCGAACACGAGGAACAGACCACCGAACTGACCGGCCGCCTCGACGCTGCCGCCACCATCGACGCCACCACGATCATGGTCCTGCACACCGACACCGACAACCTGCGCTACCTGGACCGCAAACTCGGCGGCCCCGCCATCGCCGACAAGATGCGCGCCCAGATGACTCAGATCGAACGCGCCCACCACCACGCCGTACGCCACGGCATCCGAACCAGACTCGCCCACCTCTTGGCCGAAACATCCTCGCTGGCCGGCTGGCAGGCCATCAACACCCTGGCCCTCAACGACGCGTGGACCCACTACGAACGAGCCAAGGCCGCCGCCTACGAGGCCGAAGACCCGGCCCTACTCGCCTACGTCTCCGGCGAACAGGCATACGTCCTGATAGAACTCGGCCGTCCCGCCGAAGCCACCGAACTCCTCCACCACGTCCACGCCCAACACCGCACCCGCCTACCGGCCCGCATGCGCACCTGGCTCTCAGCCGCCAAGGCCGAAGCCGCCGCCGTCCTCGGCGACGAGACCGCCTGCCGCCACGCTCTCGACCAAACCACCGCCCTCCTCCCGGAAGGCGACGGAGAGCCGGAGATGCCCTACCTGTTCATCAACGCCCACCACGTGGCCCGCTGGAGAGGCAACTGCCTCGTCCGCTTCGGCGACCCCGACACCGCCGAAGACCTCCGCTCAGCCCTGGCCGGCATGGACGGCAGCTACAACCGCGCCGAATCCGGCGTCCGCTGCGACCTCGGCCACGCCCTCCTGGCCGCCGGCAAACCAGAAGACGCCCAACCCCACATCCACCGCGCCCAGCAACTCGCCACCATGACCGGCAGCCGCCGTCAACGCCGCCGTATCACCGAACTCGCCAAAGCCGTCAACCGCGCCCTCGGCCATTGAGCCACACCTGAGCCTGAAGCAACCCGATCAACGTCCCCGATGTCCAGATATCCCCGCGGGCAATCATGCCGGGAACCTCCGCCATCGGAACCCACTCGATCCGATCGGCCTCCACCTCACCCTCAGGCGTCCCCACCAGCTCGGCCCCACGCGCCACGAACAGCATGTGCTCAGAGTCGACCATGCCTGCCATCGGCTGGTAGCTCACCAGGTGCTCAACGTTCTGTGGCCGATACCCGGTCTCCTCCTCCACCTCCCGGATAGCGGTCGCCATCGAATCCTCACCCGCCTCGATCAGTCCGCCGGGAAGCTCCCACCCCCACCGGTCGAACACGAACCGATGCCGCCACATCAGCAACACGCGATTTTGCTCATCCAGCACAACAGCGATCGCAGCCCGATCCAGATGCACCACGTGATGCTCGAACCGCTCCCCACCCGGGATCTCCACATCGGCCAGCCCCAGCCGAATCCACCGGTTGTCGTAGATCAGCCGTTCCCCGTGCACGACCCAGCGCGTCAGCTCAGCGTCATCAGCCACACCGCGAAGCTACCGTCTCGAACATGCCTGGTACACGACTTCCAACCGATAGCCAGCCAGGAGCTTGCGCGTGCGGGTTTCTCGGGACCCTCATGGGATGTCTGCGATTGGCGCATTGCACGCCCAGGCAGTCGCAGCGGCGTCTATCAACTCTCAGTGTCGCTGGGATCAGCGTAGGTACGGACCATGGTGTAAGGCTCGCTGGCTCTCGGCCTGTCGTGAAGTACGCTAGGCCAGCCGTTCGGGACAACGTTAAGTGAAGACGTTAGTAATCTGGCAGAATCAGGCTGGCGCATCAAGCTGTCTGCCTCCCATCGACACGAACATCCGAACGGGCCGGGAGATAAGTCACACATGAACGAAGCAAACCCCCCATCGCCAGACGGATATATGTGGCGCTATCAATTGGAATTCTATGTTGAAGTGAAAAAAACTCTCAAGGAGGTCCTGGAAGGTATCGGCTTCTTTGGTTCGGCAAAAATAATGCTCCTTGGATTCTGTACGACGGAAAGAATGGCGGCGAATATTTGCTTTGCACCCGAAGTGAGCTCCTATTCGGCAGGTGACTTCTCTGGTGTACTCGCCAGATGCGACGCTCTTTATGCGCAGCATTCCGCTGAGCCTGGAGCAGATGCGGATCAACGACTTCATGAGCAGTCGCTTCGTGAGCTTAAAGATGAATCGCGTATTGAAGCAATCAACGAGGTGCTTGCCGACAGTGTCACCGGCGGAGCCAGATCCTACTTTGTCAGTCGATCTGCGAGCGTTTTCGACTATGTCGTCCACGTAGCAGTCGGGATCGACAATGATGCCTTAGCGCAAGTCCCTAAAGTTGATGTCGCAACTAGAGATGGGCATGATGTCGTATCGTCCTTGGTCGATGCGGCAGTTTTGGAATTCTTGGATCGAGCGCGGACGGCGTTGTATTTTCCCGATGTAGGACTCGATCCTTCCCAACTACCAGACTCCTCCGAAATAATACGACGCGCTACGAGAAACTTCTTCTACTCTATCCTTCTTTGCGCACATTTCTGGTATGGACATCAAAGTGATGCGTTGGTGAGCGCCATATCTGCTCTTACGTATGAGGGGCGTTCGGCGGCCGGGAAATTGATCATCGCACATGACGAGCATCCTTCAATTGAAGTGCTATTGAAGCTGAGCCGGCCAGTAGGTATTACACAAACTCGTGCAGCCCGTAAGTTAATGGAGGCGAGTGGCGCGGAGGGAGACCCTCTCACTGACGGCGAAACTATCTACGGCTTTGGTCGCGTTAAGGCAGATTACGATCTGTCAAGTGAGACTATATTCATAATTTCAGCCATAGAACACAGTATATGGGAGCTTTCACATGCAGGGCGGAAGCTTTTGACTGTGAACCGAGGGGTTGCCTGTCTTCCCCGCACCGCGCTGGATATGGGGCAGCTAGAGGACTTCATTGAACGACTTCTGCCAGGTAGCAGTATGGAGAACTTGCTTGCCTTGTGCGAAGCTGCTGCAAAGCATCAGGACGGTGCCATGGTGATCATCTCCGACGACGCAGCTTCTGAGGCTACACGGCTTAGTGCGCAAGCTCTGAGGACGGAGCCAACTCCCCTATTTCCACCTTTGATGACCCAACTCACTGCAGTCGATGGTGGGATCCTGCTAGACAAAGAAGGTCGTTGCCACGCTCTGGGCGTTATATTGGATGGGGAGGCTTGTGGCTTGGAGGATCCAGCAAGAGGCAGTCGATATAGCAACGCTATCCGCTACGTAAATGGTGATCGTCCATCCGCTATTGTCATCGTTTACAGCGCCGATGGATCAGTTGACATACTTCCCTGGCTTACCCCACGCATTGAACGTCGAGTTGTGACAGATGCGTTTATGCATTACATGAACGTAAGCAGAGTATGCACGCCAGAAAATGACGGGATTGTCGCGGAAGCTTGGGAGGGGTTAACGGCTATAGTCTCGTATCTGAGTGAGGGGCAATGCAGGGTGCTAAATCTCGCGCACATCACCTACTGTAAGGAGCGCGGAAAAGAGGCGCACCTACTCGAACCTAAAATCCCTCCCGATCCGCTCCTAAATGACTCGGCTGAACCGCTCTAGGTGGTTTTGGCAATCCATCATGTGGTCTCACGTAATTGTAAATATTCCTGATGTGCGGCCTGGAACGAGCTATGTTCGCTTGTTCGACTAACGAACTGCAATCTCATGTCCCCTGTTGTCAGTCGGTCAGTCCAATATCTGCCTGAAATAGTTTTCGGTGAACGACCGCTGATGGCGCACTCGACGGCACCTGAGTGTTGCGGACTACGCACAAGATATTCTTGCCGTGGCTGATTGTCGTAGATGTAAGTTAGATGTTGGCGATCACCTTCAGTAAGTTTAGAGAAAACCGCCGCTCGTGAATAAGATGTACTCTCTTTTGTTATGAGGGTAATGCTTATGGACCAGTAGGATTGTTCAATCATTATATAAGCGTTTATCGATACGAGCTTCAGATGCGGCGGGATATGACTCGATGGCATCGGGCGGAGAGTTGTCCTCCATGTTCCGTCTAGACGTGGACGACCTACAAGTCGGTGCACTCCCGGGAAGCGCCATAACCATTTATCGAAGGCTACTACGGCGAGTCCGATCACTGTCGGGGCATAGCTAATGGCCTTCCCGATGCTTGCCTGTGGGTGAACATCGGTAGCGTAGAGCGCAACTGCATAAAAAATTGAAAGCGTAGTTGCTCCCCAACGTGCGAACTTTGCTTGTGACAGCATCATTTCAGCTTAGATAGCCGCAGAGCGGAAGTGAAGCGAAGGTTAGCTCGAACGCATCTTCTTTCTCGCTCATCTGTGACGCCTGCAGGCCGCCGGCCTGATCACTCTCGCGGGCAAAGGGTACGTCGGCGCCAGCGCGGACCAGGGGCCCGCAATAAGCTCGCCTCGCTGAAACCGCCAACGCCGCTCAGCCACGCTCCGCAGCCCCGGTGGGCACGCCACTCAACGCTCAGCTGAAAACCCGGCGCATCCTTCGCAACCTCCGCTGCTACCCTCTTCTTGCAGGTCAGTTCGTCCAAGCAATCCTCGTCCAGCTCAGCGAAGCGGGGATGAAAGACTCTCAGTGGATCACCGGTAGGCATCGGCCGGATCGGCTGCCGAATAGCGCCTATAGACATCAAGCGGCGGCGCTCCGCGCCGCCGGCGCGGCCCTGCGCTCGGCCGCACGCTGCGCGTGCGGCCTTGGGGCCGTTCTCGCGCACGGCCGTGCTCGGGCCGCTATACGCCGACTGCCACCCAGGAACATAGACCCACCGTAGAAAGCCACTACTCAGGAACGCTAACCAGTGAAGCTTTTTCATCCCCCTGGCGGCGGGGTGCTGGTCACAGCATGATCGCGAGTCTGGCGTTCGCCTGACGACGTAAGAAACCCCTGGTAGATGGATTGATCACCACAACCAGATCCGTCACAACCAGGGGCCTCGGATGCTTTTCTATCGTGCTGCCGTCGATTTGTCGCGTTCAACGCTGAACTACGTCGCTGGGGTGATCCGCCGGCACCGTAAGGCGATCGGATCGGCCTGGCGGCTGCTCAACCCCGGTCAACAGGCGCTGCTGGTGCTGATCTATCTGCGCAAGAGCGAGACGTTCACCGAGCTCGGTGCCGGTTTCGGGGTGTCGACGGCGACCGCGTGGCGGTATGTGGAGGAGACGGTCTCGCTGTTGTCGGCGCGCTCGCCCAAGCTCGGCCAGGCGCTGCGCAAGGCGCAGCGGGACGGGCTGCACTACCTGGTGCTGGACGGCACGCTGATCCATACCGACCGGGTCGCGGCCGACCGGCCGTACTTCTCGGGCAAGCACCGTGTGCATGGGATGAACGTGCAGGTCATCGCCTCACCGGATGGGACGATCCTGTGGACGTCGGGAGCGCTGCCGGGCAAAGCCCACGATCTGAGTGCCGCCCGAATCTGGGGCATCCTGCGCGCGCTGGAGCACGCAGGGATCATCACCCTGGCCGTCAAGGCCTATCAGGGAGCCGAGGGCCCGGTCCGCACCCCGTACAAGGGCAAGAACAAACCCGAGTCCCAGAAGCAGGCCAACCGCGCCCACGCCAAGCTCCGCGGGCCCGGCGAACGCGCGAACGCCCAGCTGAAGAGCTGGAAAATCCTCCGCAAGCTACGCTGCAGCCCCAGCAAGGCCGGCCACCTGTGCAAGGCCATCGCTGTCCTTCAGAACCACCGTGTTGCGCAGGCAGCGTGAGGATGAAAAGCATTCAGTGTTGGCATGGCTCGTATTCTCTGCGTTTTATCGATATATCCTGGGGTGTTACTCACCCGTTGAGCGCGAAACAGCTCAAAGTGAGTTGCCTATTTGTCTAGGACCTCCAATGCATGGACGGTTCGCGCGTTATTTTCCAGGCGAATGATATCCGTAACAGCAACCACGCCTGCTGCTATCCAGAGAAAGAAAACTAGTAGAAACAATGCATTGACGGGCGAATATTGTTTTGCGGGCGACAGTCCGCACACTACCTGGGAAGCCAGTGGTGTCAATATTATGACTACTGCCACAGGAATCAAAAGGTTAGGATAGCCGACTAGTCGGCCAGCCTTAATTACTTTTTGGTAATCTCCCCCGTTTTTATAGTGCACTTCAATTGCAGCAAGAATAGTGCTCCTCGTCGAATTAAGCCATAGCCCGTAGAGGGCAGCGGTGAGGGCGGCGGTTGGAAGCACGATCGCAATGGTCTCGGACATTCTAGATCTATTTCTTTCTTCGGTCGCTATTCTTTTGCCATGGATCCTCCACGCCAAGTTCCCTACACAATGCTAGAAATGTATCTGTTGGAGCAACATATCCCCCTACCGCATCGGTGCGTTTCGAAAGGGGCGGCAGGCTAGGACCGCCGCGCTCTGCGATTTGAGAAACAAGGTCGCGCAAATAGAAAAAAGTGGCTATATCGCACCTTATCCAGCGCTTTTTATCGTCGGGCCTCTTGGAGTTTTCTAGCGCCTTGCGCGATGCAGAGAGCATTGCCTTAGTCAATCGTTGTCTATTATGCGCGACAACGCGTGAGAGCAGGACTCTGGCTTCGCCGGAGGTTAGCCCAAGTACATCGGCGATTACATACTCGGATGGCAGCTTCCCACCAAAAAGTCGTTCAACGAGGTGTGCTAGTCTGAGCTCGCGAACTCGAGTCAGACTCGTAGGCTCAGCCACCCTCGTAATGTGCTCGATATACTCGTCGGCCGCAGCGCCCGTCAGCCCTTCGAGCAACTGCTGAAGAAGGCTGTCATCGCTATCATCGCCGTCGCTCGGGCTGCGATGCGACGCCACAAGCGGCAGCCGCCGCGCGAGCTCTCGCAACTGGGCGTGCTGCTCAACCGTAATCGATAGCGTTACCTGAACGCTGATAGCACTTCTATCTTCATCGGACACTTCGGACACACTGCGATGATGCCCAAAGCCCCCATACGACAGGCAAAATAGGGGCAATATTATCCCAATGTTGTCTAGGTTTACAGATCATTTGGGCTCTTCGAAATTAAGCGGGGTTGAGGTGTCCGCGGCTGCGTCGAGTGGTGGTGCATCGGGTGCGTAGCCGCTGGTTTTCGGGGTTGCGGAAGCCGTAGGCGTCGCGTGCGGTGGTCTTGATGACGCGGTTGGTGCCTTCGGACCCGGCGTTGGTGATTCCGGTGCGGAGAAAGGCCAGGATCTCGACCCACCAGGTCTCGATGCTGGTGGCCAGGCGCTCGAGTTCGGGCAGGCCAGAGCTGGCGCAGCGGTCGTAGAAGCGGAACAGCCGGTCGGCGATCACATGGCGGTCGGGGTGGGTGCGGGCCAGGGCGAGCAGGTCCAGCAGGTCTTCCTTGGCATTCCAGGCAGCCAGGATCGGCGCGCCGAGCCGGGCGGGCAGAGCCTGCAGGTCATCGACCATCGGGTCGAGCTGGCGGGCGTGCATCCGGGCGGCGGAGCGGGTCAGCCGGTTGCGCAGCTCCCATTCGCGGTTGCCCTTACGTCCGCGCCGGCCGCGGACCTGCATGGTGAGGCGGCGGCGGACCTCGGTGATGGCCTGGTTGGCCAGCTGCACGATGTGGAAGTGGTCGACCACCAGCACAGCGTGCGGCAGCGCCGTACGGATGGCGGCCTTGAAAATGGTGCACATGTCGATCGCGACGAAGCTCACTCGCGCCCGCCAGGACGCCTCCCGCTGGCCGAGCCAGCCGGTCACGGCGGCGATGGTACGGCCCTCGACCTGGCCGAGCAGCCCCTGGCCGCCGGACAGGTCCACGAAGCCGACATGCCAGCGGTCCACCGCCGTAGCCCAAGTACCGGTGGCCTCCTCCAGCACCCAGCGCGGCCGGCCCCGGCGAACCTCATCGATGCCCAGCACGGCAACCGGTGCGGGCTGAGCGGGCAGCACCCGGCGGGCGTGCTCGGTGAACGCCGCCGACACCACCGGCCACGACACCCCATGATCACGCGCCGACTGCAGCACCGTCCGCCCGCCATCAGCGACGGCGGCACCGCTGGCCCGGCGTAATCGCCGCGTCAGCCGGGACCGTGCGGGGATCTGCGGCACCTGCTCGGTGAACGTCTGACGCGGGCAGGATGCCTGGTCGCAGTACCAGCGGCGCTTACGCCAGCGCAACGCACACCGTCGGCCCGCCACCGGCAGATCCCGCGGCCGGGTGATCACCCACTCCTTCATCCGGACCGCGACAACCCCGCACTCGGGGCAACATCGGGCGCGTTCATCGGCGGTGGCCAGGTGCACCACCGGCCCGTCTTGAACCCCGTCATCTGCGGCGACGACCTTCGTGACAGCCAGACCGTCCAGGCCGAGCAGCAGCGTCGTATCGTTGACCATGCTCGTGGCTTCTCTGAAGTGATCATCTTGCTTCGACAACAAGAAGAATCACCGAGAGCCACGAGCCCTCTCAAGCCTCCTGCACCAGGCGAGGCGTCAAACCCCGATCAACTTCGAAGAGCCATCATTTGTCAGCGAGCGGAGGTATAGAGGCGTCCAAAATTCGTTCGTCAGCCATGCTTGATTTCGTCGTACCAGTACACGGCGATGCCGTCGTCGCCAAGCAGTGTATTCAACATTTCAATAACAGCGGAAGATTCTGGTTTTCTTGGATAGACGATAGCAGCTTGGAACGAGTCAATTGTTCCTCTCTCTACAAGCTCCCAGCAGTGTCCCATGTAGCTAAACATCTGCGCAGCATGCCGTTTGGCCAGCCGGCACACATTTATCACCTTGTCCCAGTCAGTATTCTTTAGCTCTATCAAGACTAGCGATCCGTGGGGCTCATCCTCGGAGGGCTTCATGCGGACAACGAAGTCAACTCGGCCTCGGCGTCCAGTGAGTGGCGGGAGCCCATCGACGTCCCTTCTTTCTCGGCCAGCAGACTTAGCCTTGACCACATGAACCTCCTTCTCGCAATCTCCAGGAACTATGAGGTCCACACCATACGTTTCCTGGAATTCTTGATGAAAAGCCTTGCCGGCGCGTAGAAGGTCTGGCTCCGCCCTCGTGGTTTGGGTAGCGCGCTTTCGGGCTTTCGAGGATTGCCAGCTCTGAGAAGCCGTATCGTTGGGCTCTTGAGCACTCGATTCCATGCTCTTAGTCTATTGCGTAATTAGGAGAATGCTATTGCCTTGAGCGGAAATTATATGCGAACGATTACGATATTTGACTAAGGCTTGGTTGTCCTGGCAACATCGTGGTTCCCCGCAACGGGGACAGCGCAGGTGTCGCGCCTTGTCCTGCTTCCCTGGCGGATGGGGCGGCGGCAACGCGAAGATCCGATGTGTAAGTCGGAGTGCTCGCGCAAGGTCAGACGCCGTTATTGGTCTTTTGGCTGTTTGCCCCGCGCAATCGTCGGCAATCGGTACCGCACTTACGATCGCCCTGCGTGGCTGGCCGTCGCGGGTGGCTGGGGGCGATCGACGGGCCAGGGCTTCGTTCCTCAGCCCTGGCCCACCGGCCACAATGGCTAGCGCGCCCGTTGCGTGCCCGATGGGGCGGGAACGAGGAGAACAGCGGGAAGCCACGGGGAGAGGCAATCAGTGCGCTGAGCTGCGTTTCCGCTGGTGGGTCAAGATCGGTATGCGTCCTTGCAAGCAGGATGTCAGTGCGCAGTGCTGTGCTGTATGTCGTCCTGGATTCCTAGGATGCGCATTGTGCTTGGGACGGTCACTGGCGCTTTTCTCTCCAGATCCCCATGTCGCGGAAGTTTGCTACAAACAAGCTGAGATCGGGAAGGTCTTCGATCTCTTCGCGGGCGAGGTAGTCGACCGCCATGGCACGTATGGCTTCGTCGGGGGCCGATTCAATGCCGACTTCGGCGCAGAACTCCTCGTACTGTTGGCGCGATATTCCGTGGGGAAGCGGCGTCCTAGCTCCCAGCGAAGTTGTTTCCGCTCCTCGCGGAGTTGGCCCATGATGCCCCAGCCGCGTGCCTTAGCGAGGCTCCTGGAGATCGTTTCGATGAAGTTCTGGTCGGGGGAGCGTGCAAGCGCTCGCGTATTTCCGAGCTGAAGCACTCCTCGTCGGTCATGGGCCACAGGTCCAGCTCGACGCACGCCCGTGCGTATTCCTCGCGGCTCAGGGTGCTCATGTCCGGCGCGCCTGCCGCGATCTGCGCCCTCTCCATGGTGGCGCGAACCTCTTGCCAGAACGGGTTCCTCACGATCGTAGGGACCCACGGGTGGAGGAGGCTCTACGAGCATGGGCATCACGGTAGGCGATGTTCGCCGGCCACGTACGGGAGTCGAAGGGACGTCCCCAAAGCTATGTCCCCAGCGTGAGCGGTCTGCCTGTATTCGTAGCGGGTTGCAGTTTGGGTTGCAGTTCACCGCTGTCCCAGCCCGTTCTGCCTGGACCGCCGGGCCGTGTCGGTCCAGGTTGCACTGATCGGGACGGCCGAGATCCGAGCTGCTAATGCGGTTTGGTGGCAACACCATCCGGGGTTCAAATCCCCGATCCTCCGCACGTGAGAAGGCCCTCACCCCAGTCTTGGGGTGAGGGCCTTCCTGCGTCCGGGGCGTCAGAGTTGCAGGGCTGGTTGCAACGGCTACGGATTTCCCCAGAGCGCGGAGGCCAGGCGCTCGCTGGCGTCCCGCATGAGTGTGTGGATACGTGGGTGTAGCGCTCGGTGGTGGTGACCCGAGTGCGGCCGAGCACCTCCTGTACGACCCGGATGTTCACACCCTGCTCGATCAGGAGGGTCGCGGCGGCGTGGCGGGCGTCGTGGACCCGGACGTCTCGAACCCCCGCTTGCCTGAGGATGGCTTTCCACAGCTTCCAGTCCTCGGTGCGCTCGATCGGTGTGTCGTGGTGAGCTTGCTCCTGCCCTTGCGCTTACGGAAGAGGATGCCTGCGTCTACCCGATCACGCCCGCATGCTGCTCAGCCTGGCGCCGCTGGATATCGCATCCCCCACCGGCGATCACGACGACGAACACGAAGAGCAAACCACTGAACTGATCAGGCGTCTGGGCGCTTCTGCCGCGATCGACCCGACCACGGTCATGATCCTGCACACCGACACCAACAACCTCCGTCTCCTGGATCGGAAGCTCGGTGGCCCGCCCATCGCCGACAAGATGCGCGCCCAAATAGCTCAGATCGAACGCACCCACCACCACGCCGTATGCCCCGCGTCGATGTCTCCGCGCCGAGCTGCGGCCTGGGGGCCGGTCACGGCGCTTGCGTCGCGTGGGGCATCGCCGCACGGCTGCCACGCCGCAGCCAGCCAACGCGCCGACCGCCGGCGAGCCGCCGCTACTCACGGCCGATCCGCCTGGCGCCACAACGGGTCAGTCGAGCCGCCGCACACGCCTCTCTAGCCAGTTCGGGTATCCCTATGACCGGTCACCCAACGACTGGGTCATCCTTCACATCCTGGCAAGTTCGTTTCCGCACCAGATATGCGACTCCGGCAACAAGCTTGAGCAGAATGCTCAGCGAGAGAAACACCCACAGCCCTGTCAGCCAAGCATCCGGCATGGGCCCGCGAAACCCAGAAAGCCCGAACACCGCACCAGCCCCGCCCCACCCGCAGAAGATGAAGGTGCACGCAGACCCAAGCTGAAACCAAAAAGATCGCCGCACATCCATGCCGCCAACCCTTCCGATTCATCACGCAACCGAACAGTGCCTCCGGCGGGGGCCTCTGGCTCCGGGATGATCGGTGCACCGAGTGTCTGGTCCGCAGGTGGCTGAGGTGGAAGCCTGATCATCCCGCCCGCCATAGACCCGGGGCAAGCCGAGCAGACCTGGGCCACGGGGTCAAGGTGGAGCGCCCCGCTGGACGAACGACCTTGACTCGTCGGACGCTGGGCAGAAGTAGATGTCCGGGCAGCCGCAGTCGTAGAAGTGTGGCGACGGGTCGGGGAGTTGCGGCATGGTCACACGTTCCAGGATGCATGATTGGGAAGACCACCGTCTGAAGGCTGGCCTTTACTGGTCGCCGAGGTTCAGCAGGCCAGCTTCCGTATATCGACCTGTCCGCCTCTGATTTGTGACAATCACGCTGTGCGTCTCTTATTGAGGTCGGCCTTGGCCGGGTCCGCAGTGGCGGTCTTACTGCTGCTGCTCCTCCTCGCGTGGCCGACCACCGACTCGGATTCCGAGCTCAAGCTGGCAATGGCGTTTGCGCTGGTACCCTTCCCGCTCAGCATGGTGGCTGCGTGGTTGGCCCGCCTGTCCTACTGGCCGGCTGTTGGTCTGGTGGCCCCCTTCGTCATGCTGGCGGTCGTCGTCATCCAGCCGGACTATAGCTCCTGGGTGTCCAGCGAGACCCTTGCGTTCGGCATGCTGATAGGGGTCCCCGTGGTGGTCGGCTTCATGCTCACGGCCCTGCTCTGTACCCTGCTCACCGAAAAGACCGCACGCCCAGCAGGAGGAGATTCGGTGTAGGGCGCAGGTGGAAGCCCGATCACCGTGTTCAGTCCTCCGGCTGTTCCGGTCCTAGCGGCGGCCATGCATGCGTGTAATGATCATGATTCTCGTGGTCGCGGTACAAGGGCCTGTTGCAGGTAGAAGGCTGTTCCTCCACCGCAACGGTCACGAGCCGCGGCTTGGAGCCATCTCTCGCGCGCGCCTCGGTCCATGCAAATCCCGAAGTGCCTACCCGACTACCTAGTGCCGCGTCAGGCCACGTTTGCCCTCTTCACGATGCGGCGTAGGCGAGGGTTATCGGTGTTGCGGTTTCGCCAGGCGATGTAGCGGCGGATC
>NZ_JBFAIM010000015.1:60333-238160 GCF_040654715.1 Nonomuraea sp. NPDC050643 | reverse complement strand
ATCTGGCACAACGACCACACCGGCCAGCCGATCAAGAGGTCACTGATCCTTTACGACCACTGACCATCCCTGACCCCTTGGACTCAATCATCTAGTCTCAGAGGGCCTGGCGTAGTAAGCAAGTGGCGCAATGAACATCGCTTGGAAATAGCGGGCGAGGCCGTCGTCATCACAGTCGTCACCGCCCTCGCGACTCAGGGCGATCGACACTTCCGGCAGCAGCGGATTCCATTGGTCTTCGAAGTCGATTCGATGCCCCAACTCTGCCAACCGGGCCAGGACCTGGTCTGCAGGAGTGGCGAAGAACGGAATGCCGTAGAGGTGCAGCTCGATCAGGCTCGCGTCATCCGGCCGCCAGACCTCGAGGGTGAAGAGGCGACCATCGGCCTTGAACGCGGCGTAGACCGCGAACGAGTCGTCGGGACCCTGCGTCCGAAGCTGGAGCGCGCCTCCTGGTGCCGTTGCGTCGATGACGTCTCCGTATACGGCCAGTTGGGCCCTGACCTGTGACTCGTCCATGCCGAACCGCAGGCTGTCCAGCCCTGAGCCGACATGGACTTCGAGCGTGTGTTCAGTCATCGCCGCGTATACCCCTTACGGACACGTGGGGTGTCCGGCGTAGAGTGCACGATGGAGGGCGATCTCAGCGTCGTATTTGCCGGGGAAACGTCCCTGTATATCGCGATACTCCATTTCCATGGCCTCGGCATGGTTGCCGGCGGCGACGAGTTCTTTTTGCCACTGTAGCCAGGCCTGCGATTCGAATCCGTGGCCCGTGGAATACAAAGCCCGATGGTCGGCCCTGTCCATGCGGATCGACGGACCCTTGCCGTAGCTACTACCGGACGGTCTCGTGGAGTGCGGTGGGATATGGTGGCGCTCCTTGCCTGTGCCCGCCGGCGCCAACTCGGAGTGCGTGCCGACGTTTGGGTGGGGTGGGGCGACATTGTGGACCAGGACCGCCTGGTCGCCCGCCACCACATGATAGGTGTCCAGTCCGTCGACCGTGAGGTTGTGGACCTGTTGGACGGCGGTCCACGTCTTGACCGCCGTTACCTGGACATACGTGCCTGCGGACGTTCGCAGCCAGGTTCCGGGCTGCAGTTGGCCGGCGTCGATCCACTTGCGAAGGGCCGGCACCCAGAAGGGGTGGTTGGCGGTGGCGGTGATGTCGTCGGTGGTGGTGCCGGCGGCGCCGTCCACGTCCACGGTGACCTTGACGAGGTGCTTTTCCCCATCGCCCGTGATCAGCGTGGTGACCGGCCTGGCCGCGGTGACCCCGGTCTCCGGGTCCGTGGCCACGACGCGGTCCCCGACCTTGATCTCCTCGATGGGCTTGCCGGTGCCGTCGGCCATCAGCACCTGGGTGCCGGATACGAAGCTGTTGCCCGTTAGGCAACTCTCGGCGCCGGGCGGAATGTCCGGCGGAAGGTCCGGGATGACGTCGTCGAGGACCTCGTCGATGATGGCTTCGGTCGTGGTCTCGAAGACCTCCTCGACGATCTCCTTCTTGACGTATTCGACGCCGATGCCGCGGAACGAGGCGATGGAGGAGTCGTGCACCTCGATGGGCGCCGGGTCACCGCAGGGCCCGCTGCGGCACTGCTTCCTGGTCGGCTCCTTGGTCTTCTTCTTGGTCGTGCCGGGGTTCGCGTTCTGCTTCTTCTTCTTTTTGGGTTTGACCGGGGTGCTGGGCTGCTTCTTCTTTTTCTTCGCCTTCGCGGGATCGGTGCAGTTGCGGGTGCAGCTCCGCTCCTTCTTGCTGTCCCGTTCACGCACGGTCCGGCGATCGTCGTCATCGTCGTCGCGCTTTTTCTTCTTCTTTTTCTTATCCTGTTCCTCCTTCTTCTTCCGCTTCGCTTCTTCCTTCCGTTTGGCTTCCTCCCTCTTCCGCTTCGCCTCCTCTTTCTTCTTGGCCTCCGCCTTGGCGTCCCTGCTATTGCCCGTCTTGCCGGAGCCCCGCTTGCTCTTCTTGCCGCTGCCGCCGCCACCGCCCTCGCCCCACCGCTTGGAGTTCTTCTTCTCGGTGGCCGCGTACTGGTCCCTGGCGGGTGCGACGGCCTTGTCGTAGAACTCCTTCTCGCTCAGCCCACGGTTCTCGTAGGCCTGGGCCGCGTTGCAGACCTGGCCTCCCCAGCCGCCGCTGCAGTAGCTCTGGGCCCATCCCTTCCGGTAGCCAGGCTGTGGTGGCGGCGGGAAGTTGACCCGGATGTTGTCGTGGCCGCTGGGGTCCTGGTTGACCAGGGGGTCGCCGCCGCCGTACAGGTAGCGGTTGAGGCGGTCAGAGGGGTCGGGCGACAGGGTGAGGGTGTCGCGGGAGGCGAAGCCGCCGGTGCCGGGGACGTACCAGCGGGCGTGCATGTTGACCTTGCCGCTGTCCGGGTCGGTGTATTCGCCCTGGTAGCCCAGCGTGCGCTGGGTGCCGGTCCGGGCGATGGGCTCGCCGAACGGGCTGTAGGCCGTCGAGTCCACCACGGCGGTGCCGGAGTAGGTGCCGACCACGTCGCCGTGCAGGTCGGACATGACGCCGAGGGCCGGCCCGGTGCCTTCTTGCAGGCTGAGCAGGTTGCCGTCGGGGTCGCGGCCGTACTTGGCGATGACCACGCCGCTCTGGCCGGTGACGGTGGTGATGTCGTTCTCCAGGCCGGAGTAGGCGAAGCGGGTCTCCTCGGTGCCCTTCTTTCGGGTGCTCAGGCGGTCGAGGGCGTCGTAGCCATAGGTGGCCTCACCATCGCTGATGAGGCGGTCGAAGGCGTCGAAGACGAGGTTCTTGGTCGTGGTGCCGGTGGTCTCGGTGGCGAGGGTGCCGCGCGGCGTGTAGGTGTAGGTGGTGCCGGCGCCGGAGGCCAGGCGGTTGCGTTCGTCGTAGGTGAAGGTCTGGTCGCCGGCCTTGGTGCGGTTGCCGGAGGCGTCCCAGGTATAGCTGGTGACGTTGCCGTTGGGGGCGGTCCAGGAGGTCAGCCGGCCGGCGTGGTCGTAGCCGTAGGTGTTGTTGCCGGCCCCGGCGGTGCCCGCGGTGACCTTGGAGGTGAAGTGGTCGTCCTTGTCCCAGCCGTAGGTGATCTTGGCGAGCTGGGCGCCTGAGCTGTTCTTGAGGGTGTGCGTCTCAAGGCGGTTGAGCGGGTCGTAGGTGAAGTCCTGGGTGCCCGCCGGGTTGGCCGACTTCAAGGAGCTGAGCCGGTTGTCCTGGTCGTAGCCGTAGGTGAAGGCACGGCCGCTGACCGGGTCCGTGACGTGCACGATGTGGTGGGACACGCCCTTGGGGTGATCAGTGCCGAGGCCGGGGTGACACGAGGACTTGCGGACGCGAGCGAGCGGGAGCTTCGTGACACGCTTGCCGACATCGAGAACTACGCGAGGTCGGCGTTGGAGGACATCCAGTCGCTCGTCCGCTCGCTCCGGGCGGGCCCGGGCATCGCGGCGCCTGAGCAGGTCGATGAGGTTGTCGCGGCAGTTGCCTTCCGGAGCGTTCAAGAAGCGCTGAGCAACGTGGTACGGCACGCGCCGGGCGCCGCCTGCACCGTGGAACTCCACGCGGACGGTGATGTGCTGGTCGTGCGTGTCCGTGACGACGGCCCTGGCAAGGAGGACGGCGTGTCTGGGTTCGGGTTGCGGGGGATGCGGGAACGAGCGTATCTGGCCGGTGGCACCGTGGCCTGGCGGAACCTGCCGGATCGAGGCTTCGAGGTCGAGGCACTGCGCCTGATCCTCGCGCTCGAACCCGACGTGGCTTTGCTCGATGTGCAGATGCCGGGCGGTAACGGGCTGGAAGTGGCCCGTCGGGTCCTTACCGAGGCGAAGGGCACCCGGATCATCATGCTGACCACATTCGATCTCGACGAATATGTTCACGAGGCCTTGACCTTGGGCGCGTCGGGGTTCCTGCTGAAGAACGCGCCGCCGCCAGAGGTGCTCCACGCGGTTCGTCCCGTGCATGCGGGTCATGCCATGCTCGCACCGGAGGTCACCGCGAGGCTGATGTACCAGTTCGCGCCGAGGCGGTCGCAGCGTCGGCACGCGTTCGCGGACGAGCTGCTCTCTGAGAGAGAGGTGCAGGTGATCCGCTTGGTCGCGCGTGGGTGTTCGAACCAGGAGATCGCCGACGAGCTGTTCCTGAGCCTGGAGACGGTGCGCACCTATCTCAAGCGCATGTTCGCCAAGCTCGACGTGCACGACCGCACCCACCTGGCCGTGCTCGCCTATGAGGCAGGGCTGTTGCACGAGTCTCGCTGAGGAGTCCCCTTTCGGGGGACGCGGCCCGGCACCTCGTCATCGCAGGCTGGACGAAATCAGCCAGCACGACGGATCAAGGTGTCCAGTGATCGAAGTTACCGGGCTCAGCAAGCACTACCGGGGCAAGAAGGCAGTGGATGGGGTCACGTTCGCGGCCCGGCCCGGCCGGGTCACGGGGTTCCTCGGCCCGAACGGCGCCGGCAAGTCCAGCACGCTGCGTATTCTGCTCGACCTGGACGCGGCCACCACCGGACAAGCGCTGATCAGAGGAAGGCGCTACCGAGACCTGACAGACCCGCTGCGAACGGTCGGCGCATTGCTGGACGGCGCGGGCCCGGTGCCCGAGCGTCGCGCGATCGACCACCTGTCGTGGATCGCCCAATCGAACCGGATCCCCCGCAAGCGGGTGTGGGAGGTACTTGATCTCGTCGGCCTGACGGATGCGGCGACGCAGCGGGTGAAGAAGTACTCGCTCCGCATGAAGCAGCGAGTCGGGCTCGCCGGGGCGCTGCTCGGTGAGCCGGAGATCCTCATTCTCGACGAACCCGTGAACGGGCTGGACCCGGACGGTGTCCGCTGGGTTCGTACCTTCCTCCGAGACTACGCGGCCTGTGGCCGCACCGTGCTGTTGTCGAGTCATCTCATGACGGAAATGGCCGATACTGCCCATGACGTGGTGATCATCGATCACGGCCGTATCATTGCCCAGGGCTCGCTGGCCGAGGTCACGGTCGGCCATGTCTCGCTGGAGACGGCGTTTTTCGCCCTCACCGGCGACCGGGCCGGATCGCGGTGGTGAACGCGATGCCGGCGGCGACCCGAGCGGAACTGACCAAGATCCTCACCCTGCCCAGCGTGTGGATCGTCACCGGCGTCATCCTCGCCCTTCATCTGCTGGTCCAGCTCCAACCCGCCAAGCTTCTCGCCGACGCCGTGGCGAACATCACCCCCGAGGGCATCATCGAGGTCTTCATCGGGGAACCTCAACCGGCGGCGGAGGCGATCCTCGGCCTTCTGGCCGGAGGGGAGCTGCAGATGGGCCTGTTCCTGCCTGTGCTCGCCGCCGTGATCGCGGGGCAGGAGTTCCGCTCGCGGCAGCTTGGCCTGACCGTGCTCGCCATGCCGCGCACCGTTCGCATGGTGGCCGCGAAGCTCCTTGCCACGGCGCTGTACGTGCTTGCCGTCGCGACCCTCATCGCGGGCATCAGCACCGCGTTCATGTACGTCGCCGTCAAAGCCTGGAATCCGGGCCTGCTCCTGACCGGTGCGGCCTTCCACGGTCACGGCCGGTTCATCACCTTCGCGGTCTTGTTCTGCCTTACCGCATCCGCCATCACCACCGTCGCGCGCAACACCCTGACCGGCATCATCGTCACCATAACCGCCGTCGCCGCGGCGATCACGCTCAGCGGGAGGGACGCGCGATGAGCACCGCGACGTCCACTCCCCCGCCGGTGGAGACCATCCGGTTCAGCGACACGCCGGCCGCCGAACGGATCAAGATCACCACTCTTCCCGCCACCTGGATCGCTCTCATCGTCGCGTTCGGCGCCAACACCCTGCTCGGCGTCATCACGGCCACGGACATCGTCCGTGTCGCCGGTCGAGACGGTCCCATCCCGATCGGCGGGCTCGGCACCCTCATGCTCGTACCGGTCTACGTGTTCATCGCGATCACGGTCTTCGCGGCCGGCAGCGAGTACCGCGGCGGGCAAGTGCGCGTCAGCCTCGCCGCCGTCCCCGACCGCAAGCGGCTGTTCGCCGCCAAACTCACCGTCAGCACGGCGTTCAGCCTGATCGCGTCGATACCGGCCGTCCTGCCTGGCCACGTCCTGCAGCACGCTGCGGCGATTCGCGCCGGAGAGCTGCGAGCCGGCGATGTCGTGGCCGGCTTCATAGCCGTCCTGACCGTTTATCTCCTGCTCGGCATCATCGGCCACGGTTTCGCCGTTGTCGCGAAGACGGTCGTCACTCCTCTCGCCGTGCTTTTCATCATGCCCGTTCTCGTCTCACCGCCGTTTCAGAGCGCCCTGCCGCACATGGTGAAGTTCCTCCCGCACGAGGCAGCCCTGAGCCTTCTCCGGATGCCCGTCGACCCCGCCACCGCGCTCCGCCCAGTCGCTGGCCTCCTTGTGCTGGCCGCCTGGGCGGCTCTGTCGGCTTCTGCCGCCTGGAAAGCCTTTGTGCACGAAGACGGCTAGTTGTCGGCGACCCGCCTTCCAGGTACGAATTATGAAGGAGAGCACCTCTCGGCCTTGATCGTCGAATCCCAGCGCCCGTGGAGCCCCATCGAAGCCGACGGCTTCCAGGTGCCGGAGTAGTGCGTGCACGGAGGGCGTCCATCGACCGGGCACCAGGACTACGAGGCCACGTGTAGCCCTGAGCGCCCGTAGCATCCCGCCACGCCGCACGATGATCAACCGCCGACGGCCCCCGGTGTCGATCCGGCCATCGCATCGGGGCCTCAGGTGCGGGTCCACCGCTGGTTGGCACCGCCGTTGCAGGACCAGATCACCAGTTTGGTGCCGTTGGCGGTGGCGTTGTTCGGCACGTCCAGGCACAGGCCCGACTGCGCGCCGGTGATGGTGCCGTCGGTGTTGAGGCGCCACTGCTGGTTGGCCTGCCGGTTGCAGTCCCAGATGATGACCTGCGTGCCGTTGGCGGTGCCCTGGTTGTAAGCGTCCAGACACTTGTCGCCGTAGACCCGTAGCTCACCGCTCGTGGTGGACGTCCACTGCTGGCTGGGCCGGCCGTCGCAGTCCCAGATCTGCGCCTGCGCGCCGTTGGTCTGCGAGGCGCCGGTGACGTCCAGGCACCGGCCCGCGCCGATCCCCCTGATCGCGACCGCGGGGACGATGCCCCCACCGGTGACGGTGTACATGGCCGCCCCGTGCCCGGGCAGCGACGCGCTGATGGTCCCGGAGGAGGAGGACGTCGTGTGCGCCCACAGGTCGCGCACGGCGTAGGAGGACGCCGAGCCCAGGCCCAGGGCCGAGGCGGTGGTGGAGACCGTCGAGGTGGAGGTGCCCCGGTTGAGCAGGACGACCGCGACCGAGCCGTTGGACATGGGCTTGCGCCAGACCTCCAGATTCCCGTTGTCGCTGATCTTGTGGCCCTGCCTGCCGCCCCAGTCCTGGTTGACCGCGATGACCTCGGTGTTCGTCAGGATGGAGCGGGTCTCGGCGCTCATCGACCGGATGTCGTTGCCCGCGATGAGCGGGGCGTTCAGCAGCGACCACAGGCTGAAGTGCGCCCGTCCCTCGGTCGCCGTCAGCGAGCCGACACCGACCTCCAGCATGTCGGGGTCGTTCCAGCCCCCGGGCCCCGAGTACGCCTCGAGCCCGACCTGCTGGTCCAGGATGCCCATGATGGAGTTCCAGTTGGCGGCGATGTCGCCCGTCGTGCGCCAGGAGTTGCCCACCGGCATCCCCCAGGTCCACACGTTCTCCTGGCCCCAGTTGCAGAGGCTGTAGACGATCGGGCGGCCGGTGGCTGCCAGCGCGTCGCGCATGACGGTGTAGCGCTGCAACCCGGTCCTGCCCAGGTGGTCGCCGCAGTTGTCGTACTTCAGGTAGTCGATCCCCCAGGACGCCCACAGGGCGGCGTCACGCTGCTCGTAGCCGAGGCTGGCCGGGTAACCCGCGCACGTGGTCGTGCCCGCCGAGGAGTAGATGCCGAGCTTGAGCCCCTTGGCGTGCACGTAGTCCGCCAGGGCCTTCATGCCGCTGGGGAACTTCTGCGGGTCAGGCACCAGGTTGCCGTTGGCGTCGCGGCTCCTGGTGGACCAGCAGTCGTCGATGTTGACGTATTCATAGCCGGCCGCCGCCATGCCGCTGGAGACCATGATGTCCGCGGTCTGCCGGATGAGGCCCTCGTTCACGTTGCAGAAGAAGGTGTTCCAGTCGTTCCAGCCCATCTGCGGCGTACGGGCGAGCCCGTTGTCCAGCGCGACGGCCGGCGACGACGTACCACCGAGCGCGACCAGGGAACCGGCGGCCAGCACAGCCGCCAGAATCAAACGGATGATCTTACGCATCTGGTTCTCCTCCTCAGGCGACGTCGCAGGAAAGGGTGGGCGTAGCCGGGGCGCCGTTGGCGGTGAAGCCGAAAGTAGTGGTGCTGTTGGCCGCGATGGAGCCGTTGTAGGTCTCGTTGCGTACGGTCACGCCGGCTCCGGAGCCGGTGCGGACGCCGTTCCACAGGCTGCCGATCGTCTGCCCGCCCGGCCAGGTCCAGCCGACCGTCCAGCCGTTGACGGTGCCGCCGCCGGCGCGGACGGTCACGGTGGACTGGAAGCCGCCGGACCAGGAGGTGACGGTCTCCATTGTGGCCGTACATCCCCCCGGCGCGGGGGTCGGCGATGAGGAGCCCCCGAACTGGGAGAAGAACGCCCACACCGCTGCCTTGGTCCACGTCGTGACGCCACTGTCGGTGTAGGTGCCGTCCACCGGGGCGGGCGTGTGACCGTTGTCGAACGCGGCCCAGACGACCGGATGGCCGGCCCGGCACCCGGAGTAGGTGGTGACGATGTGGCCGCGGCTGCCCGAGCTCGGCTCGGGCGGACTCTGCGCGGTACAGCCGTTGTTGCGGACGAACCTGTCACGCAGCGCCCGTCCCTGCGCGATGCTGAGCACCGTGTCCCCGAGACCGTGCAGTCCCATGTACGCGATCGGCTGGGTTCCGCCGGTGCACCCGCTGAGCTGCGCACCGGAGAAGACCGCGACCGCCCGGAAGACCGTCGGCCGCGAGCACGCGAGAGAGAAGCTCATCCCGCCGCCGTAGCTGAAACCGGTGGCGAAGCGCTGCGAGGCGTCGACGCAGAGATCCGCCTCGATGAGCCGGATCAGGTCGTCGACGAAGGTGACGTCCTCACCGTTGCTGTTCGCCCAGCCGTTGTTGAAGCCCTGGGGTGCGACGAAGACCGCGCCGTTGTTCGACAGTTGCCTGAGGCCGTAGAAGGACCAGGGATACCCGCTGGTTCCGCCGGAGTCGACGTCGGTGGCGGTGCCGCCCAGCCAGTGGAAGCCGAAGATCAACCGGTAGGGGGTGCCGTTGTGGTAGTTGTCGGGCAGCCGGAGGATGAAGGAGCGGTTCTTGCCGCTGCTCTGCATCGACTGCGAACCGCTCCTCAGCGTCGGGGTCTTGCCGCATCCGGCGGTCGTCGCGACGGCGCCGGCGGGCGCCGCGGCCGTACCGGCGTCGCTGCTCATCGCCGCACGGCCCGTGACCAGGACGAGAAGCGCCGCGGCAACGACCGCGACCGTGGTGAAGAGGGAACCGCGTCCTGACATCACGTAACTCCGATCTTGGTGCGGATTCCGATGTGTCTGGTTGGAGGAACCGTGCGCCGCCCCCGTGGCCGGCGGGAGCGTCGGCCGGCGTGGACTAAGGGTCGGTGACGGACGACGGGGTTCCGCCGGACGTGCCCCAGGCCGTGGTGCCGCTCTCCATGTCTCCGTTGGTCAGCAGGCTCCCGCCGGCGCCGGTGCCGCCGGTGAACTGCCACCAGTTCACGTTGAACAGGTAGCCGCTGCCGCCGGTGTACTTGACGTACAGGTCATGAGTGCCCGTCGCACCGCTCACCGGGCAGGTGACCGTCGTCCACGTCTGCCAGCCGCCGGTGCCGGGCACGGTGCACGTCCCCGCCGGCGTTCCGTTGACCCCGTCCAGGCGGAGCTCGATCCGGCCACCGCTGGTCGCCGAGGCCACCCGCGCGCTGAAGGACGTCGCGCCGGAGCCGAAGGCGACGCCCTTGACCTTGATGTGGTCGCCGTTCTCGATCCACCCGACGTTCATGCCGCCCTCGGCGGCGGGTTCGGTCTCCACGCCGGACCCCCAGGCGATCGTCTCGGCCTCCTGGCGGACGTAGGGGTTCAACGTGCCGACCTGGGGCGCTCCGGTCGCGGTCATGTTGATCGTGGGAATGGTTCCGTCGGCGTTGTAGGTGAACTTCTCGACGGCCACCGAGCGGGTGAAGCCGCCGCCGCCCGGCAGGGCGCCGTTGTGGTAGAAGAAGTACGATCCGCCGTTGAAGTCGATGACGCCCGGGTGGTTGGTGAAGCTGCTGCCCTGCGTGGGCATGACCGTCCCTCGGTAGGTCCAGGGGCCGGTGGGGCCCGGAGCCGTCGAATAGCCGATGAACTCCGAGCAGCATTTCGCGGCGAAGACGTTGTAGTAGAGGCCGTTGCGCTTGTAGACCCAGGGCCCCTCTTCGTACAGGGTGGGACGGTTCGGGTTGCCGGTGCGGGTGCCGAAGCCCGGGGTGGTGAGCGGGATCTGGCTGGGGCTGCCGGAGTACGAGATCATGTCGGCGTTGAGCCTGACGTACCAGAGATTGGGATTACCCCAATACAGGTAGGCCTGCCCGTTGTCGTCGATGAAGACCGTCGGGTCGATCTCGCCGTTCCTGACGAGGGGGCGGCCGATGGCATCCCTGAAGGGCCCGGTGGGGCTGTCGGAGACCCCGACGCCGATGGCCATCTGACCGCTCGCCCGGTCCTTCACCGGGACGTACCAGTAGAACCTGCCATTCCGGTAGACGGCCTGGCCCGCCCACGCGTCCGCGCTCGCCCAGCCGAAGGTGGCCACGCTCATCGGCGAGCCGTGATCGGTCCAGTTCACCAGGTCCGCCGACGACCAGACCCGCCACTCCTTCATGGTGAAGTACGTCGAGCCGTCCTCGTCGTGTCCCGTGTAGAGGTAGACCCGGCCGTTGTGCACCAGTGGAGCAGGGTCCGCGGTGTAGATCGTCTGGACGATCGGGTTGTCCGCCCTGGCCGTACCCGGGATCACCATCACGGCGCAGAGCAGCGCCACGATCACCGGCACACCGCACTTCGCCATGACGCCGGGCCGGAGGGGGGAGGCGACGTTCATGAGCACCTTCCGAAGTCGGGTGGGCATGGGTGCGAGCCGCGGTGTGTCAGGTGCGGGTCCAGCGCTGGTTGGCGCCGCCGTGGCAGGAGTGGAGCTGGAGCCGGGTGCCGTTGGCGGTGCCCTGGCCCACGGCGTCCAGGCACAGGCCGGACTGCACGCCGGTGATGGAGCCGTCGGCGTTCAGCCGCCATTTCTGGTTGGCGCCGCCGTGGCAGGAGTAGATCTGGATGCCGGCGCCGTTTCCGGTGCCGGCCGCGTCGAGGCACTTGTCGCCATAGACCCTGAGCTCGCCGGCCGAGGTGTCGGCCCACTGCTGGTTGCCGCGCCCGTTGCAGTCCCACAACTGCACCTGTGTGCCGTCGGTGGTGGCGGCGCCGGGCACGTCCAGGCAACGCCCGGAGCCGACTCCCCTGATCTGCCCGGCGGGCGGTGGAGTCGGCGTCGTGGTGGACGAGCCGCCGTCCAGGCCGAAGAAGCGGATGGCGTACGCGGCCATACCTGGTCGCGGCAGGTCGTGGCCGGCTCCGGTGATGGTGTACGCCTCGACCTGGCCCGAGCCGAAGACTCGCCGGGTCCATCCGGATTGCGGGCTGTCAGTGGAGGCGGGGGTCTGGCTCAGCCCGTGCACGTTGGTCCACTGGTCGACCTCCTCCTGCAGCATCGTGTAGGGCAGGACGGAGTCGGCGGTGCCGTGCCAGGCCATCACGCGCGGGCGGGGCCCGGTGTAGCCGGGGTAGGCGTTCCTGACCAGGTCACCCCACTGCTGCGGCGTCTTGTCGCCGCACCCGGCGGGGCCGAGACAGGCGTAGGGAACACCTGCGAACGGCGCGCCGGCCTTGAACACGTCAGGGTAGGTGGCGAGCAGGTTGAGGGTCTCCATGGCGCCGGAGGAGAAGCCGGTGGCGAACACGCGCTGCGGGTCGCCGTTGTAGCGTTGCAGCGCGTAGTTCGCCATGGAGACGATGGACACCGGGTCGCTGCCGCCACCGTGGCGCAGGGCTTCGTTCGACCACACGTCGAAGCAGTTCGACAGGCCGTTGGCGCTCTTGTTCGCCTGCGGGTAGACGACGATGAAACCGTGCCGGTCGGCCAGCGAGGCGAATTCGGTCCCCTGGTGGAAGCCCGGCGCCCAGCCGTTGCAGCCGTGCATCGCCACCAGGACGCCGGGCCGGGAGGCCACCCTGTCGGGAACGTAGAGGTGCATCCGCAGGCCGCCGGGGTTGGCGCCGAAACTCGTCACTTCGGTCAGGACCGCCGCCGATGCTCCCGGCGTGGCCGTGAGGAACATGGCCAGGGCGGTGGCCGCCGCCGTGACCAAAGCCGTCAGGGCGGCGCCGATGCTCGCGTACCTTCTCGGACGCGGTTCGCCTCGCTTCATTGTTCCGCCTCTCCCTTGTTAGCGTTAACAGGCCGATGGAGTGGTGGCTGGACGGAGCCAATCCGAGGCAGAAAGGTACTGTCAAGAGAGCCTTAGCTTGCGATGGCCCGGCGGAGACACCGGCCGGGCACGCTCACCTCGGATTATCCCGTCTGAATGCGATCGACCAGCGAGAGCATCGCCGTGAAACTTTCACGCCAGGTTCATTCCGTCAGGTCTTGCCGAAACATTTCAAGGCCGGAATGGGCACATCTGGCCCAGTTAAACAGGCATTCGACAGAACCAATGGATCCGAAAGTTTCACTACATTCTTGACAACTTTCGGCGAGATCCACACACTGAGTGCCCGAGGCGAGCTCCCCTACCGGCTCCCGACGCCTGTGGTGCGCGCTCCACCGGGGTGTGTCCCGCACGGCCCTTCCCCATGATTCGCATATGGAGGCTCAAGCATGCGTGTCAACGCCATGTCCCCGCCTGCCGCACGCCGCCGGGCGCTGATCACCGGCGCGCTCGGCGCACTCGGCCTGATCACGGCACTGGCGACGGCGATTCCGGCCGACGCCGCGGCGAGCACGCTCGGCGCGGCCGCCGCGCAGAGCGGCCGCTACTTCGGCGCCGCCATCTCCTCGGGCAAGCTCGGTGACTCCGCCTACACGACGATCGCCAATCGCGAGTTCGACATGGTGACGGCCGAGAACGAGATGAAGATCGACGCCACCGAGCCCAACCGGGGGCAGTTCAACTTCAGCGCCGGGGACCGGGTCTACAACTGGGCCGTGCAGAACGGCAAGCGGGTGCGCGGGCACACCCTGGCCTGGCACTCCCAGCAACCGGGCTGGATGCAGCAACTGTCGGGCAGCACGCTGCGCCAGGCGATGATCAACCACATCAACGGCGTCATGGGCCACTACAAGGGCAAGATCTACGCCTGGGACGTGGTCAACGAGGCCTACGCCGACGGCAACTCCGGCGGCCGGCGCGACTCCAACCTCCAGCGCACCGGCAACGACTGGATCGAGGTGGCCTTCCGCACCGCGCGCGCCGCCGACCCGGCCGCCAAGCTCTGCTACAACGACTACAACATCGACAACTGGTCCTGGGCCAAGACGCAGGGCGTCTACAACATGGTCCGCGACTTCAAGTCCCGCGGTGTGCCGATCGACTGCGTGGGCCTGCAGTCCCACTTCAACGGCAACAGCCCCTACAACGCCAACTACCGCACGACCATCCAGAGCTTCGCCGCGCTGGGGGTCGACGTGCAGATCACCGAGCTGGACATCCAGGGCGGCTCGGCCACCACGTACGCCAACGTCGTCAACGACTGCCTGGCGGTGCCGCGCTGTAACGGCGTCACGGTCTGGGGAGTTCGCGACAGCGACTCGTGGCTCGGCTCCGGCGCCGCCGCGCTGCTCTTCGACGGCAACGGCAACAAGAAGGCCGCCTACACGGCGGTGCTCAACGCGCTCAACGGCGGCGGCACCACCCCGCCGCCCGGCGGGGGCGACGCGGGCCAGATCAGGAGCACGGCCTCCAGCCGCTGCGTGGACGTGCCGAGCGCCGGCACCAGCGACGGCACCGGGGTCCAGCTATGGGACTGCAACGGCCAGACCAACCAGCAGTGGGCACAGACCTCGGCCGGAGAGTTGAAGGTGTACGGCAACAAGTGCCTGGACGCCGGGGGCACGGGCAACGGCGCCAAGATCCAGATCTACTCCTGCTGGGGTGGCGACAACCAGAAGTGGCGCGTCAACTCCGACGGCACGATCGTGGGCGTACAGTCCGGGCTGTGCCTCGACGCCGTCGGCGGTGGCACCGGCAACGGCACGGGGCTGCAGCTCTACTCCTGCCATGGCGGCGGCAACCAGAAGTGGACCTACAACCCCGCGTCCGCGTAGCCTCACGGCGCCGGCACGAGAAGAGCGGCGCGGCCGGTGACCAGGCTCGGGAACAGGGGCCAGGTCGCCGGCCGCGGCGGTCACACGCTCGTGATCGTCCATTGGTTGTTGGTGCTGCCGTTCGGCGTCCACAAGGCGACGGTGGAGCCGGCGGTGCTGTTGCCCGTGCCGTCCAGGGCGGTGCCGGTGCCCCGGTTGATGATCTGGTGGCGGCCATTTCCTGTGCTGTTGAGCCGCCACTGCTGGTTGACACCGCCGTTCCAGGCCGACTGCCGGCCGTTGGCGCCGTTGGCGGTGTTGCCCCAGCTGTCGATGACCATGGCGTTGGCGCGGTTGACGACGCGGTACCAGCCGCCGCCCAGGTCCACGAGCTGCCACTGCAGGTTGGTGCTGCCGTCCCAGTTCCACTGCTTGAGGTTCGCCCCCGAGGCGACGTTCCCGCCGCTGTCCAGCGCCAGGCCGGTGGTCGCGTTGGTGATCCGCACATAACTCACCGGCGCGGGGCCGGACCCGGTCGTGCGGTACGTACGACCGGCCTGGCCGGTCAGCCGGATGACGTCGTTCTCGGGATTGGTGACGGCGACGGTATCGCCGGTCGTGGTGTCGACCACCTGATAGGTTCCGGCGAAGATACGGTTGCGCACGTTGACCGTCCCGTCGCGGTCGAACCTGAGAAGGATCTCGGTGGCCCCGCCGGAGCTCCACGTCACGTCCACGGTGTGGCCGCCGCGTCCCCGAAGACCCTGTACCTTGCCGTTCGGCCAGGCGGGCGGCAGGGCCGGCAGCACGTGCAGTTCCCCGTTGTGGCTCTGCAGCAGCATCTCGGCGACGCCGGACGTCGCGCCGAAGTTGCCGTCGATCTGGAAGGGCGGGTGCAGGTCGAACATGTTCGGCGCCAGGCGGGCCGTCGTCACCAGGAGGCGGAGCAGCGCGTGCGCACGACCGCCCTCCTCCATCCGCGCCCAATAATTGATCTTCCAGGCGAGTGACCAGCCGGTCCCGTCGTCACCGCGTAGTTCGAGGGTGCGCCGCGCGGCGGTGTACAGCGCCGGGGTGCCGCGTTTGGTGATCTGGTTGCTGGGGTGCAGGCCGTAGAGGTGGGAGATGTGCCGGTGGGCGGGCTCGGTCTCGACCCAGTCGGACAACCACTCCTGGATGTTGCCGCGCGAGCCGATCTTCATCGGCGGGAGCCGGTCCCGGGCGGCCAGGATCCGCGCCCGGAAGTCGGCGTCGGCTCCGAGCGCCTGGGAAGCCTGGGCGCAGCCGTTGAACAGGTCACGCAGGATCTGGTTGTCCATAGTGGGACCGGCGCAGACGCTGACGCCCGCGTGGTGGGCGAGTTCTGGGGAGTTCGACGGGTTGGTGACCAGATAACCGAGGGTGGGTTCCGGTACGAGAGTCTCGAGGAAGAACTGTGCGGCGCCTTTCATCGCGGGGTAGTGCCGCCGGAGGAACTCCAGATCGCCGGTGAAGCCGTAGTGGTCCCAGATGAGGGTGGCCAGCCAGGCGCCGCCCGTCTGCCACATGCCCCAGAGCGCGCCGTCGACCACCGACGTCGCGCGCCACGCGTCGGTGTTGTGGTGGGTCACCCAACCGCCGGCGTTGTACTGTACGCGGGCCGTTCGGGCACCGCTGACCGTGAGCTCGTCGATCATGGCGAAGACCGGCTCGTAGCACTCGGACAGGTTCGTCGTGTCGGCCGGCCAGTAGTTCATCGGCAGATTCGCGTTGATGGTGTATTTCGAGTCCCACGCCGGCGCGAGCGAATCGTTCCAGATGCCCTGCAGGTTCGCCGGCTGGGTGCCTGGCCGGGAGGAACTGATCAGCAGGTAGCGGCCGTACTGGAACAGCAGCGCCGAGAACTGCGGGTCGTCGGTGTTCGCGTGCTGGGCGATCCGCACGTCGGTCGGCTGGTCGGCTGCCGCGGTCCGGCCGAGGTCGAGCGTCGTACGCCCGAACAGCCGCTGGTAGTCGGCGACGTGCCGGCCGCGCAGGTCGTCGTAGGTCCTGCCGGTGGCGGCGTCGAGATGGCGCCGCGCGATGCCCTGGTGATCGCCGCCGACGTCGCGGTAGTTGCGGTAACCAGAACCGATGGAGACCAGCACCGTCACGCTGTTGGCGGACCTGACCTGCAGTGTGCCGCCGGAGCTGCTGACGCTGCCGCCTTCGGCGACGGCCCGCGCCAGAGCCAGGAACCGGACCGAGCCGGTCACTCCTTCCATGTCGCCCGAGATGCCATCGAGCGCGACCGTGGTTCCGTCCGGGCTGGAGCGCGTCGCTCGTTGCGGGCTGTCGAACGTCGCGGAGAACGTGATCGAGCCCGGTCTGTCGGCGGTCAAGCGGATGGCGATCACCTGGTCGGGCGCGCTCGCGAGCACCTCGCGCCGGTAGCGGACGCCGTTCTGCAGATAGGACACGGCCGTGGTGGCCGTGGTGAGGTCCAGATGACGGTTGAACTCCGCGACCCCGGCGGCGCTGCCGAAGCCGACCCGCAGGTCACCGACGGTCTGGTAGGCGAGCTGTCCCACCGGGTTTCCCCGCATGTTCTGGTCGATCATCGTCTGCGCCTGGCTCCACTGGTTCTGGAAGACCAGTTGCCGGATCTGTCCCAGCGCAGCCGCCCCACGGGGATTGCTCTGGTCGTACGGTCCACCGGCCCAGACGGTGTCCTCGTTGAGCTGCAGCCGCTCGGTGTCGACGTTGCCGAACACCATGGCTCCCAGACGGCCGTTGCCGATCGGAAGCGCACGTAGCCAGTCCGTGCCGGCGCTCTCGTCGTACCACAGGGCCAGATCGTTCGCGGCGCTCACCTCCGGAGGGGGTGCCGAGGCGGCCCGGGCGGGAGCTGTCCACCCCGGCGGCAGCACCACGGCTCCGGCTCCGGCCGCGCCGAATCTCAACACTTGCCTTCGCGATAGGTCAGACATCTCGCCCTCTCGTTCCCTACGGGGTCGCGGTCGGTCAGCCGGCCCGTACGAGTTGCCGCTGCTGGTTGTTGCCACCCCAGTCGCACTGGACGATGTCGGCGGAGTCGGTGGTGGAGAAGGTGTGGACGTCGAGCACCTTGCCGGAGTGGCGGGACTTGAGGCGGATCTTCTGCTGGAAGGTAAAGCCCTGACTGCGGCCAGTCAACCGTGCCCGGGACGGAAACTTAACGAAGATCGAGAACGATGCCCGCCACGTCCGCGAGCAGCCACGGGCCGCCCGGTGACCATGCCGAGCGTTCCCTTCCGGCCCAGTGGCCCTCTTGACTCGAACTGCACAGCAGGCCGTCGCGCGCAGGGCTGACGACTTCTGCGACAGCACGTTAACTTCTCATCCCTCGCAATTTATCTGTTTCCATCTGGCAACTTCTATGAAACTTTCACCAGAACGATCGGTGCGGCGCGATCTCGTTGGAGACGAATCTCCAGGCAGGGAGGCGTTCCGACGGTAACGCCCGAGTCGGCGCGGGCCGCCCTCATTGACGCCGGGCGGGACCGTCGGATGTACTCCGCCACAACGCCCTGCAGCATCGAATGTTAGCGCTAACATGCTCGTCGGCGGCGTCCCCTCACCGGCCACAGTGGCCGGTGAGAGAACGCCTGACCCGGTGAACACGTGACCGGCCACGGCCGGTCACCGCCCCCATCTCCAAGGAGTTCTGCATGTCCTTGAGCCGTCGTCAGCTCTTTCAGGCAGCAGGCGCGACCGCCGCCCTCTCGGTCGCCGGCCAGGTGGCCGGCGCGTCCCCCGCGCCGGCCGCACTCCCCTGGGCCAGATCCGACATCGGCGTCTCGGCCTACGAATTCGACCTCGGCCAGGTCCGGCTGGCCTCCGGCCGTCTCCTGGACAACCAGAACCGCGCTCTCACCTACTTACGCTTCGTCGATGTCGACCGGCTCCTGTACGTCTTCCGGGCCAACCACCGGTTGTCCACCGGCGGCGCGGCGGCCAACGGCGGCTGGGACGCGCCCGGTTTCCCGTTCCGTTCCCACATGCAGGGCCATTTCCTGACGGCGTGGGCGCAGGCCTACGCCGTACTCGGCGACACCACCTGCCGGGACAAGGCCGACCACATGGTCGCCGAACTGGCCCGATGCCAGGCCAACAACGGCGCCGCCGGATTCACCAGCGGCTACCTGTCCGGCTTCCCCGAGGCCGACATCACCGCCGTGGAGAACCGCACCCTGACCAACGGCAACGTCCCCTACTACTGCATCCACAAGACCCTGGCCGGGCTGCTGGACGTCTGGCGGCTGATCGGCAACACCCAGGCCAGGACCGTGCTGCTGGCCCTGGCAGGATGGGTGGACGCCCGCACGTCCCGGCTCGGCTCAGGCCAGCTGCAGGCCATGCTCGGCACCGAGTTCGGCGGCATGAACGCCGTGCTGACGGACCTGTACCAGATGACCGGCGACTCCCGGTGGCTGACCACGGCCCGGCGGTTCGACCATGAGGCCGTGTTCGGTCCGCTGGCCGCGGGCCAGGACCGGCTCAACGGGTTGCACGCCAACACTCAGGTGCCCAAGTGGATCGGGGCGGCCCGGGAGTACAAGGCGACGGGCACGACCCGCTACCGCGATATCGCCACCAACGCCTGGTCCATCACCATCGGCGCGCACACGTACGTGAACGGCTCCAACAGCCAGGCCGAGCACTTCCGCGCCCCCCACGCGATCGCCGCCCACCTGACCAGGGACACCGGCGAGGCTTGCAATACCTACAACATGCTCAAGCTGACCCGGGAGCTGTGGCTGCTGTCGCCGTCCCGGGCCGACTACTTCGACTACTACGAGAACGCCCTGCTCAACCATTTGATCGGGCAGCAGAACCCGGCCGACGCGCGCGGGCACGTCACCTACTTCACCCCGCTCAACCCCGGTGGCCGCCGGGGCGTCGGCCCGGCCTGGGGCGGCGGCACCTGGAGCACCGACTACAACTCCTTCTGGTGCTGCCAGGGCACCGGCATCGAGACCAACACCAAGCTGATGGACTCGATCTACTTCCACAACGGCACCACGCTGTTCGTGAACCTGTTCGCGCCCTCCACGCTCGACTGGAGCCAGCGCGGCATCACGGTCACCCAGACCACCTCCTATCCGGTCGGCGACACCACGTCGCTGCAGGTCACCGGCAACGTGAGCGGATCGTGGACGATGCGCGTCCGTATCCCGGGCTAGACCCAGGGGGCGACGATCAGCGTCAACGGGGTCCAGCAGAGCATCGCCACCACCCCGGGCACCTACGCCGACCTCACCCGTTCGTGGGCGCCGGGCGACACCGTGAGCGTGCGGCTGCCCATGCGGGTGGTCATGAAGGCCGCCAACGACAACCCCAATGTGCAAGCCGTCACCTTCGGCCCGGTCGTGTTGTCGGGCGACTACGGCAACACCGCCCTGTCATCGGCCCCCGCCCTGACCCCGTCATCGATCACGCGGACCAGCACCTCCGCCCTGTCCTTCACCGCCACGACCAACGGGGCCTCGGTGCGGCTGGGGCCGTTCTACGACGCCCACGACCACAACTACGTCGTCTACTGGAACACCGGCCAGGGCGGGACCGGCGCGGCAAGCTTCCGCCTGGTCAACGCGGCCAGCGGGCTGGCCCTGGGCATCCAGAACATGTCCACCGCCGACGGCGGCCTGGCCCTCCAGTGGACCGACAACGGCACCGCCGACCACGACTGGGTTCCCGTCGTCGACGGCAGCGCCCTGCGTTTCCGCAACGTGCACAGCGGCAAGGTGCTCGGCGTCGAGAACATGTCGGCCGCCGACAACGCCCGGGTGCTCCAGTGGGGTGACACCGGCACCGCCGACCACCGCTGGATGGTCACCGACGCCGGCGACGGCTCCGTCAAGATCCGCAACGTGCACAGCTCCAAGCTGCTCGGCGTGCAGAACGGCTCGACGGTCAACGGCGCCCAGGTGGTGCAGGATTCCGACAACGGCAGCGCGGACAACCAGTGGCGGTTCGTGCCGAACGGCGCACGCCGCATCCAGAACGTGGGCACCGGCATGGTGCTCGGCGTCACCGACATGTCCACGGCCGACGGCGCGCTCGTCGTCCAGTGGGGCGACACCGGCACTGCGGACCACCTGTGGACGGCGATCGTCGACACCGGCGGCTACCTGCGGCTACGCAACTCGGGCAGCCAGAAGGTGCTGGGCGTGGAGAACATGGCCACCGCCGCCGGGTCGCGCGTCGTGCAGTGGGGCGACACCGGCTCCGCCGACCACCGCTGGCGGCTGCGTTACGGGTCGGGCGCCGCCTTCCGCATCCAGTGCGCCAACGGCGGCCGGATCCTCGGGCTGGGCGGCACCTCGCAGGGCGCGCAGGTCGTGCTCGCCGACGACAACGGCGCGAACAACACCCTCTGGAGGTTCCTGTGAGAGGCGTGCTCGCGGTTCTCTCATCCCTGCTTCTCGTGGGCGTGCTCCTCACGCCCCAGGCGGCAGCGGCGACGGTCGACACCAACGCCTGGTACGTCCTGGTCAACCGCAACAGCGGCAAAGCCCTCGACGTCTACAACTTCTCCACCGCCAACGGCGGCACCATCGTCCAATGGACCGACGGCAACGGCACCAACCAGCAATGGCGCCTGGCCGACAGCCCAGACGGCCACATCAGACTCATCTCCCGCCACAGCAACAAAACCCTCGAAGTCCAAGGCGCCTCCACCGCCGACAACGCCAACATCGTCCAATACGACGACTGGGGCGGCACCAACCAGCAATGGCAACTCATCCGCGTAGACGGCGGCGGCAACCCCGGCCCATGCGATCTCCCCTCCACCTACCGCTGGACCTCCACCGGCCCCCTCGCCACCCCCAAAACAGGCTGGGTCTCCCTCAAGGACTTCACCGTCGCCCCCTACAACGGCGGCAACCTCGTCTACGCCACCACCCACGACACAGGAACCAGATGGGGCTCGATGAACTTCGGCCTCTTCACCAACTGGCCCGACATGGCCTCCGCCACCCAGAACACCATGTCCGCCTCCACCGTCGCACCCACACTCCTGTACTTCGCCCCGAAGAACACCTGGGTACTGGCCTACCAATGGGGTGGCACCGCCTTCTCCTACCGGACCTCCAGCGACCCCGCCAACCCGAACAGCTGGTCAGCACAGCAAGTGCTCTTCTCCGGAAGCATCACCGGCTCCGGAACCGGCCCCATCGACCAGACCCTCATCGGCGACGGCACCACCATGTACCTGTTCTTCGCCGGAGACAACGGCAAGATCTACCGCGCCACCATGCCCATCGGAAACTTCCCCGCCGGCTTCGGCACCACCTCCACCGTCATCATGAGCGACACCACCAACAACCTGTTCGAAGCCGTCCAGGTCTACAAACTCCAAGGCCACAACAAATACCTCATGCTCGTCGAAGCGATCGGCGCCCAAGGCCGCTACTTCCGCTCCTTCACCGCCACCAGCCTCAACGGCTCCTGGACCCCCCAAGCCGCCACCGAGAACAACCCCTTCGCCGGCAAGACCAACAGCGGCGCCACCTGGACCAACGACATCAGCCACGGCGAACTGATCCGTACCAGCGCCGACCAGACCATGACCATCGACCCCTGCAACCTGCGCCTGCTCTACCAAGGACGCAACCCCAACTCCGGCGGCGACTACGGCCTGCTGCCCTACCGCCCGGGCCTGCTGACCCTGCAACGCTGATGGCCTGACAGGCGGCCCGGCAACCCGGGGCCGCCTTCGTCGATGCGGGCGGCGCGCGCCCCGGCACGATGAGTGTCCGCAGGGAGCGGCAGGCAGGTCCATGAGCGGAACGTGACCCGTGACTCAGGAAGCTTGATCTTGGTGAGACGGCACCCCCACCTGCCCGCACTCCGTGGCTAGACTGCCGCCATGGCCGTGGAGTCGTCCCCTCTCACCCTCGCTCAGCTCGCCGAGCTGGCCGGGGTTTCCACCGCGACGATCTCCAAGGTCGTGAACGGCCGTTCCGAAGTCTCGTCCGAGACCCGCGCCGCCGTGGAGGAGCTCATCCGCCGGCACGGCTACCGGCGACAGCGCCGCCGCTCCATGCCGACGGCCCTGGTGGAGCTGGTCTTCCACGCGCTGGAGGGCGACTATCCCGTCGAGATCACCAAAGGGGTGGCGGAGGTCGCGCGTGAGCACGACCTCACGGTCGGGATCTCCGACCTGCACCGCGACCACACCGCCGCGGACGCCTGGCTGGAGGGGGTGCTGCGGCGCCGCCCGAGCGGCGTGATCGCGGTGTTCTCCGGCCTGACCGAGACGCAGCACGAACGGCTCGCCCGCCGGGGGATCCCGCTGGTCCTGCTGGATCCCGCCGACGCTCCCGGCAAGAACGTCCCCTCGGTCGGCGCCGGCAACTGGAACGGCGGGCTCACCGCCACCCGCCACCTCCTGGAGCTCGGGCACCGCCGCATCGCCATCATCACCGGGCCCGACGCCGCGCTGTCCAGCCGGGCCCGCCTCGACGGCTATCGCACCGCCCTCGACATGGCCGGCGTGCCCATCGACCCGGAGCTGATCGGCCGGGGCGACTTCTTCATCGAGGGCGGCCTGGCGCAGGCGCACCGCCTGCTGCGCCTGCCCGACCGGCCGACCGCGATCTTCGCCACGAACGACGGCCAAGCCATCGGCGTCTACCACGCGGCCCATCAGCTCGGGCTGCGCATCCCGGACGATCTCAGCGTGATCGGCTTCGACGACATGCCGTCGGTGCGGTGGACCATCCCACCGCTGACCACCATCCGCCAGCCCTTCACCAAGATGGCCGCCGCGGCGACCTCAATGCTGCTGACCCTGGCCCGAGGTGAGGCGCTGCCACAGAGCCGCGTCGAGCTGGCCACCGAACTCGTCGTACGCGAGAGCACCGCGCCTGCCCCGCCCGCCTGACCAGTACGGCTACGACGTCCGCGCTGACGTGGCGACCGTGTTCGGGCGTCACCTGACAATCAGACGCGGGTCCACTTCTGGTTGTTCTGGCCGTTGCACGCCCAGATCTGCGTCTTGGTGCCATTGGCGGTGCCGGCGCCGCTGACGTTCAGGCACTTGTTCGCCGCGACGGCGGTGATGCTGCCGTCGGCGTTGAGGCGCCATTTCTGGTTGTTCTGGCCGTTGCAGTCCCAGATGATCACCGCGGTCCCGTCCGCCGTCCCGGCTCCGTTCACGTCCAGGCATTTGGTGCCGTATACCCGCAACTCGCCCGCGCTGGTGGAGGTCCACTGCTGGTTGGGCCTCCCGTTGCAGTCCCAGATCTGCACCTGCGCGCCGTTCGTCTGCGTGGCGCCGTTGAGGTCCAGGCACCTGTTCGATCCCGAACCCCGCAGCGCGCTCGTGCCTCCCGGAGGTGAGCCGTCACCCTGCCCGACGCCCCTGCCGTTGAAGGTGATGGAGTCCACGTCGAACGAGTTCGCGGACGGCGCCTTGAACAGGACGTGGACATTGCGGGTGCCACCGGGGTCGGTGACCTGTACCGCGGGCAGCGACACGTAGGTGTTCCACCCCCCGGTCGCCGGCACGGGGCTGGAGGCGAGGAGGGCCCCGGTCGGCGAGTCGGCGCGCAGTTCGATGGACGCCCCGGTGTTGGACGGCGCCGAGACGCGGAAGGACACCGTGTCGATCCCGGACAGGCTGATCGGGCTGAAGGAGATCCAGTCGCTGTTGGAGATGTCGCCGATACGCCTGCCGCCTTCGGCGCCGGACTCGTCGACGACGCGGATTCCGGACGAGCCGGTGAAGTGCTCGGCCTGCTTGTGTTTCGGCTGCAGGGTGATGCCGGCGGAGCCCTTCAGGCCCCCCTGGTCGGTGTAGTCGGCGGACAGGACGTAGTAGACGTTGGATGCCTCGTCATGGCCGGAGGCGGTGGTCGTGACCGTTCCGGAGCAACCGGTGTACTGGCCGGTGTCGTGGGCGTGCTGGTCATGGCCGAGCGCCGTTGTCACGTTGACCTTGGTGCAGTCGGCGGCGCCGTCCTCGGCGTCGGTGACGTTCAGCGCGTAGTCCACCTCATCGCCGAAGTCGATGAATCCGCCGTCGGGTGGAGCCGAGAAGGCCACCTTGGGACGGGTGTTGCCGACGACGACGGTCAACGTCACACTGCCCGTCTTCCCGCCGGAGTCCCGGACGGTCAGCGTGGCCGGGTAGGTGCCGTTGGTGGTGTAGGTATGGGAGGGACTGGCGCCGGTGGAGGTTCCGCCGTCGCCGAAGTCCCACGCGTACGTGATCGCGTCGCCGTCGGGGTCGGTCGAGCCGGCCGAGGAGAACGCCACCGTCAGGGGTGCCGCGCCCGAGTCGGGGTTGGCGCTCGCCTTGGCCAGGGGCGCGCGGTTTCCGGCGACATAGTCGACACGGTAGATGCTGTCATCGGTGTTCGCGTGACCGAAGCCGTTGCCCCAGTCGGCCATGTACAGGGCGCCGTCCGGACCGAACTTCATGTCGATCGGCGCACGCGGGGCGAGCTGTGCCACGAAGGGGCTGATCTTCAGGAGGTTGCCCGAGGAGTCCAGGCGGAACTCCTTGACGAAGTTCCGGCTCCATTCGTAGAAGAACGGCGTGCCGTCGAAATACTCGGGGAACCTGCGGTCCGCGTTGCCGGCCGGGTCGTAGCGGTAGAACGGACCGCCCATCGGGGCGGCGCCGCCGCAGCAGTTGATCTCGGGGAACTCGGCCGAGGCGTGGTAGTCGTACCAGACGGTGGCGGGCTTGGCCGCGGGCAGATTACCGAGGCCGGTGTTGTTGGGCGAGTCGTTGACCGGTGCCGAGCAGTTGAACTTCGCGCCGGAGGTGTTGGTGGCGAAGTTGTAGTCGTTGAACGGGAGGTTGTTGCCGACGCAGTACGGCCAGCCGTAGAAGCCTGCCTGCTTGATCAGGTTCCACTCGACGGTGCCCTCAGGACCGCGGCTGGGGTTCGCGGCGCCCGCGTCGGGCCCGTAGTCGCCCACCGAGATCCAGCCGGTCGTCCGGTCGACCGAGAAGCGGAACGGGTTGCGGAACCCCATCGCGTAGATCTCGGGCCGGGTCTTGGCCGTACCGGGCGCGAACAGGTTGCCGGACGGGATCGTGTAGGTGCCGTCGGGCTCGGGGTGGATGCGCAGGATCTTGCCGCGCAGGTCGTTGGTGTTGGCCGAGGACCGCTGAGCGTCATAGTGCTCCCGGCCCGGCCGCTCGTCGATCGGGGCGTACCCGCTGGAGCCGTTGGGATTGGTGTCGTCACCCGGACCGATGTACAAATTCCCGCCCGGCCCGAACACGAGGTAGCCGCCGGTGTGGCCGGGCTCGTCGACGTTGCGATACGCCGGAACCTCGATGATCTTCTTCTCGCTCGCCAGGTCGAGGCTGGTGCCGTTGAAGGTGAACCGCGACACCCGGTTCACCTCACCGCCGCTGGACGGCGAAAAGTTGACGTAGATCCAGCCGTTGGTGGCGAAGCCCGGATCCAGTGCCAGCCCGATGCCGCCGTCCTCGCCGCCGTCGTACACCGGCAGGGTGCCGATGACACGCGTGCCCCCGCCGTTGGCGGGGATCATGTTCACCTTGCCGGAGCGCGAGATGTAGAAGACCCTGCCGTCGGCGGCCACGTCCAGCTCCATCGGCTGGTCCGGCGCGCCGTCGAGAGTCACCTTCTGGAACCGAGCCGCGACCGAGCCGCCGCAGTCGCCCGGCACCGCGCCCGCCGCCCACTGCACCGCCCCCAGCAGGTGCTGTTTGAACAGCGACTCCGAGTACGAGGACGTCTGGTGGCCCATCGCGGTGGCCCACACCCGGCCGCCCTCCGGATTGTGGCACCAGGAGATCGGATGGTCGGCGCCCATCCTGCTCGGCCCCGCGTCATAGGTGGTCTCATCCGCGGTCACCAGCACGTGCACCGAGCCCCGCGTGTTCTTGTCGAAGTTGTACCACTCCTCCGAGCGCACCCACCGGTCCGGCAGCCCCTTCGTGGAGGGGTGCACCCTGTCGGCCACCTTGGCGGTGCCCTGCAGGATCGACGAGTGCGCGGTCATGTGGGCGCCGGCCAGGACTACCTGGTCCCACCAGGGAAACTGCGCCTCGATGTTCATGTCGGTGGCGTTGTGGATCGCGACGACGCCGTGGCCACCGCGCACATAGGCCTGGAAGGCCTGACGCTGAGCGTCGTTGTCCCACACCATGCCGCTGGTCTGGAACATGATCACCGCGTCGTAGGTGTTCAGGGTCGCGGTGGTGAAGACGGCGGAGTTCTCGCTGTGGTCGAGCTGGAAGTCGTTGTCGGTCGCCAGTTGCTGAAACATCGCAACACCCGCGGGGATGGAGTCATGCCGGAAGGCGCCGCTCGCCGTCTCGGTGAACAGCAGCACCCTGAACTGCGGTGCGGCCGCGTGCGCCACCTGCGGCGACAAGGACATCAACAGCCCTGACAAGGCTGCGACCAGCGCGGGAAACAGGCGTGATCTTCGCATGACGGATCTCCTGAGGGGTTTGCGACGACGGTCGGAGCCGGAGGGTGACGATGGGCAGGCGGGTGCGTGGGGATGTCAGAGGGTGCGTAGGTAGGCGAGGCCGTCCACGGCCAGCGCGTCCTGGCTCTTCGCGAGAGGCCGCCAGACGGAGGCCGCGGTGGCGATGGTCTGGTTGTGCGCGGTGAACGACTCGATGACGAGCGGCCCTTGATAGCCGGTGTCGCGCAGGGCCTCGGTGAAGCCGGGCCAGTCGAAGCGGTCGGCCCCGGGCGTGCCGCGATCGGTGCCACACACCTGCACGTGCGCGATGCGATCCGCCGCGACCCGCACCGCCTGGGCAGGGTCCTTCTCCTCGATGTTCAGGTGGTAGACGTCGAGTGCCAGGTGGCAGTCCTCGGGCAAGGCGTCGAGCGCCTGCTCGACGGTGTTGACGAGGCTGGTCTCGTACCGGTTGAGCGGCTCGACCGCGAGCTTCACCCCGCGCTCGGCCGCATGGTCCAGAACGGGCCGCAGATGCTCACGCAACTCGGCGTAGACCCCCCGGCGTTCGTCCGGTGAGAGCCGCCACGTACGGCCGACCGAGGCGTACGCCGGCCCCCCGATCACCGGGGAGCCGACCGTCACCGCCAGGTCGACGCAGTGCCGCAGATAGTCCTGAGTGTCGCGGACGGTCTCCGGGGAGGCGGCCACGAGCTCGCGCCCCGGTGGCATGACCAGCACCACGGATGCGGCCAGTCGGTGCTCGGCCAGCACCGCCGCGGCCCTGTCCGGGTTCCAGTCGCCGGGCCGCTCGACGGGCAGCTCGATGACGTCGAAACCCCACCGGGCGATGCGGGGCACGAGCCGCGCCAGGTCGTCGTCGGTCAGCGGGGAGACCCAGACCCAGGTGTTCACTCCGATGGAGAACATGGTGTCCCTCTTCGTCGTCGGTTCGCGGGAAGGAGCCGATCAGCTCTTCCGCCCGCCCCAGGCCTCCGGGAAGCCGGGCAGGTCCTCACAACCGCACAGCGCGTAGTGCAGCGGCGGCATGTTGGGCTTGAGGTAGGCCACCAGGTTCTCGCCGGTGACCTTCGGCTGCGGCAGGTTCCACGTCTCGGGCACCTCCTCGCCCTTGAGGATCTTCAGGGCGGCGATGATCGGGGTGCGCCACTGGTAGGTGGGGTACGTGGGTGCGACGGCGGTGAGGCCCGTGTCCTTCCACTTCTGCAGGAAGTCCTGCTGGTCCTCGCCGTTGATCGGTGGCACCGGCAGGCCGGCGTCCTCGAACGCCTCGATCGCGGCCACCGCCGTGGCGCCCGCGTCCATCCAGACGCCGTCGAGCTTGCCGTGGCGCTGGATGTAGTCGCTGACGATGCTCTTGGTCTTGGCGGCGTCGCCGTCGGTGAACTCCACCCCCACCACCTGGAGGCGGCTCTTGTCGAAGACCACCTTCGCCGCCGACCAGCGGGTCTCCAGCACGTCAACGCCGGGCAGGATGCGCAGCGCCAGCACCTTCCCGCCCGTCGGCACCTTCTCGGCCAGGAACTCGGCGGCGTCGGCGCCGAAGGCGTAGCCGCCGATGGGCTTGATGAACGTCACCGGGCAGTCCGTCTCCACACCCCGGTCGAACACGATGACAGGCACCTTCCCGCAGGCGGCCGTCACGGCCGGGGTGAGCGTCGCCGTGGTGTTCGGCGAGACGATCAGCGCGTCGCAGCCCTTGGCCTGCAGTTCGGCGATGTCGGAGATCTGCTTGTCGTCCTTGCCCTCGGCGTCCAGCGCGGTGAACTCCTCGATCTCCTCGTGCAGGCCCACCTCGGCCTGCATCGTCTTCCAGCCGACCTGACGCCAGGGGTTGTTGACCGCCGCGTTGGAGAAGCACAGGCGGTACGGCCCGTCCTTCTTGTACCGTGCCGTGTCGATCATCTTCGGGGCGATGGCCTGCTCCCAGGGCTTGGCGGCGGGGCCCTGGGGTGTCTGGGAGCGCATGGCCAGTTGGGCGTCGAAGTCCGCCTGCACGAAGAACTTCGACTGCGCGCCCGTGCCGGAACCCTGAGCGCTCGTGGCGGACGCCGCGGGTTGGGTGGTGGCGGTCGGCTTGTCGGTGGTACAGCCGGCGAGGACGAGCGCGGCTAACACGGCGATTGCGGCCTCAGGACGCGGCATGTGCGTCTCCTCTTCGGGGGGTGGACTTCCGGGGGAGCCGGACGGCTCCGGCCGCGACCGCGGCGATGATGATGACGCCCTGCACGGTGAACTCCAGTGCCCCCGAGATTCCGTACAGGTTGAGCAGCGTGAACAGCGTCTCCAGCGTGACGGCCCCGGCCATGGCGGCCGGTACGGAGCCGCGGCCGCCGCCGAGCACCACGCCGCCGAGGACGACCGCGGTGATGGCGGAGAACTCCAGTCCCTGGCCCACCTGCGCCGAGACCCCGGCGAAACCGCCGAGCAGGATCGCCGTGACGGCCGCGGACAGACCGGAGAGCATGAAGGCGAAGATCTTGACCCGGTCGACCCGGACTCCGGACAGTTCCGCGGCACGCTCGTTGTCACCGGTGGCCATGAGGATCCTGCCGAAATCGGCGCGCATGAGCCAGATCACCGCCCCGCCCACGGCCAGCAGGATCAGCACCGACCACGGCAGCGGCCCGAGGCCGCCGCGGCCGAACACCCGGAAGCCTTCCGACAGCGCGCCACGCGGCGCGCCACCGGTCCAGAGGAAGATCGCCCCGCTGAGGATGAGCAGCATGCCGAGCGTCACGATGAACGACGGCACCCGCAGCTTGGTGGTGACCACGCCGTTGACCAGGCCGACGAGCAGCCCGACGACGATCAGCAGGGCCAGGACCGGCCAGGTGGCGGACTCGTCGCCGTCGATGAGCCGCGCGGCGATCACCACTTCGGCCGTCACCAGTGAGCCGACCGACAGGTCGAACTCGCCGGCGACGATGACGAAATACTGGCCGGCGGCGAGGATCACCAGTGGCGCGGCCCGTTTGAGGAACGCCAGGAACCCGGCCGGCTCCAGGAAGAAGGGGTTGGCGACCGCCATCGCGGTCAGCAGCACCGCGAGGACCGCGAGGATGGGAAGTGCCCGCCTCATGCCGGCCGCCTCGTTCCGCGACGGGCGTAGACGGCCACCGCGACGACGATGACGGTGCCGCGGACCACGTCCTTGACGAAGGAGTCGACCTCGAGCTGGTTGAAGACGGTGTCCAGAACGGCCAGCAGCAGGACCCCGCCCACGGTCCCGGCGATCCCGCCCTTGCCCCCGGCCAACGCGGTCCCTCCGAGCACGACCGCGGCGATGGACTCCAGGTCGTAGCCACCATCGGTGCCCACCGTGGGTGCCCCCGCCCCGAGCCTGGCGGCCAGCAGCAGACCCGCGATGCCGGCGCAGACCGAGCAGAGCACGTGAGTGATCAGGATGACGCGGGCCGTACGGATCCCGGACAGCCGGGCGACCTCCTCGTCGCCGCCCACCGCGTAGATCCGGTATCCCAGTCTGGTCCTGCTCAGCAGGAACCAGGCCGCGACGGCCACGCCCGCCCAGAGCATGGCGGAGACGGGGATCGGCCCGGCGCGGGAGTAGCCGAGGAGCTGGAACGACTCGGGCACCTTGCCCGCCGGGCCGTCGTACAGGTGGTCGACGATACCCTTGATGATCAGAGCGACGCCGAGCGTGGCGATGAAGGCGTGGACCCGGAGCCTGGTGATGACCAGCCCGTTGACCAGTCCCACCAGCGAGCTGAGCACCAGCACCGCGGCGACCGCAGGCCCGATGTTCCCGTCCCGGCCTGCCATGGTCTCCGCCGCGACCAGCGAGGCCAGGCTGATCAGGTACGCCACGGACAGGTCGAGCGATCCGGCCAGGATCGCCAGCGTCTGCCCGATCGCCACGATGCCGAGGGCCGCGGAACGCTGCTGGATCCCGACGACGCTCTCCATGGTGAGGAGCTGGCCGCCGTCGAGCGCGACGAGGGCCCAGCCGGCCGCGGCCAGGCCGAGCAGCGCGAGGAACACCATCGGCGTGGGTCCGTGCAGGCGCGCCGCCAGGCCGCTGCGGGCGGGGCGGCGGGCGCGCGTGAGCAGGTCCACTCAGGCCACCTCTCCTGCGGCCAGGCGCATCACGGCCTCCTCGGAGGCCCCGGCCGGCAGCGTGCCCGCGATGCGGCCGTCGCGCAGGACGACGACGCGATCGCTCATGCCGATGAGCTCGGGCAGCTCGGAAGAGATCATCATGATGGCCATGCCGTCGTTCGCCAGTTCGCGCATCAGGTCGTGGATCGCGGCCTTGGCCCCGACGTCGATCCCCCGGGTCGGCTCGTCGAACAGCAGCACCCGCGGCGCCATCGTCATCCATTTGACGAGCACGACCTTCTGCTGATTGCCGCCGGACAGGTAGCGGACCTGCTGTTGCTGACGCGCAGGCGAGAGGCGTACCCGTTCGAGCAGGTCGCGGACGCCGTCGCGGTTTCCGGCGCCCACCGCGCGGGCGACGAGCAGGACGTTGTCACGCACGGACTGGTGCAGCGCGAGCCCTTCGGCCTTGCGGTCCTCGGTCACGAGCCCGATGCCCATGGCCACGCCTTCCCGGACCGAGCGCGGCCGCGACGGGATCATCTCGCCCGTGGTGAACGGCTCCGCGCCGAAGATCGCCTTGGCGAGCTCCGACCTGCCGGATCCCCGCAGGCCGGCGATGCCGACGATCTCCCCGGCACTCAGCTCCAGATCGATGTCGCGGAGCTTGTGGTTGCCGGCCGCGCGCAGCCTGAGCCGTACCTCGCCGGCGCCCGCCGAACGAGGCGGGAAGTAGGCGCCGAGGTCGCGGCCCACCATCAGGCGGATCAGCTCGTCGGGATCCACCTCGCCGATCGGGAGCGTGGTGACACGCGAGCCGTCCTTGAGCACGGTGACCCGGTCGGCGAGATCGAACACCTCGCGTAATCGGTGGGAGATGTACACGACGGCGACGCCGCGTTCCCTCAGCCGCCCGATCAGCCGGTAGAGCGACTCGACCTCGTGCTCGGCGAGCGCCGCGCTGGGTTCGTCCATGACGACGAGCCGGGCGTTCACCGACAACGCCTTGACGATCTCGACGATCTGCTGCTGGGTCACCGACAGGCGCTTGACGACGTCGCGTGGGCCGAAGGAGTCCTCGCCCAGCTCGTCGAGGAGTCGCGCGGTCGCCTCCTCCATGGCGGTCCGGTCGACCAGGCCGCGCCTGACGGGCTCACGCCCGAGGAACACGTTCTCGGCGACGGTGCGCTCGGGCAGCAGGTTGAACTCCTGGTAGATGATCGCGATGCCGGAGCGCCGCGCCTCGAGCGGATGGCCGAAGGAGACGGGCCGGCCGTCGATCTCGATCGTGCCCTCGTCCGGTGGGTGAACCCCACAGATGATCTTCATGAGCGTGGACTTGCCGGCACCGTTCTCGCCGACGACGGCGTGGACCTCGCCGGCCGCCACGTCCAGGTCCACCCCGGACAGCACCCGCACGCCCAGGAAGGTCTTGCCGATGCCGCGCATGCTCAGCACGTGGCCCGCCTTCGTGTCCGAGCGGGTCGTTTCAGGCTCATAAGACGCGGGTCCAGCGCTGGTTGGTCCCTCCGGTGCAGGTCCAGATGCGCGCCTTGGTGCCGTTGGCGGCGCCGCTGACGTCCAGGCACTTGTTCGCGCCGACGGCGGTGATGGTGCCGTCGGCGTTGAGGCGCCACTTCTGGTTGTTCTGACCGTTGCAGGTCCAGATGATCACCGCGGTACCGTCCGCCGTACCCGCCGCATTCACATCCAGGCACTTACCGCCATACACCCGCAGCTCACCCGAAGCGGTCGACGTCCACTGCTGATTGGCCTGCCCAAGGCAATCCCAGATCTGCGCCTGCGCGCCATTGGCCTGCGAACCGCCGCCGACCTCCAGGCACCGCCCCGACCCCACACCCCGCAGCGCACTCGCACCGCCCGGTGTGCTGGTCAGTTCCTTGATACGGATGTTGCGGAAGGACACCACGTCGCCGGAACCGTGGTTCTGGATGCCGATGTGGCCCTGCTGGAGCGAGCGGACCGGATCCGTGTTGGTGAAGTCGTTGATTTTGCCGCCGTTCAGGAACACCTGCAGCCGCTCACCCTCCACCAGCAGCTCATAGGTGTTCCACTGCCCCGGCGGGTTCAGCGCCGCGTCGCGGGCGGCGAGGTCGGCGGCCTTGAACCCGTAGATCGCCCCGGTCGTCTTGTCCGAGGCGTCGGTCGCGTCGATCTGCACCTCGTATCCGGTGTTGAGCGCCGCGTTGGGGTCACTGGTGGGCGGGAACCCGACGATCACGCCGGAGTTGGAGTCGCCGGTCAGCTTCCAGTCGAGCTTGAGGGAGTAGGAGCGGAACTCCTTGGCGTTGTGCCACAACATCCCCATGCCGCCCTGGGAGGTCAGCGTGGCGTCGCTGTTGGCGAAGGACCCCGGCCCCGCCTGCGACCAGCCCGTCGTCGAGCCGTTGTACAACGTCGTGTACCCGGTCTCCGGACGGCAGTCGGCGTTGACGGCCTTGGCCGCGTACCGGATTCCACCGAGCAGCAGCGTGCGGAAGCTCGGATCGGCGTACGACTCCTGGGTGTGCCCCAGACCCGTGTAGAACGCGCGGCCGGAGGACTGCGGGTGGCACCAGGTGATCGGGTGATCGCCCATGCCGCCGCCGCTGTAGCTGCTCTCGTCCAGGCTCTGCAGCACCCGGACGTTCGGGCGGGGGTTGGAGCGGTAGTTGTACCACTCGTCGGTACGTGACCAGGTCGCCCCAAGGTGAGCGGTCGCGGCGTGCGCCCGATCCTCGTTCCGCACGGTGGCCCGCTGGATCGCCGGGTGGTTGTTGAACCAGGCCCCCATCAGTTGCCCGTAGTACGCCCAGTTGTACTCGGTGTCCGCGGCCGAATGCACTCCTACGTAACCGCCCCCGCCGTCCACATACGTCTGGAAGACGGCCTGCTGGTTGTCGTTGAGCACGTCACCGGTCGTGTTGAGGAACACCACCGCCTGGTACTGGGCCAGGTTGGCCGCGACGAAGGCGTTCGCGTCCTCGGTCGCGTCGACGGCGAAGTCGTTGGCGGCCCCCAGGTCGCGGATGGCCTGGATCCCGGTGGGGATCGAGTCGTGCCGGAACCCGGCCGTCTTGGAGAACACCAGCACCTTGAAGGCCGCGGCCTCGGCGGGGATGGCGGGGATGGCGGGGGTGATCGTCGCGGCGGCGGTGATCGCCACCACTGCCGTTGACAGGCGTCGCAGCATGGGTGTCCTTTCAGATGCGGGTCCAGCGCTGGCCGGTTCCTGCGGTGCAGGTCCAGATGCGCAGCTTGGTGCCGTTGGCGGTGCCGCTGACGTCCAGGCACTTGTTCGCGCCGACGGCGGTGATGGTGCCGTCGGCGTTGAGGCGCCACTTCTGGTTGTTCTGACCGTTGCAGGTCCAGATGATCACCGCGGTGCCGTCCGCCGTACCCGCCGCATTCACATCCAGGCACTTACCGCCATAAACCCGCAGCTCACCCGAAGCGGTCGACGTCCACTGCTGGTTGGCCTGCCCAAGGCAATCCCAGATCTGCGCCTGCGCACCGTCGGCCTGCGAACCGCCGCCGACCTCCAGGCACCGCCCCGACCCCACACCCCGCAGCGCACTCGTGCTCCCCGAGGGCGGGGTGCCGGTGTCAAGGGTGAAGGCGTCCACGTCGAACAGGTAGCCCTGTCCGGACGGGCCGCGGAAGACCAGATACAGCGTCGTCGTGCCGGCCGGCGCGCCGCTGAGGTTCGCCGAGACATCGGTGAAGGTGTCCCAGCCGCCGGTGCTCGCCACGTTCACCGTCCCCAGCAGTGCGCCTGTCGCCGAGCCCGCCCGCACCTCGAGTCGGCCGCCCGGCCCGGCCGAGGACACCCGGGCGGTGATCCTCGTCGCGTTACCCAGGCTGTACGGCTGGAAGGAGATCCAGTCGCCGTCATCGATGAAGCCGGTCGTCCTGCCGCCTTCCGCGGTGGCGTGGTCGGCCGTCTGGATGCCCTGCTGGGCGCCGAAGTGCTCCGCCTGCCGGTGCCGCGGCTGAAGCGTACGGGCGCTGGTGGAGGTCAGACCGCCCTCGTCGGTGTAGGAGGCCTCGAAGACTCCGTAGATGTTGGCCGCGGCGTCGTGCTCACCGTCGACCGGCACCGAGAGGGAGCCCGAGCAGCCGGTCGTGGAGGTGATCTGGTGCCGGTGGCTGTCGTGGCCGAGGAAGTAGGCGACGGTGACTTCGGCGCAGTCGATCGTGCCGTCCTCCGGGTCGCTGACGGCGACCTGGAAGGGCACGGTGTCGCCGAAGGAGAACGGTTGCCCGTCGGCGGGGGCGGTGAGGCTGACCGCCGGTGCGGTGTTGCCGACGTTCACGATCACGCTCGCCGTGCCGGTGAGGCCCTGCGGATCCCGGACCGTGAGCGTCACCGTGTAGGCGCCGTTCGTGGTGTAGGTCCTGCCCGGATTCGCCGCCGTGGAGGTGGTGCCGTCGCCGAAGTCCCACGAGTACGTCAGCGCGCCGCCCTCCGGATCCGAGCTGCCCGCCGAGGAGAAGCTCACCGTCAGCGGAGCCGGTCCCGACGTCCTGTCGGCGGACGCCTTGGCGATCGGATTGCGGTTGGCGCTGCCGATGTACTCGATGCGATACAGCGCCTGGTTGTTGTTCCCCGTGCCGTAGTCGAGGACGTACAGGGCCCCGTCAGGGCCGAAGGCCATGTCCATCACCTGGGTGCCCGACCAGGGAAACGCCGAGATCTCTCCGTAGGCGCCGTCCGGCTTGACCTCGATCGCCTTGATCCAGCGCCGGCCGTACTCACCGGCGAAATACCGCCCGTCGAGCGCCTGGGGGAATTTGATGGCCGAATTCAGGCCGGGGTCGTAACGGTAGACCGGGCCGCCCATCGGCGACTCCGACCCGGAGCCGAACTCGGGCGGGCTTCCGGTGTCGCCCGCGTAGCGGATCCACGCCGGCTTCGCCGCGGGCAGCGTGGTCAGGCCGGTGTTACGGAAGGAGTTGTTGGTCGGGCCGCCCGCGCAGGCGTACTTCGGACCGGTGCCGCCGGTGGCGAAGTTCCATTCGTTGTAGGTCTCGCCCGTGGTGTTCGTGCCCGTGCAGTACGGCCATCCGTAGTTGCCGGGACCGGTGATGCGGTCGAATTCCACCTGCCCGCTCGGCCCGCGGTTGGAGTTGGTCACACCCGCGTCCGGCCCGTAGTCGCCGAGGTAGACGATGCCGGTCGCCTTGTCCACGCTCATCCGGAACGGGTTGCGGAAGCCCATGGCGTAGATCTCCGGCCGGGTCTTGGCCGTACCGGGCGGGAACAGGTTGCCGCTGGGGATCGTGTAGGTGCCGTCGGCCTGCGGTTTGATGCGGAGAAGCTTGCCACGCAGGTCGTTGGTGCTGGCGGACGAGCGCTGGGCGTCGAACTGCGGGTTGCGGTTGGTCCGCTCGTCCAGCGGGGAGTAGCCGCTCGACTCGAACGGGTTGGTGTCGTCGCCGGTGGTCAGATACAGGTTGCCGGCGGCGTCGAAGTCGATGTCCCCGCCCACGTGACAGCACTGGCCACGGTCGTTCTGGACCCGCAGGACCACCTTCTCGCTGGTCATGTCGAGAGTGTCGTCCGTTCGGAGGGTGATCCGGGACAGGTACAGCTCGCCCTTCCACTGGTCGAACTGGGCCTGCGTGCCGGTGGCCGGCGCATCACCGTTCGGCGTGCTCAGCCGCGGGGAGTAATAGAGCCAGAGGTACCGGTTCGACGCGAAGCCGGGATCGACCGCCACGCCCTGGAGGCCCTCCTCGTCATGAGTGTAGACGTTGAGCCGGCCGGCCACCTTCGTGTTGCCGTTGACATCGGTGACACGCAGCGTGCCGTCGCGCGCCGTGTGCACCACCGACCGGTTCGGCATCACGGCCAGCGACATCGCCTCACCCAGCTCCGTACCACCCGCCGCGAGAGACACTTGCTGGTAGTCGGACGGCGGAATGACGAGGGCGTCCGCCGGGGAGGCGTCGAGCGCGACCGCTCCGGGAGTGATCAGCGCCAGCGTGGCCGCCAAGGTGAGCCACGGACGTCGGGACATGAGGGTTCCCTCCTGCGGCAGGAAGTCCGGTCAGGGCGAGGCGCCCGGGATTCTGTTCCGTGGCCGAAGGGGTGCCGTCTCCGGCCGCGGTGAGGACGAGACCCGTCGTCGGACGGACGGTGTCAGGCGCGGGTCCACTTCTGGTTGGCTCCGCCGTGGCAGGTCCAGATGTGCGCTTTGGTGCCGTTGGCGGTGCCGGCGCCGCTGACGTCCAGGCACTTGTTCGCGCCGACGGCGGTGATGGTGCCGTCGGCGTTGAGGCGCCACTTCTGGTTGTTCTGACCGTTGCAGGTCCAGATGATCACCGCGGTACCGTCCGCCGTACCCGCCGCATTCACATCCAGGCACTTACCGCCATAAACCCGCAGCTCACCCGAAGCGGTCGACGTCCACTGCTGATTGGCCTGCCCAAGGCAATCCCAGATCTGCGCCTGCGCACCGTCGGCCTGCGAACCGCCGCCGACCTCCAGGCACCGCCCCGACCCCACACCCTTGAACGCGCTCGTGCTCCCCGAAGGCAGGCCCTGGGGCCCGGCGGACGCGATCACGGCCTGGGCGCCGGCCGGCCAGGCGCCGTTGGTGACGGTGACGTTGTTGTTCACCACGTTCCCGCGGTCGCCGTTGGTCACGTTGGTGCTGCCGTTGGTCGACCAGTTGCCGGTGACGGTGAAGTTGCCCATGTTCTCGCCGTACCAGTAGTTGGCGGTGGCCCAGGTGCCGGTGTTCGAGAGCACGTTGTTCCTGACGGTGTAGTACCTGGAGCCCTCGTCGAAGTAGATGCCGAACCAGCCGTTGGCCCGCAGGCAGTGGTTGTCGCTGATCACCGCACCCGGGTTCCACGACAGCGTGTAGATGCAGCCGCCGTCGGTCATCTGTTGCATGACGTCGTGCACGTAGTTGCCGATGAGCCGGTTGCCGGAGGCGGTGGTGGGTGTGGAGTAGCGCGGCTGGAAGTCGTACAGGCCGCGGTCGGCGTAGTGGGTGCTGCCGCCCGGCTCGTTGGCGCCCCAGCCGTACCCGATCGACATGCCGGTGTACGGCAGATTGTAGACCTCGTTGTGGGACACGTTGGTGTTGGTGACGTAGGTGGTCAGGACCGAGACGACGCCCCGGTGGTCCAATCCCAGGTCGTGGATGCGGTTGTCGCTGACGGTGATGTTCCGGTTGACCATCCGCTGGTCACTTGGGTGGTGCGCGTCGGCGCGCACGCCGCCGACCACGATGCCGCCCGCCGAGCCACGGGCGATCTCCGACCGGGTGATCGTGATGTCGGCGGCGCCCAGGCCGACGCCGCCGGCGTGCGCGTTGGCGTCGTTGCCGATGCCGATGGCCGTCTGTCCCAGGTTGACGAAGCGCGAGTCGGTGAAGGTGACGGTGTTCGCCGCGGAGACCTGCACGGCGGCGGGCATCTGGTACCAGTTCGGCCGGGTCGCCTCGAACTGCCGGCAGCCCTGGTGGCAGGAGGTGAAGGCGGGCCGGCTCCAGTCGCCGGCCATGTAGGCGCCGGTCTGCTGGTCCACGTAGCCCTGGTTGCCGCTGGGGCCGAGCCAGCTCGTGCCGGTGAAGGTGATCTCGCTGAACGTGATGTGGTGCGCGGGCGTGTCGTAGGTTCCCCCCACGTGCACCAGCGACTGGAGCACCGGCAGCTCCACGCCGACGTTGGCCATGTTCTGCCCCGCGAGCGGGATGTAGGAGAGCACGCCGGTCGCGGGGTTGATGTACCACTCCCCCGGCGAGTCGAGGAACTCGTAGGCGTTGGTCAGGTAGAGCGGCCCCGCCCGGTGCGGGCTGGTGAAGGTGTCGTACCCGAAGTTGTTGTTGTTCCAGGCGGGCTGCTGCATCGTGATGAGGTTGCCGTTGATGCTCTGCACCGGCGCGTACCGGTCGGTGAAGGAGCCGATGCTCTCCATCTCTACCCGGCTCTGGTTGGCGAGGGTGTTCAGGTAGCTCAGTGCGCCGCTGGTGAACCTCATTCCGGTGCTGCTCGCGGTGAAGTCGGACCGGTTGACGGCGGTGCGTGCCCGGGTGGCGAGCGCGCCGTCGACGTACAGTTGCCGCGTGTCGATCCCCGCGCCGACGTTGGCGCGCCAGATGTTCTTGCCCGAGTCGGCCACGGTCCATCCGGTGACCGCCCGGGCACCGCTGATGACCGCGACGGCCCCCGCGGTGGCCTGCCATCTGACGGAGTAGCCGTTGTTCCCGGAGTCGGCGGCGGTCAGCCGGAGCGGCGCGGACAGCCGGTAGACCCCGCCGGCCAGCTCTACGACGATGTCACCGGACATCCCGGCGTTCAGCGAACGTACCGCTGTCTGCGCCGCGAGCAGCGAGCACGGCTGGGTGGAGGTGCAGGCGGTGCCGGTGCCGGTGACTGACGCGTACAGGGTCGTGGTGGCCGCCAGGGCCGGGGTGGCGGGGGCGACGAGGGCGAACGCCGCGGTCAGCGCGGCGGTGACGATGCCGATCAGGGTCGGTCTCAGCACCGTGACGGGCGAAGGTGATGGCACAGTCGTTCCTTTGGGGGGTAGGGGCGCCGGCCTTGCTCCTAATTACCTGGGGAGCATGGACGCCCGTCAAGGCTTTAAGCCTTCTTATTTCGCGATGCGCACCTCACGAGTCCGGCCACAGTGAGTCGCTTGATGCCTTCACCAGCAGTGTTATGAGCCACCACGCGTGTCCTTGCCTACCCTTCCTCGATGAACCGTTCATATGTGTCGTACTCATCACGCGGCAGTTGTGGCGGGGAGTGCCGGCTCATCAGTCATACTCAGGCAGGGGAACGGCGAGGAGGACGCACGGTGACCGACACCCCGCGTGAGAGCGCATACCGGCCGGGCTACGAGGTGGCCGCCGAGCAGGTGCTGGAATTGATCGTCCGGCTCGGCCTGCGTCCGGGTGACCGTATGCCGACCGAGAACGAGCTGGCCCGGCAACTGGGCACCAGCCGCACGGTGGTACGCGAGGCGGTGAAGATACTCTCCGCGCTCGGCCGGGTACGCGCCCAGAAGGGCCGCGGCCTGTACGTGGCCGACGACGAGGGGATGTTCGGCACCGGCCGCTGGGGGTCCTTCTTTCTCCCGACCGACCTCGACCACGTCTACATGCTGTTCGAGTTCCGCCGGGCGCAGGAGATGGAGACCAGCCGGCTGGCCGCCCACCGCGCCACCCCTGCCGAGCTGAGGGCCATCGAAGAAGCGGCCGGCGTGTGCCGCCACGGCTTCGATACCGGACGCGAGGAACTGTTCAACGAGGGCGACAACGCCTTCCACACCGCCGTTGCCACGGCCTCGCACAACATGTTCCTCCAGGTCGCCGTACGGGAGGCCCGGAGGCTGCAGGCACAGTCGAACATCATCGGGCTGCGCGGCTCAGTGGGCGGGCACGCCGCCAAGGCCGTCGAGGAGCACGACGCCATCTACCAGGCCATCCGCGCCGGCGACCCCGAAGCGGCCGCTCAGGCCGCGGCCACGCACATCGACAACACCCTCGACGACTACCGCAGGGAGATCCAGCAGCGCCTCTTCTCGTCCCAGTGATCCGGGCACGGGTGACGGCGGGCTCGGCCGCGCAAGCTCCGGCTCATCCCCCGGGCCGCGTCGCGGAGGAGTGGCCGGTGACCCCGAGCAGCCGTCGTCCGGCGTGCTCCGGCCGGATGTGGGGGCCTTCGGCCGCCCTGGCGTTGGGCTGGTGGACGAACCCGTTGATCACCTGCTCGTCGAGCGTGATGCCGAGACCCGGCGAGTCGCCGAGGATGAACGCGCCGTCCTCGACGTGCAGGTCGAGCGACAGTCCGAGTGGCGGGTGCAGATCCTGCAACTCGCTGGCCATGTGGTTCGGCACCGACGCCGCGGCGTGCAGCAGCGCGACGGGCGTGGCGCCGATCGGGCTGACCGGCAGGTCATGGGCGTGCGCCAGCGCGGACACCCGGAGGAAGTGGGACACCCCCCAGACGACGGCCGTCTGCACGATGTCCACGGCCCCCGCGGCCAGCACCGGACGGAACTGCTCCAGCCCGGTGAGGTTCTCCCCCGTGGCCACGGAGGCCCGGATCCCGCGACCGACGGCGGCCAGTCCTTCGGCGTCCCACCGCCGCACCGGCTCTTCGATCCACGTGAGATCCAGCGTGCGTTCGAGCTCGCAGACGTGCCGGACCGCCTGCTTACGGGTCCAGGCTTCGTTCACGTCGAGCATCAGGCCCGGCCGCGCTCCACGCCCTGCCTCGGTCAGGACATCCCGTACCAGGGTCAGGCGGTGCCGGTCGCGTTCGATGTCGAGGCCACCCTTGATCTTGGCCGCGCGCAGACCGTGCTGGGCGTAGACCTGGTAGACCGAGACGAGTTCGTCGTCGCTCAGGCCGATGTCGAGGCCCGACGCGTAGGCCGGCACCCGCCGGTCGCGTCCGCCGAGCAGCCGCCAGAGTGGTTCGCCGGCCGCCTGTGCCTTGATGTCCCACAGGGCGGTGTCGAGTGCGCCGATCGTGCCGAACACGGCGCCGGCGTGGCCCGCCTTGAAGGTCTGCCGCAGCATGCGGTCGTAGAGCGCCGTCACGCCCCGTGGATCCTCGCCCTCGATCGCGGCGAAGACAGCCTCGATCTCCACGTGCGTCCCGAGGCCGATGCCGGTGATCCCCTCGTCGGTGTCCACCAGGACGAGCGGCACCGGGACGGCCCCGTCGGCGAAGACGCCGTTGGCGTCACCGACGGGACGGCCCCATTCCTGCACCGTCGTCATGGTGCGATATCCCGTGATCCGCATGTCAGCCCTTCGTGGAACCGGCGGTGACGCCGTCGGCGATCTGGCGCTGGAGGAACAGATAGATCATCAGTACGGGGACCGCGGCGATGAGGACCCCCGAGGCGAAGGTGGGGATGTCGTCGGAATACTGCCCGCGCAACGCGTTGACCCCGATCATGAGCGTGCGATGCTCCGGCGACGGCATCATGAGCAGGGCGATGAGCACGTCGTTCCAGCAGAACAACGCGTCGAGAATGCCGACCGACACCAGCGCCGGAACGCCCAGGGGGAGCATGATCCGCCGGTACACGCCGTACACCGTGTTGCCGTCGATCCTGGCCGCGTCGACGATCTCCGCCGGAATGGTCCTGTAGTGACTCGTCATCAGGAAGACGGTGAACGGGAGGAACTGGGCGATGTAGGCCAGGATCAGTCCCGGATAGGTGTCGATGAGCCCGCTGTCGGCCATGACCCTGGTGAGCGGCACCATGATCACCTGGAAGGGGATGAACAGCCCCGCGAGACAGCCCAGGAAGATCACCGAGGAACCGCGGAACCGAAGCTGAGCCAGCGCGAAGCCCGCCATCGACCCCAACAGCAGCAGCAGGGCCACGGCGCACGCCACGACGATGAACGAGTTGACGAAGTAGCGCGCCATTCCGGCGCCGGCCCACGCCTCAGCGAGGTTGTCCCATCGCAGGGAACCCGCCGGGGAGAACCGGTCGAGGATGTAGTCACGACGGGTCTTCATCGCGACGTTGGCGGTGAACACGAGAGGATAGATCGTCGCCAGCGCGAGAACGGCCATCGGAACGGCGGCCGCCCACCTGGCCAGACGTGTCCCGGGCATCAGTCCTGCCTCCCCGTGCGGCGGAGCAGGGTGATCTGCAGGAGCCCCACCACGAGCATGACGACGAAGAGAACCGACGAGGCGGCCGAGGCGAGCGCCGGGCGGTTCATCTGTCCCTGCTGGTGCCAGATGTAGTACTCCGGCAGGTAAGTGGTCCCCTCCGGGCCGCCGCTGGTCATGACGAAGAGCAGGCCGAACATGGAGGTCAGCATTCCGATCATCGTCGTCACGAAGACGAACTGAATGGTGCGGGTCAGGCTTGGGATGATCACGTGCCAGATGATCTGGCGGAGCGACGCGCCGTCCACGCGGGCGGCGTCCAGCAATGAGGCGTCCATGGTGCTGAATCCCGCGAGGAACACCACCAGGGCCATGCCGAACGTCGCCCAGATGTGCACGCCGACGACCGTGAACATGGCGATGCCCGGATCGCCGAGCCAGTCGACGGGGCCGGCGCCCATCGCCGCGAGGACGGAGTTCAACGGGCCGTCGTACCCGAGCATGAGATTGAAGATCGCGCCGACGATCACCGGTGAGAGCACGGCCGGGAAGAAGTAGACGCTGCGGTAGACCCGGTGTCCCGGCACGCGCAGATAGATGAAGGTCGCGAGCAGACCCGGAATCGCCACCGCCAGGGGAAGCAGCAACACCAGCAGCCCGACGTTGCGCAGCGCGGTGTGGAACAGCGGGTCGCCGGCCAGCTCCAGGTAGTTGCCCAGCCCGACGGGGGTCCCGTTGAGCTCGCCGTCACCTGTGAACGAGAAGTTGACCCCCAGGGCCAACGGCCACAGCCGTAGCACCACGATGACCAGAACGGCCGGGGCCACCAGGACGTAGGGCGCGAAGCGCTCGGCGCGCGCCTTGCGGGAGGTCGGCCCGGCTGCCGGACGGGTACCCAGGTGGTGTCCCCGCTGGTGTCCCCGCTGGTTCACGCTCGCTCCGCGGGCTCGCCCTGAGCCGGCCGGGCGGGCCAACGGCGACGGGCCTCCGATCGGCACCCGGTCAGCCCGTCCGGTCGGAGGCGGCCAACTGCTCCACAGCCTTGTCCACCGTGGTCGATCCGCTCAGGAGCTGCTGAGACAGTCTTCCCATCACGTCCAGGGTCTTGGAAGACAGCGCCACGTGCAGGGCGGGCTTGCCGGTCTTGATCCCGGAGGCGATCGTGGCGGCGGCCGGGCCGGCCTGCGAGACATCGATCGTCGTGTCGGACGCGATCGCGCCCGCGTCGGCGTAGAACGCCGTCAAGGCGTCCTTCGAGGTCAGGGCGCGCACCAGGTCGGCGGCCAGTCCGGGATCCTTCGTCCACTTGGCGACCGCGTAGCCGATGCCGCCGTCGTACGGAAGGCTCGGGCCGGCTTCGTCGGTGACGACGGGAGCCTGCATGACGCCGATCTTGTCGGGCGGCAGGAACTCTCCGAAATCATTCCAGTGCCCGATGTCCGACATCAGCCCGATGATGTGCGCGGCCTTACCGGTCTCGAAGACTCTGAAGATGTCGGTGAACATCGCGGTGGAGTTGGCGCCGTCGTTGTTCAGCCCTTTGTCGTTGACCTCCTTCCACAGCTCGAAGATCCGCTTCACGTGAGGAGAGGTCCAGTCGCGCTTCCCGGCGATCCAGGCGTCGTACTCCCGGGGGGTGAGGACACCGGAGCCGAGGCCCGACAGGAAGAACTGGATTCCGAAGCCTTCCTTGTTGCCGAGGGCGAAGCACGTGGCCTCGGTCGCCTTCTTGATGGCGGCGCAGCCGCTGACGAACTCGTTCCAGGTCTTGGGCGGAGCGGCCGGGTCGAGGCCGGCCTTCTCGTAGAGCGTCTTGTTGTAGTAGATCGGGTGCCCCTGGAGGGTCACCGGTGCGGCGTAGACCTTGCCGTCCTTGCTGAAGGCGTCCCAGCCCGCCAGCCGGCTCTTGTCCATGGCCACGTACTGGTCCAGCGGGAGGAGCGAGCCGACCCGGTCGCGGAGTTGCCCGCCCCCGTTGAAGAGCATGACGTCGGGCCCCTTGCTGGACTGCATCGCCGTGCCGAGCAGGGTGTAGTACTGGTCGAACGGCTGGGCGACGAACTCGACGGTGACTTCCGGATGCCGCCTGGCGAAGTCCGCCTTCGCCTTCTCGATGTAGGCGGCGGCGGCCGGTTCCCCGGACTTCCAGTCCCAGACCACGAGCTTGCGCTGTTTCTGCTGCGGGTCTCCGGACGGGGACTCCGTCCGGGTCGCGCTCCCGCAGCCGGCCACGGCCAGTGCCGCGGCCATCAAGGCCGACCATAACGCTCGCTGCTTCATTGCTGCCCGCTTTCCGGGAGCGGCCGCCGGATCCGGCCGACTGCGGGTAAACGTAATTCGTATGACGTTTGACGGCAAGAGGGTCCCCGTATACTGACGCGGTGACGCTGGCACTTGCCAGGCCACCGGAGGCGATATGACGGCATCGCAAGGAACGACCGGTAGTGTCCCGGCGGCACCGGCCTGGGTACGACGCCCGGCGAGTCTCGCCAGAGCGGTGACCGCCGAGTTGGTGGAGCGCATCGTTCGCGGTGTGCACCCGCCGGGAACGCCGTTGCCTCCCGAGCCCGCGCTGTGCGAGGCCTTCTCCGTGAGCCGCACCGTCGTGCGGGAGGCAGTGAAGATCCTGCAGGAGAAGGGGCTGGTTCAGGTCCGCCAGGGCTCTGGCACCACGGTGACCCCGCCGGCGACGTGGGACATGCTCGACGAACTCGTCCTCACCGCGACCATCGCCGTGGACGAGAGTCTGGCGATTCTCGACGACCTCGTCGTCACGCGGCGCGTGCTGGAGTCCGACATGGCGAACGTCGCCGCCCGCCTGGCCGGGCCCGACACCCACGAGCGACTGCGCGCGCTGGTGGATCGGATGGACGAACTGGTGGACGACCCGGTCACGTACGCGGAAAGCGACCGCGCCTTCCACGACACGATCATGCAGGTGTCGGGCAACCGCATCGCTCGCGGCGTCGTACGATCGCTGGAGGGCCAGGTCGTCAACACCGCCCGATACCTGGGCCGGACCGAACGGGCCCTGTGCGTGGCCTCCAACCTCGGCCATCGCCGCATCTACGAGCGCATCGCCGCCCACGATCCCGAGGGCGCCGCCGAGGCGATGTTCAACCACATCACCGAAGCCTGGATCGTGCGCCGCAGCGGAACGGCCGATCCCGTCCGGCTGCGGCGTTAGCGCCGTGAACGTTCCACGGGTCCGGCCCCCGGGGGACGGTGAAAGTTTCATCGCGGCCCGTCGGTAGCGCGCCCGATGCTTTCGGCTGGTGAGACGCGGGAGCGACGGGCCGGCTCGGGCGAAGGGCCGCCGGCCCCGGCAGAGCCGGACCTTGACAGGTCTTGTCACGATCATATTTGCTCCGCTGCACCGCCGCCCGGAAGAAAGGGGATCCGCTTTCGGCGGCGCAAGAGTTAGCGCTAACACTCACGATTCAACCGGCCGGCCGACGCGCGCCGGACCGGCGATTGTCCGATCGCCAGAACGCGGCGCGCCGCGTCGATCCGGTAATTCACTGAGTCAACGGCAAAGGAATTCGCGTGATGTCGAGGCTTAAATCCCTCTGCACCGCTATCGCATTCACGGCGCTGCTCGTCGTCCTGGCCACGGCGCAGACGGCACTGGGCGACAGCGCGACCACGTCGGCCGCGAAAGAGAGCGCCCTCGGGCCGACCGCGGGATGCGGAAAGGCCCCGACGCTGAGAAGCGGGGCACAATCGATCACGAGCAGCGGGAAAAATCGCGGCTTCATTCTGCGAATTCCCGACAATTACCAGAACACCACCACCTACCGATTGATCTTCGGGTTCCACTGGAACGGCGGCACCGCCAACGACGTCGACTCGGGCGGAACCAGTGGATATCCCTGGTCCTACTACGGGCTCAGGGCACTGGCGAACAACACCGCGATCTTCGTCGCCCCTCAGGGCCTCAACAACGGCTGGGCCAACTCCGGCGGTGAGGACGTCACCTTCGTCGACGACATGATCCGGCGAATCGAGGCGGACCTATGTGTGGAAACCTCCCAGCGCTTCGCTCTCGGCTTCAGCTACGGCGGCGGCATGAGCTATGCGCTGGCGTGCGCCCGGGCGACGGTCTTCCGCGCAGTCGCGGTCTACGCCGGCGGGCAGCTCAGCGGGTGTAGCGGCGGCACGGAGCCCGTCGCGTACATCGGACTGCACGGCCTCAGGGACCCGGTGCTCAACATCTCCGCGGGCCGGTCGCTGCGTGACAGGTTCGTCAGGAACAACGGCTGCACGCCCCAGAACCCGCCGGAGCCCGCACAGGGCAGCCTGACCCACATCGTCACCCACTACTCGGGATGCCGGACCGGGTATCCGGTCGCCTGGGCGGCGTTCGACGCGGGCCACACCCCCGGTCCCGTGGACGGAAGACCCGGCGACTTCGAACCCGGCGAGAACTCCTGGACCAGGCCAGTGGTGTGGGACTTCTTCACACAGTTCGGCGGCGGCAACCCAGAGCCCCCGGCGGGCGGGCTGCGGGGCGTGGGGTCGGGCCGGTGCCTGAACGTCAGCGGCGGCTCGCAGGCCAACGGTGCGCAGACGCAGATCTGGGACTGCGGCGGCGGGCAGGCCGGTCAGCAGTGGACCGCCACCAACGCCGGTGAACTGCGGGTCTACGGCGGCAAATGCCTGGACGTGAACGGGGCCGGAACGGCGGACGGCACCACGGTGATCATCTGGGACTGTAACGGGCAGAACAACCAGAAGTGGCGCCTCAACACCGACGGCACCATCACGGCGGTGGGGGCGAACAAGTGCCTGGACGTGTCCGGCAACGGCACCGGCAACGGCACCAGGGTGCAGATCTGGACCTGCCATGGCGGCGGCAACCAGCGCTGGACCCGCACCTGACCGCTGACCGTCGGCGGCTGACGACGCACCGTCGCCGGGGCGCACCATCGCCCCGGCGACGCTCACGAGCCCGACACCGCCGGGTGAGGTCACGCCGCCCATGTGCGGAGCCGCGCAGGATCGGCCGGAACGTGCCGGGGCGGGAGCCGGCGTGATGAGTACGGCCGGCCTGCGGCTGACCTCCCAGGCGCCGCGCGGCTTCGGGGTTCGGCATCGCCGCCGTTCAGCTCGGCGCGATTCTGCGGTCAAGGCATGTCAGGTGCGCTGCCTCGGTTCCACCGGCCTGATCTCGGCGCGCCTGACAGCGCGCGCGGAGTACGGTGGGCGCTGTGATCCGGGTGCTGCTGGCCGACGACGAGGCGATGATCCGTGCCGGGGTGCGCGCGATCCTGAGCGCGGCCCCGGACGTGGAGGTGGTCGCGGAGGCCGCGGACGGCCACCAGGCCGTCGAGCAGACCCGCGCGTACCGGCCGGACGTCATCCTGCTGGACATCCGCATGCCGGTCCTGGACGGGTTGAGCGCCGCGGCGGAGCTGCGGCGGGTGGTGCCGGAGACGGAGGTGGTGATGCTGACGACCTTCGGTGAGGACGAGTACGTGGCCGCCGCCCTGGAGGCGGGGGTGTCGGGGTTCCTGCTCAAGTCCGGCGACCCGTACGAACTGATGGCAGCGGTGCGCGCGGCGCACGAGGGGGCGGCGTTCCTGTCGCCGCGGGTCGCCCGCCAGGTCATCGCCCAGCTTTCCGGTGAGCTGATGGCGCGCCGGCAGGCCGCCCGTGCGCAGGTCGCGGTGCTGACCCCGCGGGAGCGGGACGTGCTGGCGCTGCTCGGTGCGGGGCTGAGCAATGCCGAGATCGGGCGCCGCCTCTTCCTGGTGGAGGGCACCGTCAAGGCGCACGTCTCGGCGCTGATGACGCGCCTGGGCGTACGCAATCGCGTGCAGGCCGCCGTCGTCGCGCACGATGCGGGCATCGTCACCGAGGACGACTGAGCGTCGTCGAAGGGTCAGGCGTCGCGGCTACGCAACACCCCGATGCCCGCGGCCACTGCCGCGACCGCCCACGCCACCAGGACCAGGACGTACTCCCACCGGCCGCTCATCAGCTGCCAGCCGGCTTGTGCCGGGGTCCAGCCGGCGAACGTGTCCAGGAGCGGCTCGTCGAGTCGCTCGGCGGCCAGGTGCAGCACCTCTGGCACGACCAACAGCAGCAGGACCATGCAGGTGAGCGCACCGGCGGAGCGACGTACCAGGGCTCCGACGCCCAGGGACACGACGGCCAGCAGGCCGAGGTAGACCCCGGTGGCGGCCACCTGCTCGGCCGCGTCCCCGAGGACGCGGGGCAACTCGCCGTGGCGGGCCGCGGCCGTGCCGACGCCGAGGGCGGTGGCGACCCCGCCGAGCACCAGACCCGCGATGCCGGTGACGACGGCCTTGGCGACCATCACCCGGCCGCGGGACGGAGTGGCGGCGAACGTGACCGTGATGGACCGGGTGGCCAGCTCACTCGTGATCACCAGGAGGCCGAACGCGGCCACGATGTACTGCCCGAAATAGCTCACCGCCGTCAGCCCCACCGTCAGGGACCGCGCCGACGTCGGGCCGCCGTCGTCCAGGACGGCCATGAGGAGCAGAAGGGCTTGCAGGCCGCCCGCGAACCACCAGGTGGACCGCACGGTGAACAACTTGATCAGCTCGGCGGCGACGGCGTCGCGCAGGCCGAGCGGCCGGCGATGGTCGCGTACGGGGCGTGCGGGTGCGGCGGTCGCGGTCATTGGCCGATCTCCTTCGCGGCAGCGGGGAACTGGACCTCGTCGTCGGTCAACCGCATGTAGGTGTCCTCCAGGGAGGACCCGATGGCCTCGAGGCCGTGGATCTCGAGCCCGAGCGCGAAAGCTCTGGCCCCTACCTCCCGCGGCGGCGCTCCGGGGACGAGGAGGGCGCCGTCGTCGTCGAGCCGGGCGCCCGCGAAGGCGTGGGCGAGAGGCCGCAGAGCGGGACCGCGTACGCGGCTGCCCGTCTCGGCGGCTGCGAGAAGGTCGGCCATGGACGCGTCGGCGATCAGGCGGCCGCGGCCCATCACGACCACGCGGTCGGCGGTCTGTTCCATCTCGCTCATCAGGTGCGACGAGATGAACACGGTGCGGCCCTCGGCGGCCAGCGACCGCAGCAGGGTGCGGATCCATCGCACCCCGTCGGGATCCAGGCCGTTGACGGGCTCGTCGAGCATGAGGACCTGGGGGTCGCCGAGCAGCGCGGCCGCGATGCCCAGTCGCTGGCTCATGCCCAGGGAGTACGTGCCCGCCCGCCGGTCCGCGGCGGTCGTCATGCCGACCAGCTCCAGGACCTTCGCCACCCGGGCGGCGGGGATGCGCTGGGAGCGGGCCAGCACGCGCAGGTGGTCGCGGCCGGTGCGGCCTGGATGCACGGCCTTGGCGTCCAGCAGGGCGCCGATCGTGCGCAGTGGGTGGCTCAGCCGGGCATACGGTTTGCCGTCGATCAAGGTGGTGCCGCTGGTGGGGGCGTCCAGGCCCAGGATCACGCGCATCGTGGTGGACTTGCCGGCGCCGTTCGGACCGAGGAACCCGGTCACGTGGCCCGGCCGCAGCTCGAGGGTCAAGCCGTCCACGGCCGTCGTGGGGCCGTAGCGTTTGGTCAGTTCGGTCAAGCGGATCATGCGGTGGACGCTACGGATCGGTCTCGCCCGTACGAATGAGTCCATCGGCAGGGGCCACCCCTGACTTTCGTCAGGGGTTCGTAAGGGAGCCTGCCCGTAACGTGAACGCGTGAACGTTCTGACGTCGTCGCGTGGTCGCCAGGTCGGCATGGATCTGCTGCTGGGGGTCTTGGCCGTCGCGTCGCTGTGGCTGTCGGACGACCCGCTGCCCGAGCGTGCCTGGATCGGCATGGCGACCCTGCGGGTGTCCGGTGCCGTGCTCCTGTGCGTCGCCGCGGCGACCTGGCGCAGGCTGCCGCTCCTGGCCGCCGCGCTGCCCCTGGTGCTGGGCACGGTCGTCGCCGGGGACGTCTACGTGTCGCAGCTCATGCTGGCCGTCATCCTGTTCGCCTTCTTGCTGGGGCGGCGCACCGCCGGCCGTAGGGCCGGGACGCAGGTCGCCGTACTGGTCGCGATCGCCGCCGTCGCGCTGGTTCTCGCGCCCCGGCACGAGACCGGCGTGGACTGGTTCTCCGCCGCCTCGACTCTGCTGCTCATGGTCGTGGTCCCGTGGGCGGTGGGCCAGTACCTGCGGCTGCAGGCCGACCTGGCCACCGCCGGGTTCGAGCTCGCCGCCCGCCTCGAGCGTGAGCACGTACGGGCTGCCAGGCGGGAACGGCTGCGCGAGCGGACCCGCATCGCCGCGGACATGCACGACTCCCTGGGCCATGAGCTCAGCCTCCTGGCCGTGCGCGCCGGCGCCGTGCAGGTCGCCGCCGGCACCGCCCCGGCGTTGCGGCAGGCGGCTGCCGAGCTGCGTGAGTCCGCCGCCACGGCCACCGACCGGCTGCGGCAGATCATCCGGATGCTGCGTCAGCACGATGAGCACGCCCTGGTCGACCCGCTCGGCGGTTCCGTGGCTGCACTGGTGGAGCGGGCCGTGGCCTCCGGCGTGGACGTGCGCCTGGAGGCCGACGACGAGGCGGAGGCCGGGCTGCCTGACCCGGCCGCCCGGGCCGCCATCCGCGTCGTGCAGGAGGGGCTGACCAACGCGACCAAGCACGCCCCCGGGTCTGGGGTCCGCGTGAGCTTGCGCCGTACCGGGGAGGTGCTGGAGGTGACCGTCGCCAACGGGAGGGTGCACGGCCCGCGGCAGAGGCCAGCCGACCCGGCCGGATCCGGATACGGGCTGGTCGGCCTGGACGAACGCGTCCGCCTGGCCGGCGGCACGTTGCGCGCGGGTTCCGACGGCGACGGGTTCACGCTGACCGCCCGTCTGCCCGTGAACGCTCGGCAGGCCGTCTCGCCGTCGCCGGCCACTCCCCCGGAGTCGGCTCTGGCCGGGGCGCGTCAAACGCTGCGCCGCGGCCTGGTCACCACGTTCTGGGCGCCCATCGTCCTGGGCATCGTCCTCCTCGCGGTGTTCCTGCTCCGGGGCGGAACGTTGTAATGCGGCAGGGCGAGGTGGCGCGCGGCTTCGGCCTGTACGGCGCGGTCGCCGCTCGAAGCGCGTATGCGTCGCTCACCTGGCGTACCTCCCCTGCCTCCAGCGATCCAGGGTGTGGTCGAGGTACTGGTCGAACAGGCCGACGAGGTCAACGGTGGGGTCGAGGAGCCACTGGATCTCCAGCCCGTCCATGGTGGCGCACAGGGCGCGGATCTCCGATTCGGCCTGAACCAGAGTGATGGGCGGGATCTCGCCCGTTCGCGCCACGTCGACCAGCCGCTCGGCGAGCGTGTCGACGACTTTCCCGTACCGTTGCTGGATGAAGGCCCGGGCCGGGTGCTTCTCGTTGGAGGCCTCGCCCGTGAGGCGGATGAACAGCTCCAGCAGGCCGCGATGCTCGACGTGGTAGGTCATGTACGCCCGCAGATCGTTGAAGCCCTGCAGCCCGGTCCGTTCTCCCGCGCCGAGCGCGGCGGTCTCACTCGCCCACCATTCCAGGACGGCGGCGAGCAGGTCTTCCTTGTCCTGGAAGTGACGGAGCAGCGCGGCGGGTGAGACGCCCACGTCCGCGGCGATCTGCCGCATGGAGGCCCCGTCATAGCCGTGCATGCCGAAGGCCCTGGCGGCGGCGGCGACGATCTGCTCGCGCCTTCTGATGCCGGTCCGGTACGGCCCGCGCGGACTTTCTCCGGCGTTCGCCACGGTCAGCCTCCCGAGGAATTCTCCGACGCCCTCTTGCGCAAAAGGTTATCAGGCGTTTACGTTTGCCGAAACGTAAACAACCGATCACTTTTGGCTTGAGGCGGCTGTTACCGCAGGTCAGCCGTAGCATCCGCCTGTCTGTTCAGAGAAACGGCTCCCTCCATGCGATCTCTCATCGGCATCAACCCGCTGCCGTGGCTGTTCGGCCCGTCCGGTTTCACGCTGGAGGTGGCCGCTCTGCGCACCGCCTTCGCCGAGGTCGCCGAGACCGGCTTCACCGCCGTACAGGCCGACCTTCCCGAAGGACTGACCCCGGCGGGATACCGGGCCCTCCTCCGGGAGTACGGCCTCGCCCCGGCACCCGGCTACTTCCACGGCGCCTACGACGATTCCGAGGCGATGCCCGCCCTGCTCGAACGCGCCCGGCGGCACGCGGGCGCCCAGGCCGAGCTCGGCATGACCGAGGTCTTCATCGCCTCCGCCCTGGCGGCCGAACGGCTCGCCACCCCGGCCGTGGGCGCCGCGTACGACCCGGAGCGGCTGGACACCGTCATCGACAACCTCGCCCGTACCTGCGAGGTCATCACCGCCGAGGGCCTACGCCCCTGCCTGCATCCGCACGTTGGCACCTGGATAGAGACCGAGACGGAGACCCGCGCGGTCCTGGACGCGATCGCGCCGGACCTGCTGGCGTTCGGCCCCGACACAGGGCACCTGCACTGGGCCGGCGCCGACCCGGCCGCCCTGATCGCCCGCTACCGGGACCGGGTCGGCGCCGCGCACATCAAGGACGTCCACACCGCCGTCGCAGCCGAAGGAGGCGACTACTGGGAGGCCACCTTCGCGCGGCACCTGTGGACCGAGCCCGGTCAGGGCGACGTCGATCTCAAGGCGGCGCTCGCGGCCCTGCCCGAGGACTTCGCGGGCTGGCTGGTGATCGAGGTCGACGTGCCCGACCACGGCACCCCCAAGGACAGCGCCGCCCTGTCCCGTCAATGGACGCTCACCCACCTGGGAAAGGAATGACGCCGATGACGCTCGGCATCGGAATCATCGGAGCAGGCCCGGTCACCCAGGCCATCCACCTGCCCGCGATCGCGGGCCTGTCCGACCGGCTCCGCGTGGCGCACGTCATGGACGTCGACGCCGCCACGGCCGCAGAGGTGGCCGCCCGCGCCGGAGCCGCGCAAAGCACCACCGTCGAGGACCTGCTCGCCGACCCCGCCGTGGACGTCGTGGCCGTGTGCAGCCCGCACCCCTTCCACGCCGAGCAGGCACAAGCCGCCTGCCGCGCGGGCAAGAAGGCCGTCCTGGTGGAGAAGCCGCTGGCCACCACCCTCGACGAGGCCCGCGCGATCACCGAGGCGAGCAGGAGCAGCGACGTCCCCATCGTGGTGGGCGCCATGCACACCCACGACCCGGCATGGCTGGCCGCAGAGCGGGCCTGGGGCGATCTCCCGGAAACCGCCCACCGGGTACGCTCGCGCATCGTCCTGCCGCCCAACGCGCGCTTCGAGTCGGTGGCCACACAACTCCACGCCGACCCCGTGTTCCCGGCCCCGAGCGGTGGCCCGGCCGCGGCCGTCCGCAACGCGATCCTCGGCCTGGCCATTCACAACCTTCCGCTGGTACGGCGCTTCCTGCCGGAGATCGAACAGGTCGGCCTCGTCCGGGCGCTCAAGCCGTTCGGCTACCTGCTGACCTTCCAGGGCGGCGGGCGGACCGCCGAGCTCGTCGGTTACCTGCACGGCGGCTGGCGCGAGGAGTGGACCTTCGAGGTGTGGGGCGACGACGGCGAGCTCCGGCTGGACTTCCCTCCCTCCTACGTGCGCGCCGGCTCCGCCACGGCCGAACTGCGCACGGCCGAGGGCACGCGGGTCTTCGGGCCGTACCCCGACAACGGCTACACCGGCGAATGGCGGCACCTGGCGGCCCTGGCGACCGGCGCCGAACCCGTCCGCTACGGCATGGCCGACGTCGCCGCCGACCTGGCCTACGCGCTGGATCTCGCCAACCGTGCCGCCGACCTCGAACTGCTCCAAGGAGCCACCGCGTGACCGACCCCATCCCCATCCCCGTGACCCTCGGCGGGGACGCCGACCACCCGGCGCTCCACGCCGTCCTCGCCTCGCTGCCCAAGGACTTCCGCCCGGTCGTCACCGGCGGCGCCGTCCTGGCCGTCGCCGGCCTGGACGCCCTGGCCACCGCCCTCGCCGACATGCCTCGCGGCATCCTGCTGACCTCGGTGACGCGGGGTGACGCCGACCGGGTACGCGGCCTCGCCGACCACGCCGCGGCGGCGGGCATCCCCGTGGTCGTGGCCGCGATCTGGGCGCTCAACCCGGCGCTCGCCGCGGCCGCCGACACCCTGCGCCAGGACCTCGGTCAGGCGGCGCTCATCGAACTGAACGCCACCGTCCCGCCCGGGCAGCCGGACGTCCTGCTGGACCAGCTCGCGCTCCTGCGCACCACGCTCGGACCCGCGGCCGACCTCGAACTGCTCCAAGCCGACGACCACGGGCACATCGCGCACGCCCGGCTCGGCCACGTGCCCGTCCACCTGTCCGCCGCCGTCTCCCCGCACGCCACCCAGCGGCGCGCCCGGCTGAGCCTGCTCGGCCCCGTCGTGCAATGGCGCCTGTCCCTCCCCGACCCCGCCACCGCACGCCCGGCCGGCGTCGTCCGCACCGACGCGCATGGCGAACAGCGGTTGCCCACCGTCTACGAGAGCGCGGCCCGCGCCTCCTGGCGCCAGTTGCACGCCGCCGCCGCCACCGGCGGCGCCGCGCCGTCGTACGGCCTGCGCGACCTGGCCGAAGACCTCCACCTCCTCCCCTCCTGAGCAACCCGCGACTTCCTGGAGGCCGCCGTGACCGCTTCACCACCCCCCGCCCTCTCCGCTGAGGAAGAGCCCGCCACGCCCGTCGGCATCCGTTTCATCGCCCTGTACGCGCTGGGCCAGCTCGGTCTCTGGGCCGGCCTGCTCACGCCGATCGCGGTGACCCTGTCGGTCAAGGTCGGCGCCGTCGACCCCGAGGGCAAGGCCGCCAGCCTGGGACTCATCCTGTCGGCAGGCGCGTTCCTGTCCATGGCGATCACCCCGATCTGGGGCAACCTGTCCGACCGCACCACCAGCCGCTTCGGCCGCCGCCGCCCCTGGCTCGCCGGCGGGGCCCTGGCCGGGGCCGTCGGGCTGCTCATCATGGCCATCGCGCAGAACGTACCGACGATCCTGCTCGGCTGGTGCGTCACCCAGGTCGGCTACAACGCCGCGCAGGCCGCGCTCAACGCCATCATCCCCGACCACGTGCCCGAGAAGCAGCGCGGCCGGGTCTCCGGCATCCTCGGCCCGATGAGCAACATCGGCGTCCTGGTCGGCACCGCCCTGACCGCGATGGCCGTCGGCAGCACGTCGCTCATGTTCCTGTTGCCGGGCCTGTTCGCCTTCGTCGCCCTCGGGCTGCTCATCGTCTTCCTACCCGACCGTCCCGCCGACCCCGGCACGCTCAGTCCGTTCCGCCTGCTTGACCTGCTGCGCAGCCTGTGGGTCAACCCCTTCGCCCACCGCGACTTCGGCTGGGCCTTCGCCGGGCGCTTCCTGATCTTCACCGGGAACGCCTTCAAAATCACCTTCGGCTTCTACGTCATCACCGACCGGCTCGGCTACAGCCCCGCCGAGGCGGTGTCACTGGTCTTCATCGCCACGCTGGTCTTCACCGCGGCCTCCGTGACCACCGCCACGCTCGGCGGCTGGCTGTCCGATCGGACCGGGCGCCGCAAGATCTTCGTCCTCGTCGCCTCCCTCATCATGGGCGTCGGCCTGCTGACACTCGGCTGGACCACCACCTACCCCCAATACCTGATCGGCTCGGCGATCCTCGGACTCGGCACCGGAACCTACATGGCCGTCGACATGGCGCTGGTCGTCCGCGTCCTGCCCAACCCGGACAACGCGGCCAAGGACCTGGGCGTCTTCCAGATCGCCAACTCACTCCCCCAGTCGCTGGCGCCGCTGATCGCCCCGCTCTTCCTCACCATCGGCGGCGGAACCCAGAACTACCCCGCAGCCTTCACCGCCGCCCTGGGCTTCGCCGTCCTCGGCGCCCTGACCGTCCTGCCCATCCGCCAGGTCCGCTGACCCGCGTTGCCTTCGGGCGGCATCTCCTGGTGCCCTGTCCGGCGGCAACGGATTGGCCGTCATGGCAGCAGAACCGCTTCAAGCAGGCCCCCGCACCGTCAGGCGAACTCTGCCCGTACGGCTGCCTGCCCACCGTCCATGGGTTTCCTCCCATAGGGCCCGCGGAACTCGACGCCCACCGCTCCCATAGGGCGATCGCGATGCCATCTCGCCACGGACTCGCAAGCCGTCCTTCCGACACCGGCCACCGCGGGTGTTCCACCAGCAGAAAAGCGTACGTCTGTACCCTCACGAACATTGCGGCGAGATAGCGGCGAAGTCTGCGACCTTGCGATCCTTTTCGGTGCGGCGCCGTAGCCGTTCAGCCACGCGTGAGTCCGTTTCGCCACCCGACCTTGCCCAGCGGCGGCACCATCAGTGCGCCGGAACTGTCGGAGTCAGTCGGTAAGGTCGTCGCGTCCGGAAGGGAATATTCTCATCGGAAGAGTGAACGATGGCCCGTCATACTCCGCCTCGGCCACTTGCTGTGGAAGAACTCTGTCCCGAGTTGCAGCCGCTCGGTAGAAACGCGCTCCGCCTGCATCCACGTGTGGGAACCCCGTCATACGAGGACAGCTCTGTCGGTGGGCCGCTGAGGTGGCCCACCGACGAACCGTGGCCCTTGTGCGCCGAGGAGCACTACTACGACGACGGCCTGGAGGATGCCACCCGTCACGAGGCCGTGGTGCCCATGGTGCCGGTCGTGCAGCTCTACGCGGCGGACGCGCCTGGTGTGCCGTTCCCGCAGGGAAGCGATCTGCTCCAAGTGCTGTGGTGCCCGTTCAACCACGGAGAGGAGCCCGCCGAGCGCTGCCCCCTGCCGCAGGTGCACTGGAGGAACACGGCAGACGTCCGCCAGGTGCTCCTCGCGCCCCCGGAGCCCGCTGACGCTCCCGAGGGTCACGTTCCCACTCCCTGCGTGGTGCACCCGGAGCAGGTGACGGAATACCCCGACTGGGACGACATACCGCAGGAACTGCGCAACGAGATCGACGACCGAGTACGCCGGTTGGAGGAGGCTTCCGGGTGGGATTACTTCTACCATCTCAGTACGGCCCCCGGCACCAAAGTCGGTGGTCATCCGCGCGGATGGAACGGCTCAACGACCTGGTTCAGCTGTGAGAGATGCGGGCAGCCCAGCCACCATCTTCTGACGGTGACGCATGCTGAATTCGACGGAGAGTCCTGGCGGACCTGGCTCCCGGTGGAAGACCGACCTGACGACGACAGCGGACCGAAAATCTACCTTTCGGAGTCCGAACGAGCCGCGGCCGCAGAGAGCCCGCACGGCCTGATGGTGTCGGGCGGGGGCGATGTGTACCTCTTCGAGTGCCGTTCCTGCCCCGATCGCCCAATTGAGCACCTTTTCTTTCTCAACTGAGCAAGACGAACCGGGTTGGTTCCAACCACCCCTCGAAGTCGTCGGGGTGATCGGTGGTGTGCTGCGGGTAGCGGGCGCGCAAGGTCCGAGTGCATGCCGACGATGGGAACCGTACTGCGGTGTCCCCACCGTCGGCAGGATCGCCTCGCACCTTTTCCACGCCGGCTGTGAGGACTGGTCCTATCTCGTCCTGCGGCGGTTGGCGGTGTTGCCGGACCGGAAGAGCAGCACGATCGCGGCCAGCGCCACCACCGCGAAGAGCGCGTCGCAGATCAGCGCCAGGACCGGCATGGCGATGAGCAGGTCCAGGGCCTTCACCAGCAGGGAGATGATGAGGATCACCACCGAGAAGATCCGGGTGGCGCGACCGCCGCGCAGCGCCAGCCATGCGAGCAGGATCAGCACGAGAGACCAGAAGATCGTGCCGTACGCCATCGAGGAGTAGATGGTGTGCAGCGACTGGGCCCGCTCGGATGAGGGATCGACCATCTCCGGGGTGACCCGTGTCTCGCCGCTGGAACTCGAGGCGATCTGCTCCCGGACCACCTGCATCCCCGAGATGAGGATCCCGGCCGCGCTCACCAGGTTGAGTGCTGCGGCGGCGATGGCGGCACCTACGGCCCGGGTCAGGGCGGCGGGGCGGCCCGGGGCCGCGCCGGACGGCGACGTGTGATCGTGGACGGGGGGATACTGCTGTTCGTGCATGGACATTGAGAGCCTTCTCCAGGTTGTTGGCGTGTCGGACGAGACCTGCCGCTGTTCATGGGTGAGCGACCCTGCCCCCGAAGCAGGCTTCGCGCAGAAACCGGCCGAGCTTAGCCGGGCTCGGCCTTTTGCACGGCGTTTCCCGGGCCAGCACGATCGTCCGCGCTGCCACGGCAAGTCACGATTCCGAAACTTACGCTTCGCGTTTCGCCAGTCGATTTATAGCTGTCGAGATGTATAGCACACCCCAACCGTTCCGCGCGAAGAGATTGAACCACATCCGGCGGCTGTCCAGATTGCGAAAGATTCACGACAGCATGAGGAAAGATAATGGATGTTTCAGCGGCCTTCAGCCGAATAGCCGTGCCTGCGGGCACGAATGAATCAAAACGTCGAGGCCAGAGCATGGCGGCCAGATCACTGTCTTAATACTGTCCTGAGAATGTCGCGCGCCGTAAAGGCACCGTGCACCGTTCCATTCCTCGCCACTGGGACGCCGGTCGTGCTATGTCTCTCGACAGCATCTGGCAGAAGGGAAGGAATTCGTGTTCGATCTCCGGGGCTCGGGGCTCGGGGCAGGTCACCGACGACGAGGTTGGCCAAGGACCGCCGGGGTGTCCTCTGCGGTCTCCGCTCTGCGTACGTCCACGACGAACTGGGTGGTGGTGGTCGGCTCGGCCAGGCCGAGTTCCACCGCGCCGGTCACCGTCTGCGGGTTCTGCAGGAACCAGCGCTGGGCGGCGGAATCGTCGAAGTCGCGGCCCACAACTGCCGCGCCGCCCGCTTGCGCCGTCAGCATCTGGCCGGTGACCTGGTTTCGCAGCGTCCAGATGCCGTCGCCCTGGTAGGTGGGCAGCCATAGCTGGTCGGGGGACTCGCGCGGCCACTGCACGACACGCGAGTTGCGGGCCCCGCCCTCTTGGCCCAGGTAGTGGCCGCTGATCCGGCTGAGCAGGCGGACGTAGCCGTTGTACTCCGGCATCGCGTACAGCTTCCACTCCTGTGCCTCCTCCTGCGCGCGGGCCGGGTCGAACGGCGCGTCGGTGATCACGGTGCCGTTGCTCGGCGGAGTGGCGTTCAGTCCGGTACGCAACTGGTCCGGCTCGCGGTTGAAGTCACCCATGACGACCCAGTCGAGCCCGGCGAGGGCCATCTGGGTCCGGATGCGGTTCACCAGTCCCGGCATGTCGTTGCCGTTGCCGTTGCTGGAGAAGCCGTGCACGGTGAAGTAGGCCGTGTCGTCGATGACGACGCCGACTCGGCATCTTCCGCTCTGTACCGGCAACGACCCTGGACTCTCCTGACGAGCTCACCGGCTCGCCGAACACGATCGTGATCGTCGTCCCCGACAACGCGGGGTCTGGCACGTGCACCGTCGCCCCAAGGTGCGGGAACCATGTGGCTGATACGGCGTGGCCGTCATCGGCCTGACCGGCCGCGCTCGGTGAATTCACGCCCCGGCCCGGGCATGCGTATCCGGCCATGCCCGGGAGCGGGCAAGCCGATGTCGCGGCAGATGCGCTGGATCGTCTCTTCCAGCGAGGACTCCTGAGGAATCAGGGCTTCCCCGGGCAGGCCGAGCCAGTCGTCTTGGACGTACCACCCGGCCATGTCCTCGGGTGTGAATTCGGTGGCCTGGGGTCGCGTGGCATGCCGTTGGATGGTTTCGGCGAACTCGACGTCGAGCCAGTAGACCAGGGTCCGTCCTGGGTGCTGGTCGATGAGCGTCTGGAGGGCGGCTTTGTAGCGCGTACCGGCCATGATGCCCTCGACCAGGACGACCGGCATCCTGTCCAGGAGATAGGAGGCCATGTGGCAGATGAAGTCGGGCGCCAGTCCTCCTTGGATGTCCAATTCCTTCAGGATTTCTCTCCGGAGCTGGTCTTGGCCGATCCTGGCGACCGTGCCTCTTCCAAGTCGGGTTTGGATGGTTTTGGCGATGGTCGTTTTGCCGCTTCCGGAGTTGCCGCGGAGTATGACGAGCGTCGCCGCGTTCGCCTTCGTGTTCGACACGTAGCCGATCCAACCATCTCAGCCGGATCGGCAGGCTCATGTTGACAAGCCGATCGCCCTACTCGTCACCAGGGCGATCGACACTTCTGTCAGGCGACCTCCTTTGGCCTCATGAAGCACCAGCTCATCGCGCGCCACCCGGCCGGCCGCCGCGCACTCCAGCTCACGACGGTACGCCGCGGGCTACGGCCGGAAGAAGCAGGGACGAGGGAGTCGTTCAGCTACAAGAGTTCGCGCTTGAGGATCTTGCCGGTGGCGGTCATGGGGAGGGCGTCGACGATCTCGAAGACGCGGGGGTACTTGTAGGCGGCCATCCTCTCCTTCGACCACTCCACCAGTTCGCCGGGCGTGGCGGTGACGCCGGGCTTGAGCACGACCACGGCCTTGATCTCCTCGCCGTGGGACTCGTGCGGGACGCCGATGACGGCGGCCAGCGAGATCGCCGGGTGGGTGAGCAGGACCTCCTCGATCTCGCGCGGGTAGACGTTGAAGCCACCGCGGATGATCATCTCCTTGGCCCGGTCGACGATGTAGTACCAGCCGTCCTCGTCGCGCTTGGCCAGGTCGCCGGAGCGGAACCAGCCCTCCTCGGTGAGCACCTCGGCGGTGGCCTCGGGGCGGTCGTAGTAGCCCTTGAAGACGTTGTGGCCCTTGATCGCGATCTCGCCGATGGCGTCGGGCGTCCAGTCGATCTCCTCCCAGCTCGACGGCTTGATGAGCTTGAGCTCGACGCCGGGGATCGCGGTGCCGATGGAGCCGGCTCGGGCGGCGGCGCCGCGCGGCTTGAAGGCCGCCACCGGCGAGGTCTCCGAGAGGCCGTAGCCCTCGGCGATGACGACGCCGAACCGCTTCTCGAACTCGTGGTGGATCTCCACCGGCAGCGCCGAGCCGCCGGCCGCGGCGGTGCGCAGATTCCTGGCGATGGTGACCACGTCGACGCTCTCGTCGAGCGCGCCCAGCAGGCCCCAGAACATCGTCGGCACGCCCGCGAAGAAGGTGACCCGCTCCTTGAGCAGCAGCCCGAGCGCAACCTTCGGGTCGAACCGCGGCAGCATCACCACGACGCCGCCGAAGGCGGCCGCGCCGTTCTGGATGACGCTCTGGCCGAAGGAGTGGAACAGCGGCAGCACGCACAGGTAGGTGTCCGGGCTGGTCTCGTCGGCGCCGAAGAGCTGGTCGGAGACCAGCGCGTTGTCGCGCATGTTGCGGTGGCGCAGCTCGGCGCCCTTGGGCCGGCCGGTGGTGCCGGAGGTGTAGAGGATGACGGCGGTGTCGTCCTCGTCGGTGGCGACCGTGTCGAACGTGGCCGGCTGCGCGGCGATGGCGGAGCCGAAGGTCTCGGTGCCCTCGATCGGGCTCGGCGCGGCCGGGTCGGCGGTCACCACGAAGAAGTCCTTGGTGCTCTCGGCGGCCTGGAAGCCGGCGTACGCCTCTCGGCCGATGGGCAGCTCGGGGGTGCCCTGGAAGGCGAACAGCGCGACAGCGTCCGAGTCACCGAGGTGGTAGGCGACTTCGCGGCCCTTGAGCAGCACGTTGAGCGGCACGACGGTGGCGCCGACCTTGAGGATGCCGTTGTAGATGATCGTGAAGAACGGCAGGTTGGGGATCATCAGGGCGATCTTGTCGCCCGGCTTCACACCGCGGGAGACCAGCAGGTTGGCGACCTGGTTGGCCGCACCGTCGACCTGGGCGTAGGTCAGGCGAGTCTCGCCGAAAACGATCGCGGCACGGTCGGGATACCTGGCTGCGCTTGATTCGAGCAGTGAGGACAGGTTGTACGACGGCACGGGCCCTCCATCACAAGACCGGGTTTTCGCCAACCTATAGACTTCGGTGCCGGGCGATCGTCACACCATTCGGGGAGGCATGCCCCCTGATCGGGGGATTCATCCGTCGGCGCGCCAATGGTAGATGGTGCAGATGGCCGATGTTGAGAATGCCGGTACGCCCGTTGCGCACTGGTCTGCGCGACGAAGGGAAGTGCCCGGTGTGATGCAGTCGCTCGCACGGCAGGCTCGGCTCATCGCCGTTGCCTGCCTACTGGTCGACGTCGTGATGTTCGTCGTGGCGACGCCCACCCTGCCCGGCGTGCTCCGGGTCGGCGGGCTGGTCGCCATTGTGTGCGTGGATGCCGCGCTTGCGCTCCCTCCCCGATACTCGGGGCAGGTGGCCGCCGCGCACGCGGTCGCCGCTGTCGGCTTGGCCGTTCTGCTCCAGACGACTCCCGGCGCGGACTGGGATCTGATCGGCGGCGTGATCGCCGCGTACCGCACGGGTGCCTGGCTGCGTGACAGGTCGAGCATCGGCGCCGTCATCATGCTGGCGGCGGGAATGGCGATCGCGGAGTCAGTGGCCGGTCCCGGCGACATGCTCGCGGCCGTCACAGGGATCATGAAGGACGCGTTCATTCCTTGGCTGGTCGGCCGGTACACCTCAGCGCGCCGTGGCTACCTCGCGGAGCTGCACCACAGCCGCGAGATGGAGTTGCGCGATGCCACCGCCGAGATGGAGAGGGCCGCGGAGAGATTGAGGACGTCGATCGCGCGTGACCTGCACGATGTCATCTCCCACCACGTGAGCGCGATCGGTGTGCACACGGGTGCGGCTCGTCTCAAGCTCTCCGCTCGGCCCGAGTTCGCCGATCCGGACATCATCGACTCGCTCACGGCCGTCGAGGCGTCCAGCCGATCGGCGATGCTCGACCTCCGCCGGGTGCTCGACATCCTGCACAGGACCTCCGATTCGACCAGCCAGGTCGGCCTCGGCCATCTGGACGAGCTGCTCGACGGTGTCCGGCGGTCGGGCCTGGCCATCCGGTTCCAGGTGGCCGGGATGCCGCGCAGGTTGTCCGGTTCTGTCGACATCGCGCTGTACCGGATCGCCCAAGAGATGCTGACCAACGCGCTGCGCTACGGAGACGGGACTACGGTGGACGTCGATCTCGACTTCGGCGAGGACTGCGTGGTGCTGAGCGTGCGCAACGGCATCGGACCACGGCCAGAGCGCGCCGACCGTCCCTCGGCCGGGCGTGGGCTGGTGGGGATCCGAAGCCGGGTGGCCCTGTTCGGCGGCACCGTCTCATACGGACCCGACGGCAGCGGAAGGACCTGGGAGACCAGGGTGAGCGTATGCTTCGACGCGTCATCGTCAGGAGAGGCCCAGTGACATCTCGCATACTCATCGCCGACGATCACGCGGCCTTCCGCTCCGGGTTGCGCGCCATCCTCAGTACCCAGCCGGACCTGGAGTGCGTGGCCGAGGTCGCAGACGGGCGCGCCGCGGTCTCAGAAACGCTCCGGCTGCGCCCGGACCTGGCGATCCTCGACGTCCGGATGCCCAAGTTCGACGGCCTCGCGGCAGCAGCCGAGATCAGGGCGTCGGGACTGACCAGCGTCCGAATCCTCATGCTCACCACCTACGACAGCGACGAATACCTGCATCGCGCCCTGACCGCGGGAGTGCAGGGCTTCGTGCTCAAGAGCCTGCCCGCCGAGGAACTCATCGCCGCGGTCAGGGCCGCGGCTCGGGGCGACTCCTACGTGGACCCGTCCGTCGTCCGGCGGCTCACGCCACGCATCGCCGACGCGATCGCTCCGGTCGCGCAGCCGACCCAGACGCTGCCACCGGGGATGGCCCGGCTGACCGCGCGCGAACACGAGGTGTTCCTGCTGCTCGCCGAGGGGTTCACCAATCAGGAGATCGCCGCGACCCTCTACATCGGCGACGAAACGGTCAAGACCCACGTGTCACGGATCCTCACGAAACTGAAGCTGCGCGATCGGGTGCACGCCGTGCGTTACGCCTACCGGTACGGCATCGTCCGGGTCACTGACGAACTGGACGAATAGTGTCATCCGCCTGGAGTTCGCCAGGTCGAGTCGAACCGCCAGGTCCCACTTGCCGTGGGACCTGGCGGGCGTCGCGCGGCTGGCTGCGGCCGGCCGGTGAGTGAGCACGGCACGAGGCGGTCCGGCCCTTGTCAGGGAAGACGCCGAGCTTGGTCGGTCACCACCCGGGCGACTCGTCGATCGCGGACCCGCGAAACGTTCCCGTCATGGTCCCGGCGGGGAGCGTGGCCAGGTGGACCGGAGTCGCCGCACCGTCGGCCAGCCTGCGTTCACCGCGCCGGTCGGTGGACGCATTGATGTCGGTCGGTACCCGGCCGGGAGTGACGGAGTTGACCTGGATGCCGTCGGCTCGCAGTGCCTCGGCGTACAGGAGCGTGAGCACGTTGAGCGCGGCCTTGGAGGAGCTGTAGGCGAGTGCTCCGATCTTGCGCTGCCGGCTGTCCGGGGTGCTCAAGGCGGTCAGCGACCCCAGGCGACTGGACATGTTGACGATCCGCCCGTTCGCCGACTTGCGCAGCAGCGGGATGCAGGCCGAGGTCACGGTGACGACGCCGAAGACGTTGACCTCGAAGGTGGCGCGCATCTGGTCCGCGGTGATGGCGGGGACCGCGGTGCCGATCTCGCTCGAGATGCCCGCGTTGTTGACCAGGACGTCGAGGCGGCCGGACTCGGCGTCGATCGTCGCGACCGCGGCGGTGACCGAGTCCGCGTCGGTGACATCGAGCTGGACGAATCGAACATCGCCGCCGCCGGCGGCCAGATCATCGGCCGCCTCCAGGCCACGGGTCTCGTCCCGGGCACCGAGGTAGACCCGCATACCGCGGTCCGCGAGTTGCCGCGCGATCTCGTGGCCCAGGCCCTTGTTCGCGCCCGTGACCAGGGCGATGTCGGTGGTGGTCATGCTTGTGCCGCCGACGCGCGCTGGATGTTCGCCCGCACTTCGGCGAGATTCGGGTAGCCGTTCACGGCCATCAGCAGGTCTGCCTCGGCCAGGAACATCCGGAGCAGGTGGATCAGTCCGGGCACGCCACCGAGCGCAAGCCCGTAGACGTAGGGGCGACCTATGCCCACCATGGTGGCGCCAAGGCCGAGTGCCTTGACCACGTCGGTCCCGCTGCGCACCCCGGAGTCGAACAGAACCGGGACCCGGCCATCGCAGGCCGCGGCGACCGCCGGCAGGAGCTCCAGGGCGCTGAGGCCGCCGTTGGCCTGGCGGCCACCGTGGTTGGAGCAGTAGATGCCGTCCACGCCGGCGTCGATGGCGCGACGAGCGTCGTCCGGGTGCGCGATGCCCTTGAGGATGAGCGGCAGATCGGTCAGGGAGCGCAGCCATTCGAGGTCGGCCCAGGTCAGTGGGTTGCCGAAGATCCGTGCCCACGTGCTCACGATCGCCTGCGGCTCCTGGCTGGAACCGACGAGCCGGCGGAAGACGGGATCGCTGGTGTAGTTCTTCAGCACGTGCCCGCGTAGTTGCGGGAAGTTGCCCGAAGCCAGGTCTCTCGGCCGCCAGCCGGGGATCCACGTGTCAAGTGTCACGGTGATCCCGCGATAGCCGGCCTGAACCGCGCGCTCGATCAGGCTGGCCGCGAGATCACGATCCTTGGGCGTGTAGAGCTGGAAGAAGCTCGGAGTTTCGCCGGCATGCGGGATGACGTCCTCCAGCGGATCCTCCATGAGCGTGGAGAACATCGCCGGCACACCGGTGGCGGCCGCCGCCTGGGCGACGGCGACATCACCGTGCCGGTCAGGGGGCACCAGGCCGATCACACCGACCGGCGCCATGAAGACCGGTGTGGGGAAGGTATGTCCCCAGGCCGTCACCGACAGATCCCGGTCGATGGCACCGACCAGCATCCGGGGCACCACCCCCCACTGAGCGAAGGCGTCGGCATTGCGACGTTGGGTCGCCTCATCCCCTGCGCCGCCGGCGATGTAGGACCGCAACGACGGGTCGAGCGCGGCGACCGCTCGGCTTTCGAGGGTCGCGTAGTCCATCGGGAAATCGGAGACGCGCCCGCTCAGAGCGTTGAAGTAGATCTCCAGCTGATAGTCACCGAATGCCTGAGTCATGCCATTCCCCCTCCCCCAGTCGTCGGCACATCACGTGAGCTCGACATCGAGGAGGTAGGCGTACTGCTGCCCGGAGTGCAGGTCCCGCTCCTCGACACCACCCTGAGGCGATCGCCTGGGGTAGGAGATCTTCAAGACCTTCATCTGCGGAATCGGGTAGAGAGAGATCGTGCCCGGGTCGATCCCATAGATCGCCGCGATCGAGTCGGCGCTCAGCGAAGGGCTCTGGGCGTAGCGATCGTAGTTCTCCTGGCCGTCGAACATCAGGTCGATGGTGACCCAGAACGGGCCCGCCACCTTCGACCTGACGTGATGACAGACCTCACTGACCTTAGGCATCGGCTGCCACCTTCACTTTCAGCTCATCGAGCATCTCGATTCGAACCAGTTCCAGGGGGTCATCGACGCTGACCACGTGGTTGAGCACGAACTGGAAGACGCGCCCGCGATCGATCTCGCCCGGCGTGAACGGCCAGCCGTAGCTGGGCAACTCCATGCCCAGGCGCAGCGGCATGTGGAAGAAGTACGGGTTGCAGGCCTTGGCGATGTGGCTTGCCAGCTCCTGGGTCCTGGCGGTGATGACGCACATCATGCCGATCTCGAGCGGGACCGAACCGGGAGGCGGCGCCATTCCGCTCACCCCGTTCCAGCCGTACATGCGCAGCGAGATGCCGAAGTCGTCCCTACCCAGGCCCGTGGCCGAAATGGCACGCTCGGTCAGCGTCGCCAGCATCATGTCGTGGAACGCCGCAGGCTCGGCGAGCACGTCGGGGTCGACGATCCCGACGATCATGATCGTCTGGAACAGGTCTCCGGAGGCGCCTTCCAGCTTCATCGTGTAGGGCCGCGGAACCCACGTCGATCCCGTCACCCGCACCTTCGACTCGGTCAACTGGACATATTCACACTCGGTGACATCGAGTTCGCCCCCCGGCTCGGTCAGCAGCCACGGGTTCTTGTTCTCGTACAGGAGGTGTCCCGAGATGCCCTCGACCGTCGCCTTGAACCGCGGATCGACCGGCTCGACCTCGAACCCGTCGGCGTCGATCTCGAGAAGCACCCCACGCTGTCCGGTGTTGGCCGTCGTTGCCTGGCCACCGCACTCGGCGATCTTGCCCGCGTGCCAGCTCGGCCCGGCCGGCGCGCCCTTCCACAGCGCGAACGCCCCGATCACCGCCGGATCGGAGGACCGACCTCCGATGATGATGTCGGCGCCCGCCTCCAGCGCCGCGAAGTAGGGCTCCGGCCCCATCAGCGCGACGATGTGAAGGCACCGATCGATGGTGGCTTCATCGAGGTCGCCCAGCGGAGGGAGGTTGGAGATCCCGCCCTCGGTGAGCTTCTGCTTGATCAGTTTCGGTTCCTGCTCGGAGTAGAGCAGCGCGATCTTCGGCGTGTGTCCCTTCTCACGGGCGATCTCCAGGACGATGTCGCGGGTCCAGTTGACGTTCAGATCGCCTCCGGCCTGGCCGGACGTGCCGATGAGGAGCGGAATGTTCGCTTTCTGCCGGGCACCCATCAACAGTTCGAGGTCCTTCTTGACCGAGCCCCGGTCGTTCTTGGACGTCCCGGTGGCCAGGTAGGCCGCACCGCTGTCGGTCGAGCCGGCGTCCAGGGCGATCACATGGGGCTCGCGTGCCAACCCGTAGTCGATCTCCTCCGGGAAGAGCCCGACACCGAGGGAGCCTTGGGGCACGTAGATCCTGATCGATTCCCGGTCAGGGATTGTCGCGTTCAATGCCGTTCCCTTCGTACCGCCGCGGCGGTTCAGTGCTGATTGGGTGGGACGTCGCTGCCGGTCTTGCCGACCAGGAAGTCGAGATCGCAGCCGTCGTGGGCCTGGTTGACGGTGTCGATGTAGAGCTTCGCGTAGCCGCGCGTCGCCTTCGGCTCAGCAGCAGACCGTTCGCCGAAGCGCCGCGCCAGTTCCTCGCCGGAGACCAGGAGTTCGAGCCGGCGACGGGCGACATCGAGTTCGATGACGTCGCCGTCACGTACGACGCCCAGCAGCCCGCCGGCCGCCGCTTCCGGGGAAACGTGGAGGACGACCGCACCGAAGGCGGTGCCACTCATGCGCGCATCGGAGATCCGGACCATGTCCCTGACCCCCTGAGCCAGGAGCTTGGCCGGAATCGGGATCATGCCCAGCTCGGGCATGCCAGGGAAGCCTCTGGGCCCGCAGTTCTTGAGGACCAGGACCGAGTCGGCATCGACCTCGAGGTCAGGGTGGTCGATGCGGGCGTTGAGATCGTCTTGGTCTTCGAACACGACGGCCTTGCCACGGTGCTCGAGCAGGCGCGGCTCCGCTGCGGATGGCTTGATGACCGCACCCTCCCGGCAGAGGTTTCCGCGCAGGACCGCAATCCCCGAATGCGCCTTGAAAGGGTCGTCGAGCGTGAAGATGACGTCGCGGTTGTGGCACTTCGCCTGGTCGTTGTTCTCCGCAAGACTCTTGCCGGTCACGGTCAAGGCGTCACCGTTGAGCAGCCCACCTTCGCACATCTGCCGAATGACCGCCGGTAGTCCCCCGGCCTCGTGGAAGTCCTGCATCAGGTACGTGCCGGATGGCTGGACATTGACCAGCGTCGGGATGTCCTGGCCGATCGCGTGCCAGTCCTCGATGACCAGCGGGACTTCCATGCGCCGTGCGATCGCGGTCAGATGGATCACGGCATTGGTGGATCCACCGATCGCCGCGTTGACCTTGATCGCGTTCTCGAAGGCCTCCCGGGTCAGCACCTTGTCCAGCGTGAGGTCCTCGCGCACCATGTCGACGATGCGGCGTCCCACCATCCGTGCGAGTACCCGGCGGCGCGCGTCGACCGCGGGGATCGCCGCGTTGTCGGGAAGTCCGACGCCCATCGCCTCCACCATCGCCGCCATGGTCGAGCCCGTGCCCATCACGTTGCAGACGCCGACGGTGCGGTTGAGGCAGGACTCCGCTTCTTCCACGTCGTCGATGCTCGCGCGGCCGGCACGCAGGTCCGCGGCAAGGTTCCAGGCGTCCTTGATGCCGAAGGGCCGGCCGCGGAAACTCCCGTTGAGCATCGGGCCGGCCGACAGGCCGATCGTCGGGAGGTTCACGCTGGCGGCGCCCATCAGCAGCCCGGGCGTGGTCTTGTCGCAGCCCATCATCAGCACCACGCCGTCAAGCGGATTGGCTCGCAACGTCTCCTCGACGTCCATGCTGGCAAGGTTGCGCAGCAACATGGCCGTGGGACGGGTCAGCGTCTCTCCTGTCGAGATGACGGGGAATTCCATGGGGACGCCGCCGGCCTCCAAGATGCCCTCGCGAACGTGCTGAGCCAGCTCGCGGAAATGCGAGTTGCACGAGGTGAGGTCGGACCAGGTGTTGCAGATGCCGATGACCGGGCGACCGTCCAAATGGTCTTTCGGCACGCCACGGCTCCGCACCCAGCTCCGGTGGGTGAAGCCCTTGGCCCCCTCGCCGCCGAACCAATCCTGTGATCGGAGATCAGGCACGGTTCCCCCTCTGCTGACCCTCACGGAACTGCTCGAGCTCGGGCAGGTAACCGATCGTGTTCTCCTCCAGGGTCGTCCCGAAGTTACGCGCGAGACAGGACTGAAGGACGTAGAGTCCGTGGACCAGCATCAAGTCGGTGATTCCCTCCGAGCCGAACTGGTCGAACTCGTTCCAGTTCTCATCGGAGACGCGGTTGTGGTGGTACATCTCGTCCACGGCGCTGACGACGACCCGGTCGAAGCCCTTCAGCGACGCGCTCCGCGGGCCCTCGGCCACACCGGCGAGGTCCTCGTCGGTCACGCCCAACGCCAGGCACGCCTTACGGTGCTGTGACCACAGATACTCGCTGTCGCACAGCCAGACCGTACGCATGGCCGCGAGCTGCCACACCCGGGAGGGCAGGCACGTGTCGTCGATCGCGCGTTTGCCGAAGGGTGCGATCGACTTGAGGAACTCGGGGTAGTTGATCATGGCCTTCTGGAGTTTCGAGGTGGTCGGCTTGCCGCGCCGTCCCAGCCGGTTCACCTGCTCGACCTGCTGAGGGCTCAGAAGCGCGTAGTCGGCTTCGAAGACGCGTTTGGGCATCCGGCGCAGAGCCGTCAGGCCCGTGCCGGCCGTGACGGTCGTGTCCCTGGGCATTCCCCACCCGGCGAGGCCGTCCTCCAACTCGACGCCCATGCTGTTGACCGCGGCCGAGAGTGTGACGAAGAAGCCGTAGGTCGTCATGATGTCCATGACCGCATTCGGGCCGAGCCGGCCAATCCGGTACCACTTTTCTTCGCTCAGATAATGCGTGTCGTGCATCTCGTCCACTGCTTCGACGACGTGTTCTTCGAGGCTGTTCAGCGCGTCCCGATATTCACCCGTGGCGATCGCTCGGGCTTCGGATTCGGTGATCCCGATCGCGACGCCCTCCTCGCGAATATGCGCCCAGAGATATTCGCAACCGCACAGCCAGGCCGTGCGCAACGACGCCATGACGGCCAGACGTCTCGGAAGGTCACTGGTCAACGTGACCCTGGTGCCGATCCTGCCGATGGAGCGGGCGAATTCGGGGTAGTTGAGAAAGGTCTTCATCATGGCGGAGGCGCCCTCCTCGCCGTACGGACCCATCTTGATCCGGACCGCTTCCTGCCTTTCGGAGAGGCTTGCGAAATCCACCGGGCGCACACGCGTCGGGTACTGCATGGTCTGTTGGTCTCCTAGGGTGAATCAACGGTTTTGCGTCTCGGTCCATCCGGCCCTACATCAGGGGCGGCACGATCGCATCGATCAGGTGCGGGCCGGGCTCGGCCAGTGCGAGCCGGAACTGTGCTGCCAGCTCCTCGGCGGTCGTCGCTCGGCTCGCGGGAACGCCCATTCCTTCGGCGATCTTGACGAAGTCGATGTCGGGCCGGGAGAGGTCGAGCAGTTCGTTGGCCTTGGGGCCACGCCCCTGGACGCCGACGCGCTGCAGCTCCAGGCGCAGGATCGCGTAGGCACGGTTGTTCAGCAGCACCGTGGTGACGTCGAGGTTCTCCCGGGCTTGCGTCCACAGCGCCGAGATCGTGTACAGCGCGCTGCCGTCGGACTGGAGGTTGATGACCGGCCGGTCCGGTGCGGCGACGGCGGCACCGGTGGCCACCGGCATGCCGTAGCCGATCGCACCACCGGTCAGGGTCAGCAGATCGTGCCGTGGAGCACCGGCGGTGGCGCGCGGCAGCAGCAGACCGGAGGTGTTCGACTCGTCCGCGATGATCGCGCGGTCGGGCAGCAGCGCGCCGATCACGTCGGCCCAGCTCTGCAGGGTCAGTGGCCCGGACGGTAGATCGGGCCGGATGGCTTCTTGGAGCACCGGCCGAGTCTCCGCCGCGACCAGGTCCGCCAGGTCTCGCAGCGCTCGCGGGACGTCGTGTCCACCGTCGGCCAGGAAGTGGACCTGGGCGCCCTCGGGAACCAGGTCGCTCGGCCTGTCCGGGTAGGCGAAGAACGACACCGGCAGTCTCGTTCCGGCGATGATCAGGTGCCTGATCCCGTCGAGCTGCTGGACGACCGATTCGGTGAGGTAGGCGAGCCGCTCCACGGCCGGCAGGCCGGCACCGCGTTCGAGGCGCGCGGGGAACGTCTCGACGAACGTCTTCGCCCCGGTCGCGGCGGCGATCCGGCTGGTCGCGCGGAGACCGGCCTCGCGGCAGGCGCTGCCTCCGATGAGCAGGGCCGCCGGCTCACCGCCGGTCAGCACGTCGGCGATCCGCCGAATGGTGGCCGCGCCGACGGGCTGAGGCTCCCGAAGCGGGAGGGGTGCGGCGGGCTCGCCGCCTTCGCCCCAGGAGGCGTCGGCCGGCAGGATCAGTGTCGCGATCTGGCCGGGTGGGTCCTGGGAGGCCGCGACCGCGCCGGCGGTGTCGGCGCCGACGTCCTGGGTGCGCTCGGAGCGGCGGAGCCAGCCGTTGAGGGTGCCGGCGACGGCTTCGATGTCCGACTCGAGCGGGGCGTCGTACTGTTGGTGATAGGTCGCGTGGTCGCCGATCACGTTGACGATCGCCGAGTGCGCGCGACGCGCGTTGTGCAGGTTGGCCAGCCCGTTCCCGAGACCCGGTCCGAGGTGCAGGAGCGTCGCGGCCGGCTTGCCCGCGATCCTGGCATAGCCGTCCGCGGCGCCGGTGGCGACCCCTTCGAACAGTCCGAGCACGGCCCGCATCTCGGGAACGCCGTCGAGCGCGGCCACGAAGTGCATCTCCGACGTGCCCGGGTTGGCGAAGCAGACGTCCACCCCGGCGTCGACGAGCGTGCGGATCAGCGACCGCGCACCGTTGATCCTCATCGCTGCCGCACCTCCGCAACCGGCAGAATGCCCGGGTTGAGGATTCCGGCGGGGTCGAAGCTCGCCTTGATCCGACGCATCAGCGCGATCTTCGCTGGGTCCTCAAGCTCGAGGAAGTACTCGGACCTGGTCTGTCCGATGCCGTGCTCACCGGAGATCGCTCCTCCCAGCTCCATGCCCAGCGCGAAGATCCTGGTCAGGAGCCTCTTCCGCTTCTCGGCGTCCGGGCAGAAGAGGCCGAGGTGGACGTTGCCGTCCCCGGCGTGACCGCATCCGGCCACGGCGGCGTCGTGCGAGAGCACGAGGTCTTCGGTCCGGCGCAGGAACTCCGGCATCGCAGCCCGCGGGACCACGACATCAATGATGTCGTCGACGCCGATCGCCTTGGCCGTCCAGAAGGATTTCTCGCGTGCCTCGACGAGCTTGCCGGCGGCGGCACCCTCGAGCACGTACGCGTCCATCGCGCCGAGATCGAGCAGCAGGCCACCGAGCTCCATGACGTCGGCCTGCAGGCGGTCCTTGTCGCGGCTCTCCAGCGCCACCATCAGGTAGGCCGCCGCGGAAGCCCGGACCGCGGCCTGAATGCCGAGGTCGAGGTTCAGATGGTCGCTGATCGCGCCAAGGGTCCGCTCGTCGATGTACTCGAGGATGTGCGGGGCGATTCCGCTGGCGATGATCGTGGTGACGCCCTTCAGCACCTCGTCCACGGTCGTGAAGGGGGCCAGCACCGTCGCTCCGTGTGGCAGTCGCGGGTGGAGCTTCACGGTGACCTCGGTGACGATGGCGAGACTGCCCTCGGAGCCGACGATCAACTGGGTCAGGTCGTACCCGGACGAGATCTTCGCGATCTTGCCACCGGTCCGGATGATCTCGCCGGTCGGCAGCACCGCCTGCAGTCCCACGACGTTGTGCCGCGTCACCCCGTACTTGACGGCCCGCATCCCGCCCGCGTTCGTCCCGACGTTTCCGCCGACGGTCGCGCTCAACTCGCCCGGATACACGGTGTAGGCGAGTCCGGCCGCGGCGGTCCGCTCGTCCAGGTCGGCGAGGGTGATGCCCGGCTGTACCACCGCGACGTGGTTCTCGGTGTCGATCTCCAGTACGGCGTTCATGCGCTCGAAGGAGATCACCAACCCGCCCGGCCGTGGCCGCGCCGCGCCCGAAAGGCCCGTGGCCGAGCCCCGTGCGGTGACCGGAACGCCGTGCTCCCCCGCGCTCAGGAGCAGAGCCGCGACCTCCTCCGCGCTCTTCGGCCGCGCCACGAAGGCGGGCCGCTGCGGGACGGCGGTCAGGGCTTCGTCATGCGTGTAATCCTGCGAAATCATCTCGCCTGCGAGGAGATTCGCGTTCCCCACGATCTCTGCGAACCGCTCGGCGACGGCGCTCATCAACGGCCTTTCCTCTCTGTGGCTTCTCTGTGGCTGTCGAATCTGTGCCTCACCTCGTCGGCTCCTGGACGACCGGATTGGTCAGGGTCCCGATCTGCTCGATCTCGATCGTGCATTCGTCGCCCGGCCGCAACCAGACCTGCGGGTCTCGGAAGGCACCGATGCCGTTGGGGGTGCCGGTGACGATGACGTCACCCGGCGCCAAGGTCATCGCCTCAGAGAGGATGGCGACCAACGTGGGCACGTCGAAGATCATGTCTTCGGTGTTGGCGTCCTGCAGGACCTCGCCGTTGAGGATGGTCCGGATGCGCAGTCCGGCGCAGCCGTCAGGCAGTTCGTCGCCGGTCACCAACTCGGGCCCGAACGCGCCGGTGGCGTCGAACGCCTTGCCCATCGTCCATTGCTGCGACTTCACCTGGAAGTCTCTGACCGACCCGTCGTTGAAGACGGAATAGCCGGCGATGTGGTCGAGCGCCTCGTGCTCGGCGATATGACGTCCGCCCTTGCCGATCACCACGGCGAGCTCGCACTCATAGTCGAGTAGGTCGGATGCGCTGGGTCGAACCAACGGGGCACCATGCGCGACGAGGCCGTTCGCGAACCTGGCGAACACGGCCGGATATTCCGGGACTTCGAATCCGCTCTCCTCCGAGTGCGATCGGTAGTTCAGTCCGATGCACAAGATCTTTTCGGGCCGCAGGATCGGCGGCAGCAGGGTCACGTCCGACAGTGCGAACTCAGGTGCACCACGGAGAAGCCCCGCCAGGTCCGCGAGACCGGACTCCTTGCCGAGGAACGACTGAAGATCGCCACCGAGCTCAGAGATCGGGAGTCCTCGATACCCCCCTTCGGACTTGATCCCGACGCCCTGCCCGTCTCCGCCGGCGTAACTGATGAAGCGCATTGTCTACTCCTGGAATCCGACTGGTTGATGACATCCGTGGGCGCGGGCTCAGATGGCATAGATCGCGCCGGTAATCGTGGCCGCGGCGATCGCCGTCAGAGTGATGCCGATGGCCCACCGGAGGGCGAAGCGCTGCAAGGACCCGAAATCCGTGCGCAAGAGCGAGGCAACGAGGTAGATCGGCGCGCTCAGCGGGCTCAGCGTGTGAAGGTAGATTCCGGGGAGCACGGAATGAGCAATCACCTCGGGCGGAATGCCGTACGCCGAACCCGTCTTCGCGAGGACGGGGACAACGCCGAAGTAGAAGCTGTCGTTGGACAGGATGAACAGCAGCGGCCCCGAGACCAGGGCGGTGACGAAGGCGAAACCACCGCCCCAGGCCTCCGGCAGATGGGCGACAAGGGCGTCGGACATGGCCTTGACCATCCCGCTGTCGTTGAGGATGCCCGAAAAGGCGCCTGCCGCGAGGATGAGCGAGATCACCATGACCACGGTCCCGGCGTGAGGCTTCAGCTTCTCGTTCTGCACGCGCAGGTCGGGCCAGTTGACCGTGACCGCGATGGAGAACGCGATCATGGCCAGCGCCGGCAGGGGCAACAGTTCGATGCCCATGCTGACGATGAAGGCGATCGTCAGCGCGAGGTTGAACCAGACATTCTTCGTCGGAATCGGCGTACGAGGCTCACCGATGCCCGCCTCCCCGCCCTCGTCCGCAAGGGTGGCCTGGGCCTTGCGGGCGCTGAGCTTGCGCCGTTCGCCGCGTCCCACGAAATACGCGAAGACGAGGGCGGCCGCGAGGGTGAGGACGAGCGCCGGCAACATCGGGAGAACCACGTCGGCGACCTCGATGTCGAGCGAGACGGCCATCCGCGCGGCCGGGCCGCCCCACGGCATCCAGTTGAGGGTCGGACAGATGATGGCGAGCAGCATCGCGATGATCAGCGGATTGATCCCGACCTGACGGTAGATCGGATACATCGACGTGATGACGACGAAGGCCGCCGTGGAGCCGTCACCATCCAGGCCGATGCAGATGATGAGGATCGCGGTCCCCACCACGATCCTGACGGGATCTTCGCCGACGATCGAAAGGATCTTGCGAATGAGCGGCTCGAACAGGCCGCACTCGGTCATCACGAGGAAGTAGAGGAGGGCGAAGGTCAGCAGCACCGCCGTGGGCGCGGTGTCGACGACCCCGGACACCATCATGTCCCCCAGATCCCCGCCAAACCCCCCGAGCAGGCCGAACACCGTGGGGATGAGGATCAGACCCGCAACGGCGGAGATCCTCTTGGTCATCACTAATACGGTGAAGACACCGATGGACCCAAAGCCCAACGCAGCCAGCATGTACGCTTCCTCCCAGCTTTGACGGAGCCGCTCGGCTTCGCGACCGGTCAACCGAGGCTCAAGAGGATTCCGGGACCGGTTCCATGAGCACGGTTGAGTACGAATTCCATTCGGCGATCTCCGCTCGGGCCCTGGCCGCCCTGAATGTCGCCGACTCGATGTCTCGAACGGACCGCGATGGGCTTTCGCCTCGTCTCACGCTAGGGCTCAGCCGAGTGGCGCTCATCACACCAACCGGGGAGACCCGTCCCCTGATCGGGGGACTCGCAGGCGGGCGCAGCGGTGATAGACGACGCCGCAGACCTGGCCGTCCACACGCACAGGCCGTCACCCGACGACCTCCGGGGCCTGGAGCCGTTCCGCGATCGCGGTTCCCAGTCGGACGGTGGTGGCGACGCCACCGAGGTCCGGTGTCTTCGCCGCCGAACAGATCGCCGGCCACGACGACGTCGAACAGGTCGGGGTGCAGGACGAGTCCCAGTAGGGCATCGAGGTCGAGATCCGGCAACGGACCGAGCACCCCGTGAAGCAGGCGGCGCTGGCGAAGTCGAACCGCTCGGTCGCGACGGTGAAACCGTAGATCGACCGGCCGGGATCATCAACGTACGCAGGTCGCCACCCGGGACCTAGGCTTCTTCGAGCAAGGTAGGCTTTCGCAGCAGGTAAGGCGCGTGGCGGAGGTCGGCTGTGCCAGAGTCTGTCGACGACCTGAGATTCTTCACGGTCATCGCCGCGAGTGAGACGCTGACGGCGGCCGCACGCGGACTGGGGCGTTCCCTTCCGGTGGTGAGCAAACGTCTCGCGGCGATGGAGCAGCGCCTCGGTGTGCAACTCGTTCATCGGGGAACCCGGAAACTCGTGCTCACGTCCGAAGGAGCCGTTCTCGCGAAGGGGATCGGCCCGATCCTCACGGACGTCCAACGGCTGGAGGAGGAGATCTCCGGCGGCTCCGCGGACCTCCGGGGGTCGTTGGTCGTGGAGTCGACTCTCGGCATCGGACGGGCGCATGTCGGCCCGCTGCTGGGCGAGTTCGGAGCGCGTCATCCGAGTCTCGACGTTCAGCTGACCACGACGCCCCTTCCCGTCAGTCCTCATAGGCGGGAGTTCGACGTGGCGATTCACGTGGGCCCGCTGCACGACTCGACACTGCGGATAAGGCGGCTCGCGGAGAATCGCCGCGTGGTGTGCGCGTCCCCGGCGTACGTGCATGAGCACGGTGAGCCCAGAACGGTGGACGAACTCGCCGACCACAACTGCATCCTGCTTCGCGAGAACTCCGGCGACTACACGTTGTGGCGCTTCGGGCACGGTCCGGATGAGTTCCGGGTCCGGGTCGATGGCACATTGTCCAGCGACGACGGCGACATCGTGACCGGATGGGCGCTCGAGGGCCACGGCCTCATCATGCGCTCCACCTGGCAGGTGGCCCCCTTGCTGAAGGACGGGCGGCTCGTGCAGGTGCTGGCGGACGTTCCCACACCTGCCGCGGACGTGTATGCGCTCCACGCCGACACCGATCATGTCCCCGCACGGGTGACGGCGGTCCTGGACTTCATGAGCGAACGACTGCCTGAGCGACTGGGCTGAACCCGATGGGGTGAAAGGTGACCTTTCGCCGGCGGGGGTTTATCCCGCCGAGGTCCCGCCATTAGGTTTCTGCGAGTGCCGCCACGGCTGCGTCCGTCCCGTCGGGCACCGGGTCCCACCGCGTCGCGGAAAGCCCGCCTCGCCGCGAGGTCGGCTCCGGCCGCCGTGCCGGCGAGCGCAGCCTCTGTCTCCGCCGAAAGTGAGTGCTCGACCGATGCCCCGCATCCTCATCACCACCGACTACCTCGAACCGGGCGATCCGGTCGACGTGTACTTGAGAGAACATGGTCACGAGACGGTGCACGCGCCGCTGCGTGGGCGTCGCGATCGCGACGAGCTGGCCGGTCTGCTTGACGGTGTCGACGGCGCGCTCATCGCCAACGAGCCCATGACGGCTGACGTCCTCGCCTCGGCGCCGACCTTGAAGGCCGTCGTGCGGTCGGGTGTGGGCTACGACTCGGTCGACGTCGCCGCTGCCTCAAAGCTGGGGATCCTGGTCAGCAACCTGCCGGGCGTCAACGCGAATGCCGTCGCGGAGTTCACGATGGGTGCGATCCTGGCGGCATCACGGCGTCTGGTCGAGCTGGCCGTGGGCGTCGCCGAAGGCAGATGGCCCCGTACGGACGGACACGAGCTGCGGGGATCGACTCTCGGCCTCGTCGGGTTCGGCGCGGCAGCACGCGCCGTGGTGCCGCTGGCACGCGCGTTCGGGATGACCGTGCTGTGCCGCACCGCGATCGAACCGGACCACGGCTCACCAGCACCTGACGTGGAGTTCGTCGACCTCGACACCCTGCTCTCCCGCTCGGACGTCGTGTCCGTCCACACCGCTCTGACTCCCGCCACCCGCCACCTGATCGATGCCCGGGCACTGAGCCTGATGAAGCCGACCGCGCTGCTCGTCAACACCGCACGCGGTGCGATCGTCGACGAGAACGCCCTGGCCGCGGCCGTCCGCGACGGGACCATCGCCGGTGCCGCCCTCGACGTATGCGAGGTCGAGCCGCTACCGGAGGGCAGCGTGCTGCGCGGCATCGAGGGCATCACGGTGTACTCGCACATGGCCGGCCAGACGGTGGAGGCGCGTGCGGCCGCCGGGCGAGAGGCCGCCGTCGAGCTCGTCAACGCTCTTTCCGGCAGGCCGGCATTCCGCGTCAACGATCCCTCGGTGCACCAGTTCCGCGTGACCCTCCGGCATCGGGGCTAACCCACGGCGGTCAGTTGCTTGACCACCGCCTGGGCCACGCCCCTGGCGCTTCCCGGATTCTGTCCAGTGATCAGGTGTCCGTCCTCGACCACGTACGGCTCGAACGGCTTGCCGGCCGTGCTGTAGTCGGCCCCGAGCTTCTCCAACTCCTCCTGCAGGTTGTAGGGGACGGCATCCGCCCGGTCGGCCAGCTCTTCTTCTGACCAGGAGAATCCGGTGACCCGCTTTCCTCTGACCAGGGGGTCACCATTGCCGAGTCTCACCTGGAGCAGGCCGGTGCCACCGTGGCAGACGGTGGAGACGATTTTGTCCGTCTCGTAGAAGCGGGCCATCAGATCTTCCAGATCCCGACTCTGCGGAAAGTCGAACATGACCCCGTGGCCCCCGGTGAGATAGATGGCGTCGTAGTCGTCGAGGCTCACCTCTGAGATCTTCTTGGTGTCCTCCAGCAGGTCCATGTATCTCCGGTCCCGGTAGCGCTGTTCGGTGCCCAGCTCGGCCAGGACCTCGTGGGACAGGCTCTCCGGGTCCAGCGGGATCTTCCCGCCGAGCGGACTCGCGATCTCCATGGACAGCCCCGCCTGCTCGGCGACGTCCCAGAAATGCGTCAACTCCCCGAGCCACAGGCCGGTCCGCAGGCCGACCTTTTCGTACTCGCCGACGTTGGTGACGATGATCAGGATTTTCTTCGTCGCAGCCATTGTTCGCCCCCGATGCAACGGCGCAATGCGTTCACCTTTCAGACTATCGCTGTGCGCGAGGAGCCGGCGGCCCAGAGCGATCCGCGGCCCACTGCAAAAATGCGGTCAACTCCTAGTTCGCGGCAGACCGGCGACCTGGACCTATACTTTGAGCCCGAACGGTTTTTCGGTTTCCTGGCGTAGGGAGGGTCGCACGTGCCCGGGCAACGGTCCATCACCGAGGCGGAGAAGCTGGTCGAGGCGAAGCTCGGCGGTACGCCGGTCAGTCACGAGCGCATGGCGGTGGTGGCCAACATCTACCGCGCCGCCGCGGCGGTCCGTCAGCACCTGGAGAACGCGGTCCTGAGGAGCAGCGACCTCACGTGGACCGCCTTCGTGGTGCTGTGGGTGATCTGGATCTGGGGCGAGTCGGAGAGCCGTCACGTTGCCGAGGAGGCCGGCATCTCCAAGGGCACGCTGACCGGTGTGATCCGCACGCTGGAGTCGCGTGGGCTGGTCCGGCGCTCCGAACATCCCTCTGATGGCAGACTGCTGCTCCTCAGCCTCACCGGCGAGGGCGAGGAGCTCATGAGACGAGTGTTTCCCGACTTCAACGCGGAGGAGTCGTTCGTCACCTCCCGCCTCGACGACGACGCCTGCCGCGCCCTGGCGACCGGGCTGCGCCAGGTCGTCCTGCAGGTGGAGGAGAAGGGCGAGGAGCGCCGGCTGGCGTTGCTGGACGGCGCCAAGCCCGCCCCCCGTCGCAGCGGACGCCGCCGGCAGGCCCCGCGGGAGGGCTGATCAGGAGCAGGCCGCGCGGACGAAGGCGTCGAAGATCGCTTGCTGCGTCTCCGCCTCGCGGGCACTGTCCTCCGGATGCCACTGCACGGCGACGGACCAGGAGGCCAGGTCGGGGCCTTCGAGCGCCTCGACCGTCCCGTCTGCGGCCTCGGCCGTGACGACCAGTCCCTCTCCCACCTGCGACACCCGCTGGTGGTGGTAGCAGGACACGCTCATCTTCTGCGCTCCCGTCGTCCGCTCCAGGAGCGATCCGGGCAGCACGGCAACAGGGTGCACCACGTGGCGATGGTCCAGGTCGGTGCCGCCCATGTCCTGCTCCAGGGTGCCGCCGAGCACCGTGTTGAGGACGTGCAGGCCGCGGCAGACGGCCAGCAGCGGCAGCCCCGCGGCCAGGGCCTGGCGGGCCACCTCCAGGTCGAAGCCGTCCTGCTCGTCGTCCACGTCGTAGACGCTCCGGTGGACTGTACGCGCACCGTAACGGTGGGGGGCGATGTCGCCGCCTCCGGGCAGGAGGACGGCGTCGAAGCGGGCCAGGCGGCCGACCACCTCGTCGGGGTCGGCGACGCCGCCGGGGGCGTGCGGGTGCAGCGAGACGGGCTCGCCTCCCGCTCTCCACACGGCCTCGACCAGCGCGCGGGCGTTCACCTCCGCGTGGTGGCGCAGCGCCGAGGCCGAGACGGAGAATCGGGCGGAAATGGCGATCAGCGGTCTCACAGCCGGATCCACGTGGTCTTGAGCTCGGTGTACTTCTCCAGAGCGTGGCTGGACTTGTCCCGGCCGCTGCCGGACTGTTTCACACCGCCGAACGGCACGGTCAGGTCACCTTCCTCGTAACAGTTCACCCAGACCGTCCCTGCGCGCAGGGCTCGGGAGACCTGGTGGGCGGTGGACAGGTCCGCCGTCCACAGTCCGGCGGCCAGGCCGTAGTCGCTGGCATTGGCGAGCGCGACGGCCTCGTCCAGGTCATCGAAGGTGAGCACGGACAGCACGGGCCCGAAGATCTCCTCGCGGGCCAACCGCATGCCGGAGGTGACGCGATCGAACACGGTGGGCTCCAGGTAGCTGCCGGTCCGCCGGCGCGATCCACCGGCCAGCAGCCGGGCTCCCTCCTCGATGCCGGACCTGACGTGGCCGAGTACCCGTCCGAGGTGGGCCTCACCGACCAGCGGTCCCATCTCGGTCGCGGGATCCAGCGGGTCGCCCACGCGCAGCTCGCGGGCCCGCGTGACGATGGCCTCGGTCACGCGGTCGGCGATGGCGGAGTGGACGAGCAGGCGGGAGGGCGCCGTGCACATCTCGCCCTGGTTGAAGAAGATGCCCCAGGCGGCGGTGGCCGCGGCCCGGTCCAGGTCGGGGGCGTCGGGCAGGATGATGTTCGGGGATTTGCCGCCGAGCTCCAGCCAGACCCGTTTGAGGTTGGAGTCGGCGGAATAGCGCATGAAGTGACGACCGACGGCCGTGGAGCCCGTGAACGCGAGCACGTCCACGTCGGGGTGCAGGCCGAGCGCCCGTCCGGCGGCCGGGCCGCCCGCGGCGACGACGTTGAGCACGCCGGGCGGCAGGCCGGCCTCGGTGGCCAGCCGTCCGAGCGTCAGCGCCGAAAGCGGCGAGCACTCCGACGGTTTGAGCACGACCGTGCAACCGGCCGCCAGGGCAGGGGCGACCTTCCACGAGGCGATGGTGAGCGGGAAGTTCCAGGGCACGACGGCGCCCACCACACCCGCGGGCTCTCGGGTGACGAGTGCCAGGGCGTCGGGAGCCGTGTGCGGGGACTCATCGGTGAGCTTGTCGGCGAGCTGGCCGTACCAGCGGAAGGTGGAGAGGGCGGCGAGCAGCTCGATGTCATAGGCGTCCTTGATGGGTTTGCCCATCTCCAGGCTGACGGTCAGTGCCAGGTCCGCACGTCGTTCCTCGATCAGGTCGGCGAGCCTGAGCAGCGCGCGACCACGTTCCGCGGGTGCCAGACGCGGCCACGGCCCCTGGTCGAAGGCGCGGCGCGCGGCCGCGACGGCGGCGTCGACCTCGGCCTGCCCGGCGTCGGCGACCTCGGTCAGGACGCGCCCGTCGCGGGGGGAGATGACCGTGAAGGTCGCGCCTGCGCCGGGTTCGTCGCCGCCGTCGATGTGGTGATGGATGGGCAGGGTCAACCGCTCGGCGCGGGCGCCCCAGTCCTCGGAGATCATTGCATGGCCCTTCCTGCTCCGTGGCGACGAGGATGACGGGGCATCAGCGGCGCCTGGGCGAGCGGATGCCGCGGAACTCCCAGTCGCCGCCGAGGGCCGTGGACAGCACCTCCTCCGACTCGGTGGGCTGGGCGCCGAGGTCGGTGCGGATCGCGGTCGGGCCGCTGACGACGCGGCTGGCGAGCCGTCCCAGGCCCTCGACCTCGACCAGGTCGCCCGGTCGCACGGGGCGGGAGTTGGCGGGGGTGCCGGACAGCAGCACGTCGCCAGGACAGAGGGTGATGGTGCGGGCGATGTCGGCGACGAGGTAGTGCATGTCCCACTCCATCTCGTCGGTGGAGCCGTCCTGGGCCAGGGTGCCGTTGACGTAGGTGCGCAGGTACTTGCCGCGGAAGTCCCACCCGGTGACCAGGCCGGGGCCGAGCGGGCACAAGGTGTCGGAGCCTTTGACCCGCAGCATGGACCCCGCGTCGGTGTCGCGGAAGTCGTGCAGGCCGAAGTCGTTGGCCACGGTGTATCCGGCGATGTACTCCCCCGCGTCCGCCGGTGAGACGTTGCGGCAGGTGCGGCCGATGACGATGGCCACCTCGGGCGGCCGGCCACCTTCACCCCGGCCGACCGCCCGCACTCCGAGACCCGCCGCACTCACTACGAGAACCTCGGCGGGCCCGGATTGGCAGGAGGACAGCAGCAGCGAGACCGACAACGAACTCATCAGGTCCCTCGCACGGGTCGCACAGGACCTCGGGAGTCTCAGGAGCTGATGGAGCAGAGCCCGGCTCTCGGCGGTAAGGCCGGCTTACCGGAGCATGACGTGATCCATCGTTGATCCTCACGGCCGCGGAATCCCACGATTGGCGGCATGAAATCGACATTTGACACCCTTCGCCGTGACCTCGGCGGCGGCGACATCATCGAACCTGGCGCGGAGCAGTGCGCCCGACCGCGGCCACGGGTCCGCGCATGAAGGGCCTGCTTGTCCGGCCGGGCGGCCGGACGGACCACTGGTCGTTCCTGTTCGGCCAGATCGCGATCCACAGCCTGATCGTGCTGATCGTCACCGGGATCTTCCTGACCTTCTTCTACGACCCCGATGCGACCCGGGTGATCTACGACGGCGTCTACAGGCCGATACGCGGTGTGCCGGTCAGCCGCGCCTGGGAACCCGTCGTCTCCGGCCACCCGCTGACCTTGTCGATCCTCATCCCCGCTCTCATCGTGCCGGGCGCCTTCTTCACCGTCCTGGCGGCATATCCGCTCATCGAACGCAGGCTCACCGGTGACCGTACGCTCCACCACGCCCTGGACCGGCCACGCGAAGCGGCTGTCCGGAACCTGCTGGGCACCTCAGTGCGGCTTGCCTGGCAAGTCGCGCTCCCGCAGCCCGGTGGAGCGGTGTGTTGCCAGGCAAGTTGTCCGATCTCGGTCAGATGACGCGGACCTGGAACTGGTCCCCGTCCAGGACTCGGGACTTGTAGTAGAAGGCGCCCAGGTCGGAGCCGCCGAGAGTGTTCTCCGCCAGGGGAATCATGCAGACGCTGTAGCCACCGGAGTCGGTGGGGCTGCGAACCGTCAGCCACGACGCGTTGCAGTTGAAACCGTACCCGGTGTTCCAGTTGATGATCATGATGTTCCGGCCGTACGGCTGGGAGTACGCGCCGTTGTAGGTGGACTTGAAGGGGTACTCGTCACAGGACCAGACCCCGGGAGTCGTGGGTTTGGGGTGCCCCGGCGGGCACGCCGTGTTGTAGTTCCTGTCGATGATGGTCTCGTTCTGGGTCCTGGTCAGGACGTCCGTCATCTTGAAATGGTTGATGGCGAGCCGGAGGTGGTGGGCATACGCCGGATAGCGCGACGACAGGACGTCGTGCAGCGGGCGTACCGAGTCGTAGACGCAGCCCGCGGGGTAGCCGGTGAGCGCGTCGTCGCAGCGATGCACGGCCGGGGTCGTGATCGAGGCGTTCGTCGTCGGGTTGACCCACGCCGCGTTGGCGAACCAGTACCTTATCCCACCGTGCGCACCCCACCTGTAGCCGCTGAGGGGGCTGTTGAAGTACGTGGTCATCGAGTGGACGCGGCCCGGCAGCGCTGACCCGCCGACCAGGCTGCTGCTGGACACCGTGCAACTGGCGAGGCATTCCGGCTCGGCGTAGAGGAAGGTGTCGAGCACCGCCGGGATCGCCGGGCCGGCGACGGAGTTGGCCTGGTAGTGCCACGACTGGGTCCAGCGCAGCGAACCGTAGTCGAGGGTCGTCAGGCTGGAGACGGTGAACTGGATCGAGCCGATGACGACCCCGTTGGGCACCGTGAAGATGAGCAGGATGCCGTCCTCGATCACGCATGCGGCCGTCCGGGTCTGCGTGGGGCGCCCACCGCAGATGTCGGCGGCGACCTCGGCGCCGGTCGTGCTCCGGTCGGCCTTCCTCGCCTGCTTGCGGATACAGGTGGCGGTCCCGGACTTGCCGGTCGCGGCGAGCGTCGCCGCGTATTCTTTGAGGTCGGTGCCGCACTCCTGGGCGACGGCGGGTTTCGGTGCTGGCTCGTCCGGTTCCGCCGCTACCGGCGTGGTGGGGACGAGCAGGGCTAACAGTCCTAAAGCGACGCTCGCGATCCCTGCTTTCCATCTGGCCACGGGTGCTCCCTTCGTGGAAGGACGTTGGGCGAAGGGAACCGCCGGCCTCTGGACAGGCTCTGGATGTTTACTGAACATCATCACTAGACTGTGACGGTGCTGGTCATCCAGGTGCTCGGCCGCCTTCGGGTGTGGCACGATGATCGCGAGATCGATGCCGGCCCGCCCGCCCGCCGTCTGATGCTGGGGGTCCTGGCGCTCAACGCCGGGCGGCTGACCACCCGCCGGGAGCTGATCGAGTCGCTGTGGGGCGAACGGCCACCGTCAAGCGCGGTCAACGTGCTGCAGACCCACACCAAACACCTGCGCCGCCTGCTCGACCCGCGGCACAGCCCGCGCGACCAGGGCGGCGTGCTCTCCACCGTCGGCGACGGCTACCTGCTGCGCCTGCCGGAGGGCGCCCTCGACCTGCTGCGCTTCCGGCGTACGGTGGCAGCCGCGCAGCGGGCCGCAGGCGACGGAGCCCCGGCGCGAGCGGCCGCGCTCTTCCGTGAGGCGCTGCGGCTGTGGGAGGACGACGACCCCCTGTGCGACGTGCCGGCGCTCGAAGGCCATCCCAAGGTGTGGGGCCTCAAGGCCGAGCGCCGCCGCGCGCAACTGTCCTACTGGGACCTGATGCTGCGGGCGGGCAACGCCGCCGAGGTCATCGCCGCGCTGGCGGTGCAGGGCGCGGCTAACCCGCTCGACGAGGCGGTGCAGGCCACGCTGATCCGCGCGTACGAGGCGACGGGCCAGCGGACGATCGCCTTCGAGCGGTACGAGGCCACCCGCCTCGTGCTGGCCGAGGAGCTGGGCGTGGAACCGAGCGGGGAGCTCGAACGGGCGTACCGGCACCTGCTCGAGGAGCAGGAAAGCCGTGGTGTGCCACGGATTCCGCGGCAGCTCCCGGCGCCGGTGCCGGACTTCACCGGCCGCGCCGACGAGCTGGCCCTGCTCGACGCCGCGAACGCCCGCCGTCCACCGGGGATCGCGGTCGTCTGCGGCACCGCGGGCGTGGGCAAGACGGCGCTCGCCGTCCACTGGGGTCACCACAACCGCGAGCTGTTCCCCGACGGGCGCATCCACCTCGACCTGCGCGGTGACGACGCCGAACACGCGCTGTCCCCGCACGACGCGCTGGGCCGCCTGCTGACCGCCGTCGGCGTGTCCGATCAGGACATTCCAGCCGACACCCAGTCACGGGCCGCGCGCTGGCGCACCGAGACCGACGGCCGCAGGCTGCTCGTGCTGCTCGACAACGCGGCCTCGGCCGAGCAGGTACGACCACTGCTCCCCGGCACGCACGACACCCTCATGGTGATCACCAGCCGGGACAGGCTGGCCACCCTGGTCGCCCTGCACGGCGCGCACCGCATCGAACTGGACCTGCTGCCCCGCGTCGACGCCGTCCACCTGCTGCGCCGGCTGCTGGACGAGCGGGCGGGCACCGATCCCGGCAGCGTCGACTCGCTTGCCACCATCTGCGCCCGCCTGCCGCTGGCGCTACGCCTGGCCGCCGAGTACGCCGGGGCGCAGGCGCATCTGCCGCTGGCCGGGGTGGTGACGCGGCTGCACCGGGCCGGTCCGCTGGATCTGCTCGACGCGGGCGACGGGGCGGCGATCCGGCACGTCTTCGGCTGCTCGTACCGGCTGCTCGACTCCGAGGCGCAGCGCCTGTTCCGGTTGCTGAGCCTGAACCCGGCGCCGCACTCCACGCCGGCCTGCGTGGCGGCGCTGGCGGACGTCGACGAGATCGGCGCGGCCCGGCTCCTGCACCGGCTCGCCTCGGCGCACCTGCTGCGATGCGACGCCCTGGGGCGCTACGGGTTTCACGACCTTCTGCGTGCGTACGCCACCGAGCTGAGCCTTGCCATGGACGGCGAGGCCGAGCGGCAGGCGGCCATGGACAGACTGCTGGAGCACTACTGCGGGACCGCCGTCGAGGCGAGCGACACCCTCTACCCCGGGTGGAGCGGGAGCCGGCGGCACGCCGGGCTCGCCCTCAAGCCCAGCGGTGTCACCCTCTCGCCGGGCGCGGCACTGTCGTGGTTCGACGGCGAACTGGCGTCGTTCGGCACGATCTGCCAGTTCGCGGTCAGGCAGGGACGACCGGCGCGGGCGGTCACCCTCGCCGCCGCGTTACACCGCTACCTGGAGGCGGGGCACGGCACCGAGGCCCTGTCGATCTACGAGTGCGCCGTCGACGCTGCGCGGAGAACGGGAGACCCGGAGGGCGAGGCACATCTGCGGACCAACACCGGGGTCATCCTGCGGCTGCTCGGCCGCTACGCGTCGGCCGTCGAGGAACTGAGCGAGGCGCTGGAGCTGTGCCGGCGCATCGGCAACCGCCACGGCCAGGCCCGCTCGCTGTCCAATCTGGGCATCATCGAGGAACGCCTCGGCGAGTTCGCCTCCTCGGCCGCCCGGCACAGCGAGGCCATCGCGCTCTACCGCGAGATCGACGACCCCTTCGGCCAGGCGGCGGCGCTGACCAACCTGGGCAACCTCGAGGAGTCGATCGGCGAGCACATCGAGGCGGCGCGGCACTTCCTGGCCGCGCACGACATCTTCGCCGCGCTCGGCGAGCGTGCCGGGCAGGCCATCGCCCTGTCCAACCTCGGCCAGATCCACAGCTCGCTGGGCGAGGACACGCTCGCCGTCGCGAAACTGCGCGAGGCGCTGAGCCTGTTCCGCGAGATCGAGCACCGTGACGGGGAGGCGACCGCGCTGAGCAACCTCGGCACCGCCCTGTGCCGTCAGGCGAAATTCGACGAGTCTCTGTGGCACCTGGAGCAGGCGCTGGAGATCTTCCAGTCGACCAAGCACCGGTACGGTGAGGCGAGCGTCCTCAACGCGATCGGTGAGGCGTTGCGCACCATGGGCCGTGACGGCGAGGCGGCGCAGCGGCACCGGCTGGCGCTGGCGATCGCCGCCGAGACCGGCGATGAGGACGAGCGCGGCCGTGCCGCGGCCGCGCTTGAAAGCCTCGGCTGACGACCGCGAGGCCGGCCGCCGATGTCCCCTGGGCCACCGGAACGTTCGCCACGGCCCGTTGGGGTGACACGCCCTGACCTGCAGATCCGCCTCGGCCCGCTGGATCAGGTCGGGCCGGTGAGCAGGGGCATGAGGATGGTGTCGACGATCTGGGCCAGCTCCGGGGTCTCGGGGGGCTCGCCGGTGAGCAGGAACGTCTGGATGACCAGGGCGGGACCGGTCCGGGCGATCAGCGGAACCACCGCGTTGTCGCTGGTCTCACCGCGGGCGGCGGCTCGGTGCAGGACGGCTTCGAGGAGGCTCAGCCGGGGTTCGACCACCCTGGCTCCGAACGCCTGCCTGAGCTCCGTGTCGCGAAGCACTTCGATCATGACGCCGAGACCGGGATGGGCCGCCTCCCCGGCGAGGGCTCCGGCCATGGTCGTGAGTGCGGCGAGCAGATCGTCGCGGACGGAGCCGGACGAGGCGATCTCGCGTGGTTCGGGCAGCGCGTGGAGCAGGGCGTCGAGGACGAGATCCTTCTTGGACGGCCAGCGCCGGTAGAGAGCGGCCTTGCCGGTCTGCGCGCGTCGCGCCACCCCCTCCATCGTCATGCCGTTGTAGCCGATGGCGGCGAGTTCCTCCAAGGTCGCCTGGTAGAGCGCCTGCTCCAGCGCCGCTCCACGCCGTCGGCTCTGTGCCACTGCCGGCTCCCGGCTTTCGCTGGCCATCATGCCCGCCATAGTAGACGCTTGCGTCTCTAATTGCATGGCGGCTACTCTGCTCCCAACATAAGGAACGCGTACGTCTACTAATGATGGGTGATGCCGAGTGAGCGGCTCGACGACAACGACGGCGACCGTGTGCGTGGCCGGATGCGGCCCGGCCGGCGCGGTCCTGGGCCTGCTGCTGGCCCGGGCGGGCATCGAGGTGGTGGTGCTGGAGAAGCACGCCGACTTCCTGCGTGACTTCCGCGGCGACACCGTGCATCCGTCCACCCTCGAGGTGCTGGACGAGCTCGGGCTGGCCGGCCGGTTCCTGGAGCTGCCGCACCACAAGGTCTCGACGGTCGGGTTCGTCCGCGACGGCCGGCGGCTGGACGTGGCGGACTTCTCCGCCCTTGGCCTGAAATATCCCTACATCGCGTTCGTCCCGCAGTGGGACCTGCTCCATCTGCTGGTCTCGGAAGCCGCCCGCCATCCGAACTTCCGCCTGCTCCTGCAGGCCGAGGCGTACGAGCTGCTGCGAGAGGACGGCCGCATCACCGGCGTGCGGTTCCGCACGCCGGACGGCGAGCAGCAGGTGCGGGCGCACCTGACGGTGGCCGCCGACGGCCGGCACTCCGCCGTGCGCCGGGCGGCCGGCCTGCGTCCGCGCGAGTTCGGGGCGCCGATGGATGTGCTGCAGTTTCGGATCTCCCGCCGCGACACCGACCCGGACGAGGGCTACCACCTGCGCATGGCCGGCGGAAGATCCGTCGCGGTGATCAACCGGGGCTCGTACTGGAACATCGCCTACATGATCCGCAAGGGTGGCTACGACGACCTGCGCCGGGCCGGGATCCAACCGCTGCGCGACGATGTCGCGGGCCTGGTCGGCTTCCTCTCCGACCGGGTCGGCGAGCTCACCGGCTTCGACGACACCAGGTTCCTGGAGGTCCGGCTCGACCGGCTGCGCCGCTGGCACGCTCCGGGCCTGCTGGCCATAGGCGACGCCGCCCACGCCATGTCGCCGATCGCCGGCGTGGGCATCAACCTCGCGGTGCAGGACGCGGTCGCCGCCGCGAACCTCCTCACCGAGCGCCTGCGACGGACGCAGGACACCGGCGAGCCGATTCCCGGGCGCGTGACCGCCGCCGTGCGAAGGCGCAGATGGGTGCCCACCGTGGCCACCCAGGGGCTGCAGCGGACCGCCCAGCGGTTCGGCATCGACCGCGCGCTCCGCGGGCAGGCCGCGCCCGACTACAGCGCGATCGCGAAGCTGCCGTTCGTGCGGACGCTGATGAGCCGCCTGCTCGGCGTGGGCGTCCGGCCCGAGCACGTGCGCGTCCCGGCGGCACCGCCGCGCGGTCAGGGCCGATGATGGGCGATCACTCTGCCGTGCGTACGCAGGTGCTCGTCGTCGGCGCCGGGCCGGCCGGGCTGGTGCTGGCCGCGCTGCTCGCCGACCACGGCGTGGACCTCGTCATCGTGGACGCCAAACCCGGGCCGGTCGCCGAGTCGCGCGCTGCCATCCTGCACGTCCGGACCCTGGAACTGCTGGACCGGCTCGGGCTCGCCCGCAAGGCGGTGGCGCAGGGCGTGCCGATGACCGGTGTCGAACTCTTCGAACGAGGACGACGGGTGGGAAGCCTTCCTCTCGCCGGGCCGGCGGCCGGTACGCCGTTCCCGTACGCGCTGGGGCTGGAACAGGATCGCACCGAACGGCTGCTGGTCGACTGGCTGGCCGAACGCGGCCACACGGTCGAGTGGAACACCGAGTTACTGGCGCTGGCCGACGGCCCGGACGAGGCAGAAGCGGTGATACGTCGGCCGAACGGCGTACAGGAGACCGTCTCGGCCCGGTGGGTGGTGGGCGCGGACGGCGCGCGAAGCGCGGTCCGGCACGGTCTCGGTGTCGGCTTCACAGGTCGCGCCTACGACCAGACCGGCCTGCTCGCCGACGTGGACATTCACTTCCCCGCCGGCTCCGGCCCGCGTGCGGGCGCGCTGCGGCTCAACCTCACCCGTGACGGCTTCGTCGGCATGTTCCGCCTGACAGGTGGCCGGTACCGGCTCTTCGGCGCGGTCCCGCCCGGCTTCACCCCGCCCAGCGCCCGGGAGGAGGTCTCGCACGAGCCCTACGCGGGCGTGCCTGTCGCCCGGATCCAGGAATGGTTCGACACCTACTTCCGCGTCGACGCCCGGCTCACCGCCGCCACCTGGACAGCCCTGTTCCGGATTCACAGCAGGATCGCCGAGCGGTTCCGGGCCGGCAACGTCTTCCTCGTCGGCGACGCCGCGCACATCCACAGCCCGGCCGGCGGGCAGGGCATGAACCTGGCCATCGGCGACGCGTTTAACCTCGGGTGGAAGCTCGCCCTGGTGGCGAACGAGCAGGCGCATGGGCGGCTGCTCGACTCCTATGAGGCCGAGCGCCGCCCGGTCGCCGAGGCGATGCTGCGCGGCACCGACCGCGCCTTCGCGCTCGAAACCCTGCGGCACCCGATCGCACGGTGGGCCAGGTCACACATCGCCGGCCGCCTTCTCGGACCGCTGACGCGACTGCCGGTGGTCCGTGCCGGTGTCTTCCGGCTGTTCTCACAGACCTGGATCGGCTACCGGCACAGTCCGGCCGTCGCCACCGGGTCCGGCGACCACGGGGGGCCGCGTCCCGGCGACCGCGCGCCGTACGGCCACCTGGAGACGAAGGCGTGCGACCTGTTCGACCTCATCGGCGGCACCCGCCACCATGTGCTGTTGTTCGAAAGCGACGCCACCCACCGCAGGCAGGTTCAGGACCTGCTCCGCCGCTATGCGATGGACGTACGCGTCCACGCCCTGCCCGCCGCGGAGAAGACGCTGCACGCGCGCTACGCCGTACGCGGACCCCGCCTGTTCCTGATCCGGCCGGACGGCCATCTGGCGTACACAGGATCTCCCGATGAGATCCCCCGTTTCACCGCCTACCTGGACCGCCTTCATACGGCCCGGAGCTCTGACAGCCACGGCGAGCCGCCGCCTGATTGATCATCTGCCTTGCGGGTGAAGGCTTGGCCGACGACGTCGAATAGGGTCAGCGTCGGCGGCTTGCTCAGCATGTCCTGCCGACGTAGTAGGCGTAGGTGACGCCGGGGGTGATGCCTCCGAGACTACGAGCGCCGAGGCTGGTGCGTCCGGGGCCGACGCACCGGTCGTAATCATCCCCGAATACCACCTCCACCCGGATAACGACCGAAGTCCTGCTATCACAGTGGTTGTAGTAAGCCCACGATCCGTCAGGGTCGTAGCCGCACGCCTGAAGAGACGAAGAAGCTGCGGTTGATGAGGTGGCGGCCTGTGCGGGAGCACCCGTGATGGTGAGCGTGCCGGCGGCGATTGCCACAGCGGCCAAAGTCTTCAAAACCCGTCCGGACATACGGATCCTTTCTCATTCGCCCAGCCAATGAATAGCTTCCACATTGATGCTGCACTATCGGACTTTCACGAACCTGTCTTCTTTCTGTCGCCTCGTTGTGGCGGGCGGTGGCGATCACCCGGTGGCCCCGGCTTGACAGCTCGACGGCGACGGCCCGGCCGATGCCCTTTGAGGCGCCGGTGATGAGCACGGCGGACATGACGGATCTCCGCCTTGCGAAGGAGCCGCTTATGGCTCAGGCGGCGCTGTCGATGACGTTTCCTCTCATGAGCCACGTCGGGCCTTCGGCGTAGGCGCCGGCCTCGGCGAAGAACGCGCTGAAGTACGGGCCGACGGCGTGCGCGTTGAACGCGTCGAGGTCCGCATAGACCTCGTTCAGGTAGAAGAGATCCGGGTCCTTTTCGTCCGCTATGACCTCGAAGCGGTGGGAGCCGGGCTCGTTCGCGAGGGAGTCATGCGCGGTCTTCCGGGCCGCCTGGACGAAGTCGTCGCGATGCTCCGGCTGCACGGTGAAGGAGACGAGGAATTGGTACATGGGACGGTCCCCTCAAGTCTTGGTTCACTGACTGAACTGCTGCTGGTGGAGACCCTAGCACGCAGCAGTTCACTGAGTGAACCGGCGCGGGTAGGATCGCGGCATGACACTCCCGAGCACCTACGCCGACCGCAACTGCTCGCTGGCCCGAGCACTGGAGATCGTCGGAGAGCGGTGGACACTCATGATCATCCGCGACGCGTTCTTCGGAGTGCGCCGGTTCGGAGACTTCGCCACCCAGCTGAAGATCCCCCGCGCGGTCTTGACCAGCAGGCTGAAGCTCCTCGTGCGGGAAGGCGTGCTCACGCGTGACGACGATGCGGCAGGAAGCGTCGAGTACCGGCTGACCGCCAAGGGCGTCGAGCTGTGGCCGGTCGTGCGTGCCCTGATGGGCTGGGGGGACACGTTCTACTCGCCGTCCGGGGTGAAGCGCGCCGAGCGCCACGACCGGGACGGAGGCCTCCTCGACCACGAGGGACGCTGTCAGGACTGCGGTTCGGTCGTCCCGGTCCCAGAGATCCGGATCGAGCCCGGACCCGGGTTCGATCCGGACGACTTCGACCGCGATCCCGTGTCCGACGCGATCAACACCCCACGACGGCTTCTCGAACCGATCACGACACCGCACGCGAGGTGAAATCGTTCCGCCACACCTGAAGTGACCGGCTCGCGGCCAGGTCGCGATCCACGATCACCGCGATCTTGCCCAGCGCTCCGCCGCCCTCCTTCAGCGATCGCAGGCCGGTGTTGATCGCCTCGACGGTGCCGTCGACCGTCTGGCTGACGTGCGGGACCACGAACCCCTTCGCCGCCCACTCCATCGCCAGGTCCATCCCGCGCTGGAGGAGGTCACGCGCCTCGCCGTCGAGCGTGGGGGGTTCGGCGAAGTAGCGCAGCAGGTCGATGTTGCCGTGCCTGGCTCCGCGCCCGGTCAGGATGGCGTCCACCGGGCTGTGCGTCTCGGCCAGGCGGGTCGTCCTGCCGGGGCCGACACCGAGCACGATCCAGTTACCACCCCGCCGGACGGTCTTCGCGGTCTCGGCGAAGCCCTGCTCACTACCGACGGTCACGCCCTCCACGTCCCGGCCTACGCCGGCCACCACGCCGGCGAGGTCGAAGCCGAGCGCCACGGGAGGTGTCCGTCCCATGAAGTTGAGGTCGGCCGGCTTGTACTCCAGCGGGTTGAGCGACGAAGCGGCGACGTGGATCAGCACCTGGTCGGCCGCGGGACGGGAGCGCGTACCGCCTCGAGTGACAGCCCGGCGCGGTCCCTCGTGTAGCCGACGCCGAGAAATGTCTGGTTCATGTCCGCCACCCCTCTCTACCTCGTACGGGCGCCCGCCGAAACGAGCCGTTCCGGCACGGGCACGCCGAGGTGGTCGAGGAGGGCGGCGACCTTCTGGTCGAGTTCGACGCCGACGGCCGCTATCTCGGGATCGCCGAAGGAGGCGAACTGCGCGCTCGGCTGGTCGAAGGAGAAGCGCGTCACCCCACGGGCGTCCTCGTAGATCGTGGTGCGCAGCGGCGCGTAGAGCAGGACACCGGGGTCGTGGTGGAACATCCGCTGGGCGATGGTGTGGTTGCCCATCAGGTACTGCACGCTGTGCCACCGGTCGCCGGAAGCCTGCATGATCGCCGTGTTGTCGAGGCTCCAGAAGATCATGAAGCCGTGGGGCGCGTTCTCCGCGACGGTTCGCAGGACGGCGTCCCAGTCGGCGCCGGAGAGGCGGAGGCGTTCGTACTCTGCCCTGTCGAGCGGTGGCACCGCCCGTTCGTAGCTGTCCCGGAAGGCCACGAACGGCATGCCCGTGTCCACGGTCAGCCGGTGGACTTCGTGCGCGACGTCCTGGACAGGGTGGGTCTGGATGGCCGTCATGGTGATTCCCCCTTCACCAGTGCGGGCGGATGTGGCGGCCCGCTTGTGGGCGGAGCCGGCGTCGCCGTACGGCAGGGCGTGGTTCCCGGCGTCTACTCCAGGACAGGACTGCCGGCCGACATGACTTTCAAAACGAAAGTCTCTCTACCTGCGACGTTACGCTTGTTGGACGCGAAGGGAGGCTGATGTGACAACAGCGCCACAGGTGCCCGTTCCCTGCCCGATCGGCCGCGCCGTCGGCCTGCTGGGCGAGCGGTGGACGTTGCTCATCCTGCGCAACGCCAACCTGGGCACCACCCGCTTCGACGCCTTCCGCGCGGAGCTCGGCATCGCCGACAACATCCTGTCCAACCGGCTCGCCCGGCTGGTCGAGGCCGGTGTGCTCATGCGCGTGCCCTACCGCGACCGGGGGCGCACCCGGCAGGAATACCGGCTCACGACCGCGGGGGCCGAAGTGCTGCCGGTGCTGCACGCTCTGGCCGTCTGGGGCGAGGAGCACACCGAGCCGGCCGAGCCGACCGGCTCGATGCAGGTGATCCACCGGCGGTGCGGCCAGGTCACGACCCCGGGCATGGTGTGTGACGGCTGCGGCGAGATCGTCCGGCGCGAGGAGGAGGCGTGGGTACGCCCCTGGTTCTCCCCCGACCCGATCACTCTGGCCAGCCCGGTCACCACCTGACCCCGAGCCGCCAAGCAGCGGCCGCTCGCCGGCCCCGGACCTGCCGGCAGGTAGTCGATCTCGGCCGTGATCCCGGCACCGGCCGGCTCGCTCTCGGATCTGCACCTTCACCAATCTGTCCGCGTACGCCGACGGCCGGCCTGGTTTCCGAGAGGGCTGAGCAGGCATGTCTCTCACTTCCACGTAAGTGGAGGGTGTCGCCCGTTTACGGCGTTAGCGTGGGTGCGCAAGCGGAAGGATCTCTTCCGGTCGCGGTTGCCGAGGCAGAGACAGGACGACACCGTGGACGAAATGCGCGCAGTCCTCTACGACCGATTCGGTCCTCCAGAGGTACTCTACGAGGGCACGGTGCCCGTACCGGACGTCAAGCCCGGCGAGGTGCTGGTCCGTGTTCTCGCGGTCAGCGTCAACGGCGGCGAACTGCCCGGTCGGGCCGGGAAGGCGCGCCTGGTGACGGGGTGCCGCTTCCCCCAGCGCACCGGGGTCGACTTCGTCGGCGACGTCGTCGAGGTCGGCCCCTCGGTGACCGGGATTCGGGAGGGAGAGCGGATCTGGGGGATCTTGGGACGGAGGTTCGGCAGCGCGGCGGAGTACGTGGCCGTCCGCCCCCGGCGCATCGCTCCGGCCCCGGCCGACCTCAGTCCGGTGCAGGCCATCTCCCTGGTGGTGGGCGGAACGACCTCGATCACCGCCCTGCGCGACAAGGCCCATCTCAAACCCGGCGAACGCCTCCTGGTACGCGGCGCCAGTGGCGGCGTCGGCAGCGTCGCCGTACAGATCGGCAAGCTCTTCGGCGCGCACGTCACCGCACTCGCGGGCGCGAAGAACCTCGACTTCGTCCGCGGTCTGGGCGCGGACGAGGCATTCGACTACAAGACGACCCATCTGCCCGGACAGGGAGCCTTCGACGTCATCATGGACACCGTCGGGACGCAGCACGCCGCTTACCGCCGGCTGCTGGCTCCGGGCGGACGTATGGTGGCCATCGCCTTCGACGTCGAGAACGTCCTCACCAGCCTCTCCTACATCCTCGGCTCTACCGTGCACGGCTCCCGGCGGGTTCGTTTCTCCAGCCGCATTCCTTGGCCCGAACTGCTCGCCGAACTGACCCGGTACGCACAGAACGGCGACATTCGTCCCGTCGTGGACACCGTCCACCCCCTCGCTTCCATTGCCGCCGCGCACCGGGCCCTGGAGGCCGGCGGCGTCCGCGGAAAGCATGTCGTCCAGGTCGTGTGACCCGCCGCCCCACCGGCCCCAGAACAAGGCCCGCTCATCGGCGGAAGAGGCCGTTCGCGCGATGCCAGAAGTCGACGACGCGCGACGACGGGACGTGCTGGGCGGCGAGCAGCCTCTCGGCGCCGAGGGCCACGCTTGGGTGCCGTCCAGGAGCCCGTACGCATGGGGCCCGCCCTCTCCCGGGCCGAAGACGGATCGTGCCCACACGCGTGAGGGGCGTCGTGCTGCTGTTCGGGTCGGTTACCGACCCGTCTCACACCGCCCGGAAGACGTGTACGCCGCCCTCTTCGTCGCCGATCACGATGGTGGCGCCGTCCGGGCCGGCCGCCAGTGCGCGGGCGGGCACCGTCAGGTTGATGCGGCCGATCTCGGCTCCGGTCAGCCGGCAGGTACGCAGTGTGGTGCCGGACAGCAGGAGCACCCGGTCGGTGCCGGGAAGCGGGCAAACCTCGGTCCCCGGCTCGACCGTCAGGAACGGGCGCAGCCGGTCGGCTCCCGGTGCCAGCAGCGCCAGTGCGCACTCGGCTTCGCTCCACTGCCGGACGATCGCGGTGCCGTCCCCCAACCCGGTGTAGACGTCCTTGACATCCGGTGCGGGTACCCGGCGCAGGACCCTGTTGCCGGGTACGTCGATGACCAGCAGGGCGAGGTCATCTCCGTGTCCGGTGGGCAGCACTGCCATCGTCTCGTCGAGCACCGCGACCCAGCCGTGGCTCGGCCACGCGGCCCCGGTCTCCGATCGGGTCCAGAGCAACTCGCCTCTGTCGAGGTTCCAGCATTGGACGGCCGTGATGTCCTCGGTGTGGCGACTGGTCGCGATGAGCGCGTAACGGCCGGCCATCACCGCGGCCGATGAGCTGTCACCCGCCTGGTCGCCGCGCATCCCGCGCCGCTCATCGGTACTGAGACTCCAGATCTCCGGTGCCAACTGGTGATCGGTGACGAGCACGCGATCGCCGTCCACGGCGGTGATCCCCACGATGTGCGGGCTCGGCTCCCACTCGTCCTCGTCATCGTCGGCGGACTCGTCCATGGCGGCTTCGGTCCATGGTGTGCCGCCCATGGTCGGTTGGATGCGGAGCTTCGCCAGGTCGGCCCGCGCCACGACATGGTCGCCGTCGGCGGTGAAGATCGGGTCGTGGACCCCGTGCATGACGGCGGTCCGGTCACCGCCGGCCAGGTCCCAGATCGCGACGTCGTCATGCGGGCTGGTGCTGAGCGCGTACCGGCCTGTCGGGTCGATCCGGACCTGGTCCACCCGTGACGGGTGGCGCTGATCGGCCTGTTCGCCGGCCAGGCCCTCGGTGGACGGGACCGGCCACACACGTAACGTGCCGGCCTTGTCGAGGGTCACCAGCCGTCCATCGTCGGCGAACGCGAGGTCGATCATCATTTCGGCGTCGCCCCAGCTCGCGTGCCAGGTCGCCAGCGGGGTGCCGTCCACGTGGTAGACCTGGGCGGTCCAGTACTTGGCCGCGGCGATCATCGGCAACGTCGGATGGACCACCAGGGCCTCGATGCCCGTTCCGAGCCACGGATAGCGGACGAGTTCGGTCCCACCGGCCACATCCCAGCCGATGACTTCACCCGCGGCGGTGTACAACCTTCCCTCGCCGTCGAACGCCGCGGTGGTGGGCTCTGCGATGTGGCCGGTCCCGGCGCTGGTCCGCCCATTCTCGAGAAGGACTGCTTCGGCGAAATCACGCGCCTGTGCGGGCTCGAATTCCTTCATCAAGACCCTGTACGTCCCGGGATCCAGTACGGGCTCGGCGATGTCCCACAGCAGTACATCACCGTACTCGCCTATCGTCGCCGCCCGGCGGCCTCCAGGGTCGATCGCCACCGATGCGATCCCTTGCGGATGGTCGGCAAGCACCGCCCGGCACTCACCCGTCACCAAATCCCACACCAGTGCAACACCGTCGTCATACCCGCTGGTGCCGCACACCGCCGTCAGACCGGCGGCGGCCACCGACCACACATCCCCAGGGTGGTCCAGCACCGTTTGCACCGTCCAGGTGGCGGTGTCCCACACGCGCACCGTACCGTCCTGCGACCCCGACAGCAGAAGCCGGCCGCCGTCGGCCGGCGCGACGGCGTTCACGGCCGCCGTATGTGCCCGCAGCGTCCGCGTCACACGCCCCTCCCGCAGCGAGGCGACGTAGAGCTCACCATCGTTGTCGGCGCCGACCACACAGGTGTCGCCGTCTGGCAGCAGCGCCAGACAGTGCGCACCGTCAGCGGGCGTTTCCACCACCAAAGACGCGCTGGGACGCGGCGGGTACGCCGCACCGATCCGCGCCCAACCTTCGGTCATCACTGTGGCACTCCCTCGGCTTGTCATTGAGGTACGCCGCCGAACCTCAACGGCGTGATCATTATGAAGACGTTCTTGCCGAATGCGGCGCATATTGCCGAGATGAAGACCGGCAACCCCTGGCGGAGGAGATGTCCAACGGCCTCATCCTCTGGCTCCAGCCTGCGAGACGAGCCCGGACTGACAGCGCGAACTTCCACGTTTTCGCCGATCATCTGCCCGATGTCTGTCCGGATGGCAGCCGGCCCTGACCATGATCGGCGCTAGTCGCCACTGATTGGTCCGCTGTTCCCCGAGGCCGGGCGAGGCGCCCCCGCGAATGAGCCGAGGCGTTCGTGTTGTCAGAAAAGGAGGTCAGGCTCCGGGCGGCGAGTTCGATGAGCGTTGTTCCTCTTGCAGGGGAGCCTCCCAGGTGGCGGTGATGTCGCGGGCGACGTCACGTAGGAGGTCGATGAGCATGTCCGCGAGTGGGGTGAGGCCGGCGTCGGTTTTGGTCACGGCATAGAGCCGGCGGTAGGGCCTGGGGTGGGCCAGTTCGCGATGGGTGGTGCCCGGCGCGTGGGTCAGGGCCAGGCGCGAGACCAGGGCCACTGCGATGCCTGTGCCGACGAGCGCCTGGGCGACATCGTAGGACTCGGTCTCGAACCGCACGGTGGGAGTGAAGCCGGCCTCGCGGGCGGCGTCGTGGAACTGTTCGCGGGCGGCGTGGCCGGCCAGGATGGAAACCCACGATTCGTCACGCAGTTGTTCCAGATGAAGTTCGCTGTCCGCGGGCTGCCCGGTGGCCAGTGGATGGTCATCGGGGAGAACCACGACCATCGGGTCCACCAGGAGCGAATGGGCCCGTAGGTGTGGGGGCGGCGCAAGGGGTGTGCCCCAGGACGCGACGATGGCCACGTCCAGGCGTCCCGCGCTGATCTCGTCCGCTCCGCGTCCGGACACCACGTCCACGACCGAGACGTCGGCGTCCGAATGGCGGTGCCGCAGCGCCGTCAGGGCCGGTGGCAGCAGGTGCAGGGCAGCCGCCTGGAACGTCCCGATCCGCAGACGGAGCGAGAGGCGGCCGAGCAGTGCGGCCAGTTCCGCCTCGGCCCTGTCCGATGCCTCCTCCACGGTTCGACCGTGGGAGGCGAGCAGCGCACCGGCCGCGGTGAGCGTCGCTCCGCGAGGACCACGGACGACCAGGGGCACCTGCCAGTCGCGCTCGGCCTTGACCACCTGCTGGGTGACCGCGGCGGGCGTGAGGTGGAGTGCGTGAGCCGCCGCCGTCAGAGAGCCGTGCCGCTCGATCAACGCGAGAAGCCGCAGCTGTCCCGGATCCACGAGCATTCACTAATCCTAACGCTGCACCCTTCTCTTTTAACTTCTCTTAAGGGCGCGAGACAGGAAGCCTGGTGGTGCACCCATTGGCCGCCATCCCCGGAAGGGGTTCTTTCCCATGCCCACGCATGTGCCCGTTTTCATCGCCACCACGTTGCTGCTGGCGATGCTGCCAGGCGCGAGTCAAGCCCTGATGATCCGGCAGGTTCTGGAAGGCGGCCAACGCACACTCCAAGGCACGCTCGCGGGCAATGCCAGCGGCTTCCTGCTGTGGTCCACCGCCGCCGCGGCCGGGCTGTCCGCCGTCCTGCTGGCCAGCCCCACCGCGTACACGGCGCTCCGGATCGCAGGCGGCATCGTGCTGATGATCCTCGGGGCCAAGACGCTACGGACCGCGCTCACCACCGCCTCCACCAGCCCGTCCCGCGAGGACGGGCGCCGGACCGGCTTCGCGGGCGGATATCTCACCGGCCTGATCACCAACCTCGGCAACCCCAAAGCAGGCGTGTTCGCCATCTCGGTGCTGCCCCAGTTCGTGACCGCGAAAGGCCCGGTGTTCCTGTCGACCGTCGCCCTGGGAGCCCTGTGGGCGCTCGTCAGCGCCTCCTGGTACATGCTGCTCACCTGGGCCGTCAGCCGAGGGCGCGCCCTGATATCGCAGCCGGCCATCCTGCGGGGACTCAGCGTGACCACCGGCGTCGTCCTGCTGGGGCTGGGCGCCGCGGTGATAGCAGGCGTCTGAGAGCCGGGCCGGCACTTCTTCCAGCGCCCGACCGCACCAGGAGGTTGCCCCTGTGCGACCGGTGGCGACGAAGCACACCGAAACAACCGCCCGGCTTCGCCGTCCGCTCAGGCCCGGGGCCGCGCAGGTGCTCTGCCTGTGATCCCGCCGGCGGGCCAGGCCGACAACCACCACTGGTGAGATGCGGTTCGTGCCCTGGCCATCGTGGCCGCCACCGCACCGCAGTTCTTATCCATCTTCATGCTCGAAAGCTGCGGCTGGTTCGCCTACAAAGTCATGGAGCCGGCCCCACTGGAGATCGCCGTCTGGTGGACCGCCGGATACGCCTCTTTGCTGCTGCCTCTCGTGCTGGCGTTCCTCGCGCTCTGGGCGCCTCGGCGGTTCCAGACGGTCGGCGCGATCTTCGCCGCGGCGACGCTAGCTTTCGTCCGGTCTCAGCTTGAGCGGCGAGCGTCTGGGTGCGACGGCTCGACAGCTCGGCGATCTGCTCGAGCAGCCGGTCGGTCTCGGCCTGGGTAGCGGCTTCCCGCTCAGCGCTGGCGCGCCTCGATGCCCGAGGCGATGAGGTCGGCAGCTGTGGTGGCGGGTAGCTTCGGACAGCCCTGGATCAAGACCTTGGACAGCGCCGGCAGTCCAGACAAGTCGCCGAGATCCGTCAAGGGCTCGCAGTCGTACAGGCTCAAGGAGCGCAGCGCCGGAAGCTCGATTGCGCCCAGGCTGCGCAGCCGCCGGCTCTGGTAGATACTGAGCCGCTCCAGGTGCGCCAGGCCGCTGAAGGCGGACAAATCAGCCAGGTGATGCAGCCGGTGGAGGCTCAGCTCGCGAAGGGCGGGCATGGCGGCCAGGGCGGAATGATCCTTAAGACGTTCGGTCTCGACCAGATGGACCTCTCTGATCGACGGATGCCCTTCGAGCCCGTTCAGCGAGGTGAGCCGGTTATGCTTGAAGATGGTGATCTCGGTTAGCGCAGGCAGGCGGGACAACGCGCCCAGATCGGTGAGCGGGCAGGTCGGTGCGCCGAGCGAGGTCAAATGCGGATGGTGGCCCAAGCCCTCGAGACCGTTCAAGTTCGGGCTGCCGCTGAGCCACAACGCGGTCAGATGCCGCAGACCCGACAAGGGTGCGATGTCCCGGAGAGCGCGGCAGGACTGCAGGTTGAGGTCCTCCAAGCGGGGCAGGCCCTCCGCGATGCCGTCGAGGCTCGCCACCGAGGTTCCCATGAGGCTGAGGGTACGCAGCTCGTGCAGCCTCATCAGCGGGGAGATGTCCGACACCAGGAAGCAGCCTTGCAGGTCGAGGCTGCTCAATGCGGTCAGACCGGCCAGCGGCCCTACGTCGGCGACCGACACGCAGCCGCTCATGTCGAGTACCGTCAGGCCAGTCAGCCCGGCGAGCTCGGAGAGGTCGGACAGGTTCCGGCAGCGTTCGAAGCGCAGGGAGCGCAGAGCGGTCAAGTGGCGCAGGCCCGGGACGGAAGCAACCTTGATCAACGTCAGCTCAGTACGCCCTTCCCGCACGAACGCGGGCGCCAGCACCAACTCCGCGAATACCTCGGGATCGGTCGACTCCGGCCACAGCTTCAGCAGCTTGTCAGTGTGTGGCGAGGTCAGCTTGGCCGCGAACTGGCCGGCCAGAGTCAGCGCCGTACGCGCCTGACCGGCGGGCGCCGGATACCGGGCCAGCTCTCGTACGGCTTGCCATGCCCGCGCTTCCGACGTTGTCGCTAACTTGGGCCGCAAGGCCGTGATGTAAGGCGGCTCATGTGGTCGTGTGATCATCACGCAACACCTTACGCGCGCTGCAACGTGAGAGTGTCCCCCACGCGTAGACCGGATCCACCACTCAAACCTCGGCGAGAGGGAGTCGTACCGGGACACACAGGCAAGATCGAGAGATTGACCTGGCCAGACCTCCTTCCGGTCGCGTCAAGGTCACATGGGAGCTGCTTCAATCGTGCTGGGTGGTCTCCGTCGCGAGGGACGTCGCGGATGAGGTGGCGCCAATATATGTAAGGCCGTACTGATCGATTTGCCGGGACTTTTCCGCCTCGGAGGGCTCGTGCGACTCCTCGCCGTTCGTAACGATCATCCAGTCGATCGTGACATAAGGGGAGGCGGGATCTTCTTTTCTTGATCCGATCATCACCCACACTGTGATTCGTTTCTGGGCACGCGTTAGTTCGAGCAACTTGTTGGGCTGCCTGATATGCAGGCTGTATTTTGTGAACTGGGCGTTCTTTTGCCAGCCTTTGAGGACCCAGGAAGGGGGTCTTTCTCGTCCGCTGTCCGTGCTGGAGGTGGCGTATGAGATTTGTGAGGGCACGTCAATCCCCAGTTTGTCTTTACGGGCGAAGATGAGTTGTGCCTGGGCCTCCACTATGTCGTATCGTCGGTCCCTGGGCAGCATTACTATCTTCTCTAGGGCCATGCCTGTGCCTGGACTCAACTGCCGTCCTGGGGGAACGTGATTTATGCCCGTGACGAGGAGTTCCGATTTCCTTACGTCAGCGAATCTGTACAGATGCTGATCACTGAACTTTCTCAAGTCATTAACCCAGTGCATGACGGTGCGCGGTTGCGGAGTGTATTCCTGGATAATTCCCCATATCCAATACAACACGCCCACGACGTAAATTTCACTGGCGCCGTCGTTTCTGATGCTAATAGTCAACGGCAGGTAGATTGGATTGCCGCTTGGATGTGCCACTGGCTTGTCGAGGCGTGTGTTGAACTCTATTTTCATCGGGCTCATGTAAGGCATGTACATTTGAGTGTATGCGAAGTTGCCGGCCGCCAGAACCGCGGTCACGGTGACGCCGGCCGCAAATCTCTGCGGGTGCAGCAGGCCGTTCCAGGCGCCCTGGCGATAGAGTTTCCAGAGCGCCCAGACACTCCACACCAGAAGGGCGATCCACACCGGTAGAAAAAGCGTGAAGTCGCCGCCCTGACGCTGCATGATGAGCATCAGGGCGTTCGCGATGAACACGAGGACATAGCCGAACATCCCCAGGGCGCCTGAGTATTCGAGCCGCCGTTTGCCCTGATAGTCGCACACGGCCAACGCGGCGAGAAGCATTGCCAATGCGACCAGGACGAGCAGCACTCCGGTCACCCGCCCGGTGAAGGACATCGCGCCGCTGAGGTCTGCTGCCCCGATCCAGCCGAACAGGCCCGCACTCGCCAGCAGGCCGAGGCCCATGACGGTGGCTAGGACTTTGCGCTGTCTGCCGGCATTCGCCGTATCAGCTTTCTGCAGTACTCCATGCTCCACGCCGATCCCCCCTCGGCGAATTGAGGCCGAGGCATGCCCGGCCTCCTGGTCGGTACTTCCCTCCCCATACCCTCCCATCTCCTGGAATGCCCAGGCTCGCGGCAAATCTGGGTCAAGCATGATCTGCTGGCGTTGGTGGTGGATGGGGCCGCATCAGCGAGTACAGCCGTGCCGTTTGAGTCAGCAGTCAGGGTCAGAGCATAATTCTATTCTTGAGCGGGACAACGCAATTCGTCCGCCCCGCCATGCTCCGCGAGCTTCGCAGCCAATGAAAATTTGGTACGACCCGCCGCCTACAAGCAGCCGCGCCGCACTTGATCTGCGCATGGAAGATTTTCGCAATGGCGATCCTGCACAACGAGAGCGGGCCGCTCGTGATCATGCCTGTGTGGAGAGAACCAAATCGAGAGCGGCTGCAGACCTCATCGTAGAGGCCACGGGTACAGCGACGGTGATGTCCGGCCCGCCCAAGCGCAACGGCTGGATGATCGACGAGTGGATGGGCGACCGCGGCCACGATGCCACCCAGCGGTTGTTGAACCGCGCCGGCTGGACTCACCAGGTGCGATGAGCGCCGTCCGCCGATTCGTCATCACCCGTCTGGATGCCGCCGCCCGGCCGGACAGCCTGAGCGTGGGAGCGCTGGACGAGCTACGAAGCCACCGTCCATGTGGCCGCCATCAACGACTGGCTCACCCGCCTTTGAGACAGCCCCTAGATCCCGGAAAGTAGCGCCATTAATGGATGAGTTTGGCCAAAGTTAGTGATCTTGGCGGGGTTGATCACGGATGAGAATCGAGGCCCCCACCCGGGTGATGCGAGACCAGCGGTTGCGGTCCATTCGCGGTGTGATCGATCAGGCCTTGACGGGATGAAGCCGATTTGAATCAGGTCGCTGCTTGACTAGTCTCACCCGAACACAGAGAAAGGATTCGATCATGCGTAGATCCATAAAGCCACGGCCCGGCGTCGCGTTGGCTTCTGTAATCGCTCTCGCTCTCGGGACGGCGCTGTCCGCAGGCGCGCCGGCGGCGCGGGCAATGGAACCGAAAGACGAGGGACGCCCGAGCACGGCCGACGTCGAAATGGCAGCCTGGGAGCCATGGATGCAGTTTTTCGGTCCGCATGAGACTGTGACCCCCGACGCGTCCACGTTACTCCGCGACACCATGCTCCATAACTGCGCCAGCAAGTACGCGTGCCTTGCGGCCGGCGAGGGCGACGGCGAACACACCCTGTTCGAGCTGACCTACTGTACTCCCGACGATCGTTGGGTCTCCAACTTCATCGGCGATGGTGCCGTCGCGAACAACCAGATCAACAGTGCGAAAGTCGTCTTAAAGGATAAGGACAAGAAACCTGTAAGGACCATCAACGCGGGCAGTATAGAGCGCGTCGATTGGGATCCCATCTACTACATTGACGTATGTTGACGTACGCCTTTTACCTCGGCTGAGGGGGTCGGCCCGCGGGGACCAGGCGCCCCGGCTGCGCGCCGACATCGGCTTTGACCAAACAGGTGGCCGCCCCGCGCGAGCGGTGCACCGCTCGCGCGGCCCATGGCGCGATGCTGGGTCTTCCTTCGGGCACCTCGACTCGTAGGAGCGGAGGGGACCGAGGGCATGGGAAAGGGCTGGCGGGCCCGCCAGCAGCGGCGGCGGTGGTGCGATGGCCGCCGGGGCTGGATGAGACGGACCCGGTGCGGATCGTGTTGCCGGTCGAGATCGCGGGAACCCGGGCACGTCGTTGCGGGAGGCGACGATGGACGCCGAGGAACAGTGCTGGTTCCTGATCGGTCCGCTGGCGCGTTCAGCCGGATCAACCGACCCGGACACAGGGGCCCGGCACCTCCACGCCTGACTCGCCGAACGGGACTGGTTCGCCGCCCGGACGCCGGACCCCACCCCGGTGCTCGTCATCACCCACGCCGGGCACATCGGCCTGTGGGTGTCCCCGCCTCGACCGGGAAGAAGACGTTCTGCCAGTCGATCAGCGTGGGCCACCGTCCCCACAGGTCGCGGAACTCCAGGCCGAGCCAGTCGAACTCGTCGTGGGAGACGTTCGTGATCCGGGCCACGATGGACACGCAGAAGCTGCGCCGCCTGCGTCCTGTGGTGGCGCACCACAGGACCTTGCCCTGTGTGGCGGCCACGACCTGCTCCAGTTCGCAAACGCGTGCCGGCAGCCGACGCGGTGGGATGCGCCGACAGATGGGCGGCGACCTCGCGCCGAGGCCGATGGGCTCCCTGGAGAAACAATGGGCCGCCGGGCCAGTTCCCGATAGCCGGGATTACCCGCCGTGCGGCGAGCTCGACCGCGACGCGTTGCACCACCCCCGTCGGCCGGATCGACCACACGCTCGGAACGTGGCATGCCTACCGCCCCCCTGAAATCGACCACACGCCGATGTCGTTGCTCAGCACCGTCACCGCTTCGAATGCCGGACCCTCCCTATGCAGGCGCATTGTTGTCCGGTTGTCAGGGGTTGTTCATCTCCCCCACCCGGGGTTGCCGGACAACTCCTGCCGCCCTACAACAGGTCCAACAGGCCCAGGTCGCGCGAGCAGCACGTCGATCTCGCATTACCGCCTACGGCTACCCACCCGCAAAGGAGAAATATGAGCCGCGTCCACAATACGGAACGAAGGTTAAGCGCACGTCCTACACGCGCGGCCCATCGAGTCTTCAGCCGCCCTGTCCAGATCGTGCTCACCGTTGTCCTGCTCGTGCTGACGGCGTTGCCCGCGACTACCGCCCAGGCCGCACTGATTGATTGCTGGAACCGGCAGTGGAATAGCGGGGCCGGCTGGTACGGCGGATGCGCCGGGTCTACCCGGCCCGGCACCGACAAATACCGCGCCATCGCCTACTGCATACGGGAAAACGGGAGCACCCGGACGGCCTATGGCCCGTGGGTGAACATCATCCCCTATCCGGATTCGATCGCGATATGTCCAGTCAACTACTTCGCCTATGACGGTACCCTCGCGACCGCCTGAGGTCCGTAACCGAAGGTCGGTTGGCTCACATCACCACGACAGCACGCAAATCGGGGGCCCATTGGAGCCTCTGGCCGAGCCGAAGGGGACGCCCACATCGCCCGGCTCGCCGTCGAGCGCGACGAGCGGGCGCTGTGGGCCGGCCTGATGCGCGACTGGAAACGGCGTGGAATGCGCGCCCATCCTGGCGGTCGGAGGGCGGCGTGCTGGGGTTCACGGCATTGCGGGCACGGCAGGCCCCACAGCACTTCGCGACTCCGCTCGGGGTCTCCAAGCGCTGCTGGGTGGTTGGTGTACGGGCGGAGCCCGTGTTGTTCTGTTGTGAATACAATCAATTCCAAGCCATCGCCTTTACGTTGTAGATTTCAAACAGCGGATCCACAGCACTCATTCAGCCGCTGGCTCTCTGCGGACTGCCAAACCGGTGGTTACCCGGCTGCCGCTCCCCCAGCCCAGACGATCAAACGGCTCGACGCCATCACGCCACTCCCCTACAACCAGGGAACGACGTGCTGAGCTACCTCGTCGATTCCATGCCGTTGACCTTCGCCGGCGGGTACGGGCCGATCGGGAGGATTGGCCGGCCGGTGATGGCCTGATCCTGCCGCTGGAGGATCTCCCCGAACTCCTGGAGGTCGTCGTAGTTGCTGAGGACGACGCCGGCCCAACCGGAGTCCAGGTAGATGGTCCAGCTGGCGCTGATACCGCCGCTGCCGCCGCCGCGGTTGAACACCCACTGGCCGTCGCGGAGGTGGACCGGACCCACGTACGCCCTGAACGCCGGGGTGCCGAGTCGGTCACCGGGGCCGGGGAGCTTGGCCCCGGTGTACAGGTCGGCGTAGGGCCGGTCCAGCACCGTGCCGTCGCTCAGCGCGTGCGCGAACCGGGCCAGGTCCGGCGCGGTGGCGAAGACATTGCCGATGAAGCCGCGGCCCGGGTTCTCGTTCGGTCCCTGCTGGCTCAGGCTGTCCTTGTCCAGGTTGCGGACGGCGTCCACCCGGCTGCCGTCGGGCTGCCGCATGTACGGGTGCGCGATGTGCTCGTCGGTGAGCCACTGCGTCCTGGTGTAGTACGCCGAGCCGCGCATGCCGGCGCGTCCGAAGACGTGCTCGCGCATGTAGTCCCAGTACGTCGTGCCGGTCACGGCCTCCACGATCTGCGCGGCGATGGCGGAGGCGACGGCGCCGCCGGCGGTGTGGCCGCTGGAGCCCGCGCCGGGGACGCTCACCAGCGTCGCCTGCCGGGCCCACCGCTGGTTGTACTCGTGCACCTCTTCCCGGCTGTTGAAGACGCGTTGCAGGTCCGGCGGCGGCGCGTCCATCCCGGACATGCCGACGATCAGGTGGTGGATGGTCACCTGCTCGGCGATATCCGTGGCGAGGCCGTCCAGGTGGGTGCCCACCGTGTCCGACAGCTTCACCTCGCCGCGCTGCACCAGTTGCAGGACGGCCACAGGGAGGAACGGCCCGCCCGCCGAGGAGAGGTTGAATGCGACGTTCTCGTGGTTGCGGATCCCTCGTTCCCTGTCGGCCATGCCGTAGCTGCGCGACAGCACCGTCCGGCCCCGGTACGACAGCAGCACCACGCCGGAGAACCTGTCCTGTGCGGCCAGCTTCGCCACGAACCGGTCGTAGGCCCCGCCGGGCAGGGTGTCCGGCGGGATCCAGCCCGGCCCGGACGCGTCGGCGTGGACGAGCCCGGCACCTGCCAGCGGCATGCCGGCCGCCACGACACCGGCGCCCCATCCGAGCAGCCGCCGCCGCTCGACCCCACGTACGGAATCCGAGTCCATGTCATCGCCCTCCCCGCGCGAGGGAGGAGACGAGTGCTCGTCGAGGGACACGATGGTCCTGCGCGCTGTTGGTCATGGCTGCGATACTTCGTCGCGAATGTCACCGGCCCGCACGCGTGATGCGACCGTTTCTCGACAACCCTCCGATCTCGACCGCGACCCCGCGACAACAGGTGCCGGCGGAATGCGGCCGCGGAGCGTTGACATCAGCCTCCGGCGTCGAGCGTCGACGCTCACCCGCGTCAGTGGGAGGCCGCAGGTTGAACAGGGTCAAGGGCGTCGTCCTACAAAGCGGGGTGCACCTGCCCCCCGAGTGCCCGGTCATCGTGGATCAGCCGGATGATCGCCTGGCTCATCCGGGCGTAGTCGTGGTCGTTGTCCAGCTCGCCGCGCAGGCTGAAGTCGTTCATCACCGCGATCCGGTCGGCGAGGGTGACGATCTCCGGCAGGTCCGAGGAGATCAGCAGCAACGCCAGCCCGGCTTCGGCGAGCTCGGCGATCAGCTCGTGGAACGCCGCCTTGGTGCGTACGTCGATGCCGACGGTCGGCTCGTCCACGATCAGGATCTCGCATTCGGCGGCGAGCCACTTCGCGAGGCTGACCTTCTGCTGGTTGCCGCCGGAGAGCTGGCCCGCGAGCTGGGACGGTGAGGAGATCCGGATGCCCAGCCGATCGACGTAGCGGGTCATCAGGCGGCGTTCCGCCCGGTCGGTCACCAGCCCGGCCTTGGCCAGGCGCCGCCATACGGTGACGGCGACGTTGCGGGCGACCGTCTGGTCCAGGAAGAGGCCCTCTTCCTTGCGGTTCTCGCTCACGTAGCCGATGCGGTGGCCGCGGAGCGCGTCACCGACGTCGCGGATGCGCACCGGGCGGCCTCGCACCTCCATCGTTCCCGAGGTGATCCGGTCGAGCCCGACAAGCGCCTTGGCGAGTTCGCTGCGGCCGGCCCCGACCAGGCCGTACAGTCCGAGGATTTCTCCCGGGCGCACGGACAGGGAGATGTCGTGGTGGCCCCGTGCGGTGCTCAGCTTGTCCAGCCGCAGGAGTGGCGGTGTCGCCGGGTCGACGCGCCGTTCGGCGAGGCGGGCCGAGGAGTACGCCCGCCCGACCATGAGGTCGACGATCTGGTCCTGGCTGTGGTCGGCGAGCGGCTCGGCCTCGGCCACGCTGCGCCCGTCGCGCAGCACGGTGACCGTGTCCGCGATCGCGAACACCTCCTCCAGCTTGTGGCTGACGAGCACGATGGCGTGTCCGCTGTCGCGCAGCTTGCGGACGATCGCGTAGAGCCGGTCGGCCTCGTCGGCGGTGAGCGACGCGGTCGGCTCGTCGAGCAGCAGCACTTTGCTGTCGACGCTCAGTGCCTTGGCGATCTCGACCAGTTGCGCCTGCGCCACGGAGAGCCGGGAGACCGGGGTGTCCGGGTCGAGGTGCAGATCGAGAAGGCCGAGGCAGCGGCGGGCTTCGGCGTGCATCCGCGCCCGGTCGACGAGGCCGAAGCGCCGTGGCAGGTGGTGCAGCAGGATGTTCTCGGCGACGGTGAAGGCGGGGATCAGGTTGCGTTCCTGGTGCACGACGCCGATGCCCGCCCGCTGGGCGGCGAGCGGTCCGTTGAGGTGCAGGCCGGTGTCGCCGAGCGCGACCCGTCCGCCGTCCGGCTGGTGCACACCGGTCAGGATCTTGATGAGGGTGCTCTTGCCCGCGCCGTTCTCGCCCAGCAGGGCGTGCACGCTTCCCGCGGCGAGCCGCAGGGAGGCTCCGTCCAGCGCGCGGACTCCCGGGAAGGTTTTGACCAGGTTCTCGGCGGTGAGCATCACGGCGACCCTTTCGACAGCTTCTGGCGCATGGTGCCCAGCAGCACCGCACCGAGGACGACCGCGCCGACGATCAGGTCGATCCAGCGCGGGTTGATGCCGAACTGTGCCTGCATGACGTCCACCAGCCGGATCAGGAACGCCGCGAGGCAGGTGCCGGCGACGCTGACCACCCCACCGGCCAGCGCCACCCCGCCGATGATGGGCGCGGCGAAGCTGGGCAGCAGCAGGTCGTCGCCGATGCTGGAGTTGACGGAGCCGGAGGCGGCGACCGTGATGACGGCGGCGACCCCGGCGAGCAGGCCGCTGAGCCCGTGCGCGATGACGATCGAGCGGTCGTTGGAGACGCCCGACAGCCGCGCGGCGAACGGGCTGCCGCCGGTCGCCAGCAGTTGCCGGCCCACGACCGCGCGGCCGAAGAACAGGGCCACCAGGGCGGCCACCACCAGGGCGAGGACGAGGACGACCGGCAGGCCGAGCACCGAGGCGGCGCCCACGTCGCGTAGCCCTGGCGAGTACCCCTGGAAGGTGTCGGGGCCGTTGACGCCGTACCGGAGCCCTTCGAAGATCGTCATGGTGGCGAGGGTCACGATGAAGCCGTTGATCCGGGTGAACACGACGAGCAGCCCGTTGGCCAGGCCGGCGGCGAGGCCGACCCCGAGCGCGCCCAGTACGGCCAGCGGGGCGGGCAGGCCGCCTTCGAGCATGAGCCAGGCCGCGACCATGGCGGACAGGCCCGTGAGCGTGCCGACCGACAGGTTCATCTGGCCGACGGCCAGCACGACCATCTGGGACAGGCCGATGACGATCGGGACGGCGAGGAAGCGGAAGAACGCCTCCAGCGTCCCGCGGGAGAGCAGGTTGCCGTCCGTGGCGACGGCGAGCGTGAGGAAACCGGCGGCGGCGAGCACCGCGAGGGTGAACTCCGGCCGGGTGGTGACGTCCTTGAGCCTGCCGCCGGGCCCGGCGGGGCCGGCCGTCGTGGTGGCGGGGTTCATGCCCGCGTCCCCCTTCGTTCGGCGACGACGTGGCGCACCCGATCGAGCGACAGCGCGCCGAGCAGCACGAGGCCGATGTAGAGATTGAGCTGGTCAAGCTGGAACTGCAGCAGGTTCAGGCCCTTGTAGATGACCTGGGTGAGCATCGCGCCCAGCACCGTGCCGAGCACGCTGACGGCGCCGCCGGCCAGCAGTGTGCCGCCGAGTACCGGGCCGAGGAACGACGGCAGCAGGAACGCGTCGCCGATGCGCGCGGAGAAGGCGCCGTTGTTGGCGGCGAGCAGGAAGCCTGCCAGCCCGGCCAGCAGCCCGCTGAGCGCGTGGGCCTGCACCACCCGGCTCCGGACGGGGATGCCGGACAGCTCGGCCGCCTTCTCGTTGGCTCCGGTCATCAGGATCTCCCGCCCCAGTCTGCTGAAGCGGAACAGCAGTCCCGCCGCCACCACCGCGACGAGGGTGAGTGGCGCGACGAGGGGGATGTGCGGACCGCACAGGTCGCCCATGCAGTAGTCGGCGAAGGTGTCGTTGCGCAGCGCGTCCATGCCGGCGGGCCGGCTGGTGAAGGCGACCCCGTCGGTGAACGTGGTGTAGAGGATCGTGATGAGCCCCACCAGGGCGAAGTCCATCGCCAGGGTGACCACGAACGAGTTGACGCCGGTACGCGAGATGATCAGCCCGGCCAGCGCGCCGAGCAGCGCGCCCACGATCAGCCCGATCACCAGGCCGGCCACCAGCGGCACGCCGAGCCGGTCGTAGGCGAGGCCCATGGCGAACGCGCTCATCGCCGCCATCCGGCCGATGGCCATGTTCATGTGCCCCAGCGACAGGACCGCCAGTTGGGCGAGCCCGACCACCGCGTACACGCTGATGTCGGCCTGCAGCGGCACCAGCGTGAGCGCGGTGTCCATGAAGGCCGGCCGCAGCACGGTGAAGAGCGCGATCAGGGCGATCAGCAGGATGAGCAGCCCGAGGCGCGGGTTGGCCCAGAGCGGCATCCCCGGGCGCGCCGGCGGTGGATCGGCCGCGGGCGTCTCCGGCGGCGTCGCGGTCCGCGTGCTCACCCGACTCTCCGATCGTCGATCGCGTCGCGGTCCCACTCGATGCCGAGCCCGGGGGACGCCGGCGCCAGGGCGTGCCCGTCGACGATCTCGATCTCCCGCCGCGTGATCGCCCGGAGCTGGGGAATGTGCTCCAGGTAGCGGCTGTTGGGCACCGCGCAGCACAGGCTCACGTGCAGCTCCATGAGGAAATGCGGGCACACCGGCACGTTGTACGCCTCGGCCAGGTGCGCGACCTTGAGCCAGGGCGTGATGCCGCCGATGCGTGCCACGTCCACCTGGACGATGCCGGCGGCCTGCCGGTGCAGATACTCGCGGAACTGCGCCACGGAGTAGAGCGACTCACCGACCGCGACGGGGATCGAGGCGGCCGCGGCCAGCGCCTGGTGCCCGGCGACGTCATCGCCGGGCAGCGGTTCTTCGAACCAGTAGGGGTCGGACGGCTCCAGGAGCCGGGCCCGCCTGACGGCCTCCGCGGGGGTGAGCGACTGGTTGGCGTCGAGCATCAGGTCGAAGTCGGGCCCGACCGCGGCACGGACCGCGGCCAGCCGTTCCGCGTCCTGCGCGGGCGAGCGGCCGATCTTGAGCTTCACGCCGGGCCAGCCCGCGGCCTGGCCGGCCTTGGCGCCGGCGATGAGCTCCTCGGTGGTGAGATGCAGCCAGCCGCCCTCGGTGTCGTACAGCGGGATGCGGTCCTTCGCGCCACCCGCGAGGATCCACAACGGCTGGCCCGCGTCGCGGCAGCGCCAGTCCCACAGGGCCGTGTCCACGGCGGCCAGGGCCAGGGAGGTGATCGCGCCGACCGTGGTGGCCCGGGTCGCGGCGAACAGGTCGTGCCACACCGCCTCCACCCGGCGGGCGTCCGCGCCCGCGAGCCGGGGCAGCAGGTAGTCGCGCAGCAGGGCGAGCACGGCGGTGCCGCCGGTGCCGATCGTGTAGGTGTAGCCGGTGCCGGTGCCGCCGTCGTCGGTCCGGATCTCGACGAAGACGGTCTCCTGTTTGATGAACGACTGGACGGCGTCCGTGCGGACGGTCTCGACCTCAAGGTCGACGAGGTACGCCTCGGCGTGGATGATCGCGGGCAAGAGGAGCTCTTTCTGGGCTGGTGGAACTACTTGCAGGACAGGTACCGGCTGTCGAACGCCTTCTTCAGCTCGTCCGTCTTCGCCTGGCGGTCGGTGTCGTAGGTGTCGATGGCGTCCTTGGTCACCACAAAGGAACCGGAGTCGATGATCACTCCCGGCCGGCTCATGGTGCAGCCGCCCGCGAGCTTCGTCAGCGCGTACGACCCGACGGACGCCTGGCCGACCGGGTTCTGCAGCACGGTCGCGGCGACCGAGCCGTCCTTGAGACCGGCGAGGATGGTCTTGTCGTCGTCGATCGCGACGACCTTGATCGGCAGCTTGGACCGCTCGACACCCTCCGCGGCGGCCACCGCGGGGTTGTAGGCGGTGTTGACGATGCCCTGGATCTGCTCGCCCTTGGCGGCGAGAAGGTCGGCGACCGCCTTCTGCGCCGTCTGCAGGTCCTTGTCCACGTCGGTCACGGTCTGCAGGAGTTCGACCTTCCCGCCGGACTCCTCGACCGCCTGCTGCACCCCCGCGATGCGGCGCTGGGTGTTGGAGTCCACCTTGTTGCCGGTCAGGTGCACGAGGGCGCCCTGACCACCGATGGCCTCGATCGCGGCCTGCGCCGCCTTGTAGGCGGCCAGGCGCACGTCGGTGGACAGGCAGAAGTCCGCCTTGTCGACGTCGCCGGCCGGGCAGGATGCCAGCGAGGCGACCGGGAAGCCCTGCCGCTTGAGGTCCTCGAAGGTGGCGTTGATGTTCTCCGGGGAGACGCCGAAGACGCCGAAGGCGTTGTAGCCCTGCGCGGCCAGGGACTTCAGCACGTCGTTCTGCTTGGTCTGGTCCCAGTCGGCGGTCTCGTTGAAGGTGACGTCGGCGACGCCGAGGTCCGTCTTCGCCGTGGCGGCGGCGTCCTTCCACGGCTGGAAGTACGGGTGCGCCCCGCCGGGGACCAGGGCGATTTTGACCTGGCCGGGCGTCCGGGCGGGCGCGCCGGCCGGGGCGGTGCCCTCGCTCTTTTTCGTGCACCCGGTGGCGGTGACGGCGAGCAGCAGGGCGGCGGCCAGCCCGCCGAACCGGACCCATGATCGTTGATTCATGACCGCACCTTTCACAGGATCATAGATCCTATAGGATGTTTTATGGAGGTATAGTGCCTGCCTGTCAGGACGTCAAGACCTGATTTCCGATGGCCCGCCGACTCCGTGGGAGGATTGGCCCGATGGCATCCACCGACCCGATCCGGTTCAGGCGGTCGACGCTCGGCGACGACGTCTACGACGTGCTCAGGGCGCGCATCCTCGAGCACAGCATGCGGCCGGACGACCGCGTCAACATCGACGCGCTGGCCCGCGATCTCGAGGTGTCACAGACACCGATTCGCGAGGCCCTGGCCCGCCTGGAGTCCGACGGGCTGGTCCGCAAACGCCCGCTCGTGGGCTACACGGTCAGCCCGCTGCTCACCCGCGCCGAATACCACCACCTGTTCGAGATGCGGCTGCTGCTGGAGTGCGCCACCGCGCGATGGGCCGCCGAACGGGCCACCTCAGCGCAACGCGAGGCGATCACCGCGGAGGCCGCCGCGGTGATCGCGCAGGCGCCGGACGACCCCGGCGGCTGGCATGCGGCCTTCACCACCCACGACGCCGGCTTCCACGACCTCATCGCCGACGCGTCGGGCAATCCCTTGCTCCGCGACGGCCTCGAGCGCCTGCATGTCCACCTTCACCTGCACCGGAGATACTTTCCCTACGCCCACGCCGGCACGACGATCGCGGAGCATCAACGCATCGCGGCGGCCATCGGGGCCCGCGACCCGGACGCCGCCGAGGCGGCGATGCGAGAACACCTGAGCGCGGCGCGCGAGCGGCAACTGACGGCATTCGACTGACGCCCGCCGCCGGCCGGCCTGCGCGTTGTCTTTCAGATGGTCTTCTCCAAGGCGCGGAGGCCGGCGGCGGCCAGCGGCGCGACCGCCTGGCCGACCGACTCGAACCCGGAGCCTCGCGTCATGCCCTGCTGGAAGCGGGCGTGGATGCCCTCTGCGATCACGGCGATCTTGAAGTAGCCGAGCCCAAGATAGAAGTCGAGCCGGCCCAGGTCGCGGCCACTGACCTCGGCGTAGCGCTGCGCGAGGTCGGCGGGCGCGGGCAGGCGGTCACTGGTGGAGGCGGCCCTGCCGCCGAGCACGGGGGCGAACTCCGGGTCCGAGTAGACGAGATGCAGCCCCAGGTCGGCCAGCGGATCGCCCAGTGTGGCCATCTCCCAGTCCACCACCGCGCGAACCTCGGCGGGGTCGTGCTGGGCGAGGATGGCGTTGTCGATGCGATAGTCGCCGTGCACGATCGAGGCGCCACTCTCACCAGGGCACAGCTCCGCCAGTCGGGCGTGCAGCCGCTCGATGTCGGCCAGCGGGCGGGTCCGCACCCGTCGCCATTGGTCGTGCCAGCGCCCGACCTGCCTGGCCAGGTAGCCCACGGGACGGCCGAAATCCCTCAGCCCGACCGCGCCGGGATCGACCGTGTGCAGCTCGGCCAGCACATCGACCAGGCCGTACGTGCAGCGGGCGAGGTCCTCGTCGGACAGCGCGACCAGGTGGTCCTCGGTCCGCAACACGACGCCCTCGACGTACTCGACCACCGAGAACGGCACGCCCAGCACCTCCGCGCCGGCCAGGACGACCGCGCGCGCGACCGGCACCCGGCTGCCGGCGAGGGCCGCCACGACCTGGTACTCGCGGCCCATGTCGTGCGCCGACGGGGTGAGCCCGCCCAGCGGCGGACGGCGCAGCACCCACTGGTGCCGCCCGTCCGTGAGCAGATACGTCAGATTCGACCGGCCCCCTTGGAGCAACTCGGCGGTGAGACGGCCGGTGAACCCGGGCACGCGCTCGGCGAAGAACCGTTCGAGAGCGGGAAGATCCAGGCCGTCGTCCGCCGACCGGGCCGTGCCGGTCATCTCGCCGGTCATCCTGCCGCCTCCGCGTCATGCCGGCGCAGCACCCGCCTGGCGATGGCCCAGCGGTGGGTCTCCGATGGTCCGTCATAGATCCTGAACGGGCGGACCTCTCGCAGGTAGCGGCTCAGCAGGACGTCGCCGGAGATGCCGAGGGCGCCGCAGATCTGCACGGCACGATCGACGACGCGCCAGATCGCCTCCGCGCAGAAGGTCTTGGCGATCGCGGTGGACTGCGACGCGGATTCCTTCCGGTCGAGCTCCCAGCACGCCCGCAGGATCAGGCCACGGGACGCGGCGATGTCGATCTCGTTGTCGGCGATCATCTGCTGGACCATGCCGAGTTCGCCGAGCCGCGACCCGAACAGCCGCCGCTCCGCCGCCCGCGCCACGGCGATGTCCTGCGCCCGCCGTGCGATGCCCAGCCAGCGCATGCAATGGGTCATCCGGGCGGGACCCAGCCTGACCTGGGCGTGGCGGAAACCCTGGTCGACCTGACCGAGCACCGCGTCCGCACCGACCACGCAGTTGTCGAAGACCAGCTCGACGTGCCCTCCGTACAGGCTTTCGTCGAGGGTGTCGATGTGCCGGACCGTCTTCATGCCGGGGTTGCCGGCATCGACGAGGAACATCGTCGCGCCGCCCGCCTCGCCCTGCCGCCCCGAGGTTCTCGCCATGCAGATCGCGAACCCCGCGCCGTCCGCGCCGGTGATGAACCACTTGCGGCCGTCGATGCGCCACCCCCCGTCCACTCGCGTGGCGCAGGTGGAGAGCGCGCTGGGATCCGAGCCCGCGCCGGGGGCCGGCTCGGTCATCGCGAAGCAGGAGCGGACCTCGCCCGCGGCGAGGGGCCGCAGGTAGCGTTCCTTCTGCTCGCCGGTGGCGACGGCTTCGAGCAGGTGCATGTTGCCTTCGTCGGGCGCCGCGATGTTGAGCGCGAGCGGTCCCAGGAGGGAGTAGCCGGCCTCCTCGAACACCGCCGCCCGGCCCAGCATGTCCAGCCCGAGCCCGCCGTACTCCCGCGCGACGTGCGGAGCGAAGATCCCGGCCTGCTTCGCGGCCTGCTGCAACCGCCGGCGCACGTCCTCCGACCGGACGACGCCACGATGCCGCTCCTCAACGGGTATCACCACCTCGCGGACGAACGTCGCGGTACGCCGTGCGACCTCGGCGACATCCGGGCTGGGGGCAAGGTCGATGGCCATGGAGCCTCCCATGTAGCTAATCATCGTTAGCCGAGCTGTCGGGCGCAACAGTCGACCAGGATCCCTGGCAAGCTAACATACGTTAGCTGAGGCTTCGGGAGGCGACGTGGACAGGCTCGATCACATCCGTGCCGTGGCGCTGGAGTTGTTCGCCGGCAAGGGGTACGAAGCGACCACGATGGCCGACATCGGCGCCGTGGTGGGGATGCGCGCGCCCAGCCTGTACAAGCACGTCACCTCCAAGCAGGATCTGCTCGCCGAGATCATGACCGTGACGATGCGGGAACTGCTCGCCGCCGGCCGCGCGGCGGTCGCGACCACGGCCGACCCCGTCGAGCGCCTGCGGCGGGCGACCGAGGCCCACGTCCGTTATCACGCCCGGCACCGGCGTGAGGCGTTCGTCGGCAACCGGGAGATTCGCAGTCTCGTCGAGCCTCATCGGGGCCGCGTGCTCGAACTGCGCGCCGAGTATGAGACCTGCTTTCGCGACCTCGTACGGGCGGGGATCGCCGCGGGCGTGTTCTCCGTGACCTCGGAGCGGCTCGCGTCCTACGCGATCCTCGACCTCGGCATGGGCCTGGCGGCCTGGTACCGCGAGGACGGCGAGCACAGTGAGGACGCCGTCGTGTGGCAGTACAGCGAGTTCGCGCTGCGCATCGTGGGCTCAGGAGGCTGATCGGCCCGCCGACGGCCGCGGCACGGATCAGGAGCCGGTACTTGAATTGAATTGAGTTTGGTCTATCGTGGCACGCGGATGACGACCACCCCCGCCGACCAGCCGATCCGAACAGAGGAGAGCCGCGTGAGCGCAGAGGAGACCGATCTGCTGATCATCGGCGCGGGCATGGCGGGACTGACCGCGGGTGCCCGCGCGGCACGCGATGGGCTGTCCGTGGTGATCGTCGAGATCAGCGACGACGTCGGCGGATCCGCCCGCCTCGCCGGGTACGCCTGGACCGCCCCGAGCCACGATGTCATGGATCAGCACAATCCCCACGGAGACGTCTCACTGAAGCGCGCCCTGGTGGACCGGTTCGCCGACGGCATCGCGTGGATCCGCTCCATCGGCGTCGAGGCCAAGGACGCGCAGCGTGTCCTCAGCTTCGGCCGCGGGCACCGGTTCGACACCGGCCACTACATCGACACCTGCCGCCGGCTCATCCTCCAGGGCGGTGGCGAACTGCTGCTCAACACCGGCACCGAACAACTGGTGACGGAGCAGGGGGCCGTGGTCGGAGCGCGGCTGAGGTCGGCCGACGGCACGGCGAGAGAGGTACGGGCTCGCTCGACGCTCATCGCGACCGGCGGATTCCAGGGCGACCTCGAGCTCCGAACGGCTCACGTGCACCCGCACGCCGACCGCATGGAGCTGCGTTCGAATCCCCACAGCCGCGGCGGCGGCTACCGTCTGGCCACCCAGGTCGGCGCGGCCACCGGCCATGAGGACGCCGGCTTCTACGGCCACCTCGTCCCCAGCGGCCTGTCCTTCGCCGATCCGTCGGATTTCGTGAACATGTCGCTGTACTACAGCGAGCACGCGCTCCTGTTCAACCTGGACAACGAGCGGTTCGTGGACGAGACGCAGGGCGACCACCTCACGACCATGGCGTTGCTGGAGCAGCCCGGGAGTCGCGGCCTCCTCGTCGCCGACGCCCGGGTGTTCCGCGACTGGATCCTCGGTTCCTACGTCGAGGGAGCCGTCGCCGTCGACAAGTTCGCCCTGGCGAGCAGGCGAGGCGGCCGCGTCGGATTCGCCGAGGATCTGGACGAGCTGGCCTTCCTGCCCGAGGAATGGGGTTACCACGGCAAGGCCGTCCGCGACGGCGTCGAGGCGTTCAACGAGCGCGCATCGGCGGGCCTGGAGCTGCGGCCCGGCCGGGAGCTGGACCGCCTCCCGCTCGACGAGGCGCCCTACTACGTCATCGAGACGGTACCGGCCATCACCTTTCCCTTCCACGGCGTCCGCGTCGACGACCACGCCCGTGTTCTGCGCGGGGACGGCGAACCGCTCGGCGGACTCCTCGCGGCGGGGTCGGACGTCGGCGGCCTGTGGCACCGCGCCTACGCCGGCGGCATCGCCGCGGCTCTCGTCTTCGGGCTCACCGCGGCCGGCACCGCCGCGAAGGCGGCGGCAGCGGCGCGGGAGTCCCCGTGAGCAACCATGGCCCCGTGCGTACGGAATCACCCACCGGCAAGACTTATGGTCATCGACAAGGAGCCACCCATGACCACCGAAACCCCCCTGCTCAACGCGTGGTTCGCCACGATGGACTCCGACGAGCCGGAACACGTGCTCGAGAAGATCGCTGATGACTTCCAGATGTCGGTGGTGTTCTCCAAGGGTGACGCCCAGACCGCCGAGTTCTGCGGCGACCGCGCGGGCCTGGTCGGCTACCTTGAGCAACGCGAGAAGAACACGCTCGTCCATCACCTGGTCCGGGCCGCGGCCGTCGGCGACGTCGAGCTGGGGTTCGGCCTGGTGACACGGGACGGCCTGTTCGAGGCGTCGTTCAACGTGACCGCGCTCGTGGATCCCGCGTCCGGCCGGTGCCGGCGACTGCTGATCTGCCGCACTCCTGAGATCGCCTTCCCCCTGAGCGACCAGTGAGCGACCAGTGAGCGACCAGTGAGCGAAGGGTACGACGGCATGACCGCAACCACCAACGGCCGATTCGAGGGGATGATCGCGCTGGTCACCGGAGGCGGCTCCGGGATCGGCTCCGCCGTCGTCCGGCAGCTCGATCGCGAGCGGTGCGCGGCGATCTATGTGGCCGACGTCAACGAGGTCGGCGCGCGGACGGTGGCCGCGGCGACCAGGTCCGGCCGCCCGGCCGCCCTGGACGTCACCGTCGCCGGCGCCGTCGAAGCGCAGGTCGGACGGATCGTCGAAACACACGGCCGGCTCGATGTCGTGGTGAACACCGCGGGGGTCGACGACCCGCGTGCCAAGGAGCGGATCCTGGCCGCCCAGCAGTCCGGCGAGCCCCTCGACGTGTTCCGGCATCTCAAGGACGAACAGTGGCGCCGGGTCATGGCGGTCAACCTCGACGGGTCGTTCCACGTCCTGCGTGCCGCGGTGCGTGCGATGATCCCGGCGGGCCGCGGCGCCGTCGTCCTGGTCGGATCGTCGGCGGCCTTCGACACGCTGGCGGGCTACGCCCACTACGCGGCGTCCAAGGCGGGCGTCCACGCGCTCGCGCAGTCGGTGGCCAAGGAGGCGGCGGCGTTCGGCGTACGGGTCAACGTCGTCGCGCCCGGTCCCGTGGACACCCCCATGGCGGCCCGAACCCCCGCGGCCGTCAGGCAGGCGATGGAAGCGTCGGGACCGGTCGGGTACGCCTCCCCGGAGGAGCTCGCGGACAACATCCTCTACCTCGCCTCCCCCGACGCCTCGAACGTGGTGGGCGCCGTCCTGCTGAGCAACGGCGGACGGTTCACGGTCTGAAGCCCCCTCGACCCTTGGCCACCTGGGCGTACATCAACTATTTTGAAGTGAATTCAATCCAGTAAAGCAGGAACGGCCGGCCCGCCGAGGGCCGGCCGAAAGGGAGATCGCCGTGAAAGCTCGACTGTCCGGACGCACAGCCCTGATCACCGGCGCGACCGGCGGAATCGGCGCGGCCATCGTCCGCCGGTTCGCCGAGGAGGACGCGGCCGTCGTGATCACCGACGTGGACGCGGAACGCTGCGCGGAGGCCGCCGAGCAGTTCACGGCGACCGGTGGACGCGCCCTCGGCCTGGGCCTCGACGTCACCGACGAGCAGGCCTGGGAGGCGGTGGTGAACGAGGTGAACGAACGGTTCGGCGGCATCTCCGTGCTGGTCAACAACGCCGGCATCGCCAAGATGACGAACGTGGAGACGGAGACGCTGGAGAGCTGGGAGGCGGTCGTCGCGGTGACCCAGCGCGGGGTCTGGCTCGGGATGAAACACGCCGGCCCGGTGATCGAGCGTTCCGGCGGCGGCTCGATCGTCAACGTCTCGTCGATCTTCGGTACGGTCGGCGGATTCGGCGGGCAGTTCTCCTACCACGCCGCGAAGGGCGCGGTCCGGCTGATGACGAAGAACGCGGCGCTCTACTGGGCGACGCGCGGGGTCAGGGTCAACTCGCTGCACCCGGGGTTCATCGAGACCCCCCTGTCACGCAAGCTCTGGCAGGGCACACCCCGTCTCGACCTGATGGTGGGCAACACGCCGATGGGACGGCTGGGCAGCACCGACGAGGTCGCCCATGCCGCGCTCTTCCTCGCCTCCGACGAGGCGAGCTTCATCACCGGTTCCGAGCTGTACGTCGACGGCGGCTACACCGCCCGCTGAGGCCAGGTCACGGCGGCGCGGACCCGGTGCCGATCACTCCGCGCCGCCGTCCGCCCGTGTGTACCCGCCCACCTCGCCGTCAAAGGCCACGATCACCTGCCCGCGCGCCACGAGGACGTCGAGGTGGGCGACCGTCTCGTTGACCGCGAGCATCTGGTTGAAGTCGTCCAGGCCGGCGAACGGCACCTCTCGCCGGGTCCAGGTCAGTCGCCGCGCGACCGCGTACCCGTCGAGGGTCCGCGTGCCGAGAGCGCGTAGTGCCTGCGCCAGCCGTACCTCGTGATGGGCCAGCAGCTCGGCGACGCGGGCATGGGCGCTCCCGGTGACCGGGCCGTGGGCGGGCAGCAGTCTCGCGTCGGCGAAGCGGGTCATCAGCCGCAGCGAATCGAGATAGTCCCCCAGGGGGCGCTCGGACTCGCCGAGCTCGAAGCCGATGGACGGGGTGATGTGCGGCAGGACGTGGTCACCGGCGAACAGCAGTCCCGCCTCTTCGTCCAGGTAGACCACGTGTCCCTTGGTATGGCCGGGCGTGGGAACGACACGCAGGGCCCGCCGGCCGAACTCGAGTACGCCCGCGCCGAGCCAGCCGTCCGGTTCCTCCCAGTCGCTCGCGGTGAAGCCGCCGTGGTCCACGCCCTGCAGCCGGTCGGCGAGGTCACCGGCGCCGCCACGGCGGAGCACGCGCAGCGAGGTGACCGGCACGTCGCTGCGCACCTCGCCCAGCAGCTCCAGGCCCTCCCGCTCGCCGGCCCCGAGATAGACCCGCGACCCCAGCAGCCGGCGCAGCTCCACGGCCTGCGTGTAGTGATCGCGGTGGACGTGGGTGACGAAGATCTTCGTGATCTGGCCGAGGTCGTGCCCCACCGACGCCATGGCCTCCTCGAGGGCACGGCGGGACTGGGGCAACGCCCAGCCGCCGTCGATCATGACGATGCCGTCGTCCTCTTCCAGCAGGTAGACGTTGACGGCACGCAGCCCGTCGCCCGGAAGTGGCAGCGGGACGCGGTGCACGCCGGGCTGGATCAGCTCCGCTCCCGGCTCGGACCATCCGCCCCGCCGAGCGGGTGTCGTCACTTCTCCGCCTCGCCGGTCCGGCCGATGAGCAGGTCACGCGCGAGATCGCGGGCGCCGGTACGGGAGACCTTGCCGACCGTGGTCTGCGGCAACTCGTCGACGGCGAACACGAACTCGGGCCACTTGGCCTTGGAGAGCCCCACTTCGCGCAGGTGCCGGGTGATCTCATCGAGCCCGATCCCGCCCCGGTCGGCGGTGGTCACCAGCGCGGCCACCCGTTCGCCGAGAATCTCGTCGGGGACCGGCACCACACAGGCCTGGAAGACCTCCGGATGGGAGGCGACGGCGCGCTCAACCTCGGTGACGTCGATGTTGCGGCCGCCGCGGATGATCACATCCTTCTCCCGGCCCATGACACTGACGGTCCCGTCCTCGTTGGTCATCATGAGATCACCGGTCGGGAAGAACCCGTCCGCGGTCAGTTCCGGAGGCTCCAGCCTGCCCTGGTGCGCGTACCCGAGGAACAGCGACGGGCCGCGCACCTGGGCCCGGCCGACCGCACCCCGCCGCACCTCACGACCATCGGGGCCGATCACCCGAAGCTCGGTGCCGGGGAACGGACGGCCGTCACGGCCGAGCCGGATCTCCACCGGTTCCTCCGGCGACGGCGAGGTGTGGCCCAGGCACTCCGACATCCCGAACACCCGCAGGATCCTGGTGCCCAGCGATTCCTCGGCCCGGGTCATGGCCGCCACGTCCATCGGACCACCCCCGACGGTGATCGAGCGCAGCCCCTGGAGCACCCGTGACCCGGAAGCGGCGGCGCCAAGCTGGAGCGACATGGTCGGCACGCACATGGTCCACCGCGTTCGTGTCTCGGCCATCCGGGCCAGGACGGCGGCGGGGTCCCACTTGCGCCACAGGACCAGCGGGCCTCCCAGCGACAGGGCCAGGAAGACCCCGAAACAGTACGCCGCGGTGGACGACAGCGGCACGATCGCCGCGATCGCGTCCCCTTGCCGCAGGCCGTTGATGGCGATGGTGTGCGAGCAGGCGTAGCGCAAGGCGTCCTCGGACTGCACCACCCCCTTGGGCCGCCCCGTCGACCCGGAGGTCAGCCCGATCAGTGAGCCGCCGGACCACCGCGAAACGTCCCGCGGCCCGTCGCCCGACCAGGCCGCCCAGCCGTCCAGCGCATCGTGCCGGCCCGCACCGGCCATCAGGGCGGGCACGGCCCACTCCTCAAGGGCGGCGGGCTCGGCGAGCACGGTGTCGGGCCGGATGTCCTCGAAGGCCGCGGCGAACTCGGCGCCGGTCGTGTGCCGGTTGACCACCGCCAGCACGCCGCCGCTCATCCCCACGGCCAGGCTCGCCGCGACGGTCCGCCACGAGTTGTCGGCCTGCACCAGCACGGTTCCGGCGCCGCCGGGGCCGGCCACGGCGGCGGCGAGCCCGGCCGCGTGAGTGAGCAACTCGCGCGCGGTGTGACCACCCGAATCGTCGATGACGGCCACGGCATCCGATTCCTCGGCCCGCCGCCGGAACTCACTGACTACCTGTCGCATACCGCTTTCCTCGCCTCACTCACGGGCCGGCCGGCTCATTCCGGTCAGCCTGTGAACATTTCCTTCTCGGTTCCCATCACGGCGAGCCGCCGGCCCCTCATGTCGCCGACCTGGGCGACCGCCGCAGCCCATTCGGGACTGTCCAGCGCTTTGCGGAGGGCCTCCGCGCTGTCGAAGCTGAGCACCGACACCCCGTCCCAGCCCTCGGAACGGGTGTCGAACGCCGCCTCTATCTCGGTGTGCCGCCACGCCCGCAGGCCTGGCAGCCGGCAGGTGAGCTCCGCGTGGTCGGTCCGCCACCATGTGATGAACCGCTCGTGGGTCCAGTCCGGCGGCCGCGCGGCCAGCAGCACGAGGTTGTACATGGGCTCTCTCCTCTACTGATCAGCGGCCGGCCAGTCCAGCAGCTCGAACGAGGCCGTGAAGAAGGACTGGTAGCGGAGCATCTTCCCGTTGGCCGACACGACGGCCGCGGAGTGGAACGCTCCGGTGGGCCTGCCCGACTCGACGACCATCCCGTAGACCATCTCGAGGTTCCGGTCGACCGCCGAGCGCAGGACCTTGTGCACCCGCTCGACCGCGTTGCGGCCGGAGATGTACCGGGCGAAGTCCTCTTTGGACCGTCCGCTCACCTGGCCGCCGGGGAGAGCGAGCAGGAACCGGAAGTCCGGCTCCACGTACTCGAGCGCCTTCTCCGGGTTCTGGCTGTCCATGCAGGCCATGTACTCGCGCAACACCATGATCGTCGATCCTCCTCAACGCCTAGGAAACCAGGTGGGCCGGTGTCACCGGTCAGGGGGTGTGAAGAAGTCGCCTTCCGCCACGAACTGGCCGCCCTTCACGACCACCTTCTGCACGTCGCGGGTTCCGAGGTGGTCGGTCGCGCTGAAGGTCATCACCGGCGCGACACCGGGGTCGATCTTGCCCGCCTTCTCGTACGCCTGGACGAGCGACTGCGAGGTGATCGGGCCCTGTATGGTCTGCGCGATCTGGACGAAGACCTTGGCCGAGGCCCACCCCCACAGGGCGATGAAGTCGGCCGGCTGCTTCGGCTCGTACTTGGCCATCGCGTCGCGGAACTCCTTGACCGACGGGTCGCTGTCGCTCGGCGCCTTGACCAGTTGTACCGCCTTGAAGCCTTCCGCGGCGTCACCGGCGAGGGTGAGCGTGGAGGCCGCCGCGGTGGGGGCGTAGCCGTAGGCGGGCACGGACAAGCCCTGCAGCTTGGCCTCCTTGAGGAAGGCCGCGGCCTCCGGCGACGCGAGAATCAGGATCAGCGCGTCGGGCTTCTTCGCCTTCACCTGCGTGATCGTCGGGCTCCAGTCGGTGGACTGGAACTTCACCGACAGCAGTTCGGCGCCGCTGCCCGGGCTGACCTTCTGCAGGACGGGCCCTACCTGCTTGGCCACGTTGACGAACGCGGCCGGGTCGCTGTGCACGACCAGCACCTTCTTCGCGCCGTCCTCCGCCGCCCAGGCCGCCAGCGCTGCCGCCTGGTCCTCATAGAGGGTCTGGATTCCGAACAAGCCCGGACGGGGCGGGGTGTACCAGGTGGCGGCGCCACCCAGCTCGTTGAGGATCGGAATCTTCGACTGCTGCAGGACGAAGGGGAAGCTCGCCTCGCCCTGCGCGGTGCCGTTGGCGGCGACGATGGCCACGACGTCGTCCTGGCCGATCAGCTCCCTGGCGATCTGCACGGTCTGCTGGGGGTCGAAGGCGTTGTCCTTGACGATCCAGTTGATCTTGCGCCCGTTGATACCACCCTTGTCGTTGATCATCTTGAAGTAGGCGTCGGCACCGGCACGCTGCGGGACGCCGGAGGCGGCCACAGGGCCCGTGAGCGGATACCAGGCGCCGATCTTTATCTCTTTGTCGCCGGCGGCGGTGGAGGAACCACCACCGCAGGCGCCCGTGGCGAGGACGAGGGCCGCGACGCAGGCGGTGAGAAGGGGCGTTGAATGGAGGCGCATGACGTTCTCCCACAACTGAGTTCAGTTCAGTTTACGGGACTCTACCGTCGCACTCACACTCCGGCAATAGCCTGATGAGCCGAACACGGTGCTTTCATCCCGCCACAAAGCGACCGGCACAACCTTCCGCGGGTTGTGCCGGTCGTCGAACCGACGGTTACGGGGCGACCATCCGCACGCAGCAGTCTTCGGTCAGCTCGCTCACGTTGGCCAGCGTCACCGAGCCCCTGGGGCGATACCACCGCCAGACGCTCACGATCATGCCGAGCATGTTCAGGGCCAGCGTGTGCGCGTCACGGTGGGCGAAGGCGCCCTCGTCCATCCCCCGCTGGAGCAGTTCGGTCCAGGCGTCCTCGATGCGATGGACCAGCTCGCGGGCCGCGAGCCGTTCGGCCTCCTCCTTCTTCGAGCTACGCGGCACCGCGAGGATCGCCAGGTTGTTCTGCAGGATCCGCATCTGCGGCACATCGCGCTCGGACACCGTGTACGCCGAGCGCACCGCCTCTCGCAGCGCCTCCATCGGGTCAGGCCGGCCGTCGGTCGCCTTCACGAACATCTCCAGCGAACGCTGGAGCTCAAGCCGCATGATCGTGAGCAGGCAGTGAGCCTTCGACTCGAAGTAGTGATAAAGGGCGGTCTGCCCGATTCCTACTTGATCAGCAACCACCGACCACTTGGTGGCGTCGTAGCCGTTCTTGCCGAAATTCTTGATCGCAGCCGCCAGGATGGCCTTCCGTTTGGAACGGGGACCTTCGTCCGGCTCCGTGATCTTCGCCGTCTTCATCACCCCACCCCCGACATTCGCGCCGAGAAATGTCGCAGACCGGACAAAACCCTCTGGTCGATCTGATTTGAACTCGGTTCTACTCTCATTCCAGGTCATCATACTCGTGCCCGCCCTGGTCGAGCCCGGATTCTCGCGGCGGGGCCGGCAAGATCACAGCAGCTCCCGATGGCGCGCGGCCGCACGCCGGACGCGCGCTACCGCCTGCAGGGCCGGCCAGTCCCTCCGACGGACCAGTCCATGGGCTGGGAGAGGCCGCCGCTCGTGGGTGTGACCGCGCCGGCCGCCGTACGGAAGCAGCCGGCTCTCAGGAGCGGCAGGCTCACCGAGGACGGCCACGCCGGGCCGCGTTGGATCCGGTAGACGCCACCGGCCACGCTGGCCTGCGAGGGAGCGGTGAGAGCACACGGAAGGATGTTGAAGCCCGCGCAGGCGGCCTCGGGTGTCTGGGTCGTGAGCGTGAGACGGAGTGAATGTCCCGGGAGCACCGCCCACAGACGGGGGTGGAGCGCGATGTCGAAGCGTGTCACGCTGGGCGTGAGGTAGTCGTCGCCGGTCTGCCGGGTGAAGGGGCGGATGATCGTCCCGTTCCGGTCGCGCCAGCTCCTGGCGGGATCCAGGGCGCGCTGACTGCCGAGGACCGCCCCGAACGTGATGGGCACCACGGTCCCGTCGGGCGCGACGTCGGCGAGGCCGGCGATCAGCTGGAGGTTGGTGTTGCTGGAGCTCGCGTACACGGCCGCGCTGACGGGTCCCGCCAGTGTGGCGCCGTCAGCGAGGGGAGGTGTCGAGTACGTGAGCGTGCTGCCCGCCACGCTCGGCTGGGCCCACGCGATCGGGTCGCTGCCACGTGACGACCGGGACGGCTTGAGCGCCCCGTTCGCGTGGAGATGGTAGGTGGTGTAGTCCGGGACCATCGGGTAGTGACCGGCGTTGATCCAGCGGTTCGTGCGTAGTTCGTACAGGTGCATCGGGGTGCCGGTGCGCTCGATGCCGGTGTTCTTGCGCTTCAGCCACGTGTCGTACCACTCGAGCATGATGGTGTTGTCGAGGCCCTGACCGTGCCCCCAGGGGCCGACGATGATCTGGTAGCGACCGGTCGTCGGCTGCCGGGGATCCATCGGGGCCTGGATGGGGCGGTCGTGATAGGCGTTCTGCAGCGCCGCGTAGAACTCTGTCGCGCCCCGGATGACGACGTCGTCCCATCCGCTCCAGAGCAGGGCGGGGATGTCGTTGTCGACGATGCCCTGGGCGAAGGTGATGGGCTGGCGGGCCCGCCAGAAGTCCCGGTTGTAGGCGGCGTCACCACCGCTCAGGATGTTCTCGACCAGATCGGCGAAGAAGGCCTTCGCCGAGGGCGTGTCGCCCACGGAGGCGGCCGCGCGGCTCAGGAACGGGAAGTCTCCGGTCAGGATGCCGTCCACCAGGAAGGTCTCCCGAAGGTAGTCCTGCGCGGTACATGTGGGAATGATCGCTTTGAGGGGTGAGCCGCGGCCGACGTTGGCGGCGGTGTAGAGCTGGGTCTCCCCGGCATAGGAGCAGCCATATCCCCCGACGATGCCGTTGGAGCCGTCCAGTTCGTGGGCCGCCCAGTCGACGGCCAGCACACCGTCTCGGTGATCTCGTGCCGACACGTATCCGAACTCGCCGCCGGACGTCCCGGTGCCTCGCGATCGAACGGTGGCGAAGATGTAGCCGTACGGGACGAAAAAGGAATTGACCTCATCCGTGTACGGCGTCTGTTGCAGGATCACCGGAAACCGGCCGGCGGCACGCCGGCCGGTGGCGGGGTCGGTCGGGTAGGCCACCGTGGCCGTGAGCGTCACACCGTCGTCCATTCGCACCGGGACGTCCGGTACGATCGTCGTTCCGTAGCGGGCAGGTCCCGGCTCCCATCGGCCGCCCGGCCATGGGGTCGGCGGTTGGCGGTCGGCCCGCGCGGAAGCCCAGCCCCCGGTGAGCATTCCCGTGGCGAGTATGCCTGTGAGCAGAGCGGACCACGCCCGCCGGTGCCACGAAGCACCCATCATGCACCATCCTCGATCAGTCTTTCCCGAACTGAACTCACTTAGGCTAGCAACGGGCACCAGGCATGGCATAGGCCTGCGACCAGGTCTGGGCCCGGCATGGCGAAGGCCTATACAGCGAAATTGAATTCAGTTAAGGTTCGTCGATATTGCGAATGAGGAGGCACCCATGCCGTTCGTTCTCATCCACGGCGCCGGCTTCGGCGCGAACTGCTGGGACGAGCTGATCCCCCACCTGAACGCGGAGGCGCTGGCAGTCGACCTCCCCGGCCGCGGGACGAGGGCCGGAGTCGCCCTGGACACGGTCACCCTCGCGGACTGCGCCGACGCGGTCCGGGAGGATGTCGAGGCGAAGGACCTGCGGGACGTGGTGCTGGTCGGTCACTCCTTCGCGGGAGTCACCGTGCCCCGCGTCCTGGACCTCATACCGGACCGGATCCGGCATGTCGTTCTCGTCTCGGCTGTGGTGCCTCCCGACGGATCCCGGGTGCTCGACCAGATCGACCCCGGCGTACGGGATCTGGTCGAGCGGTCCATCGCCGGCGGCGTCTACCACCAGACCCGCGAGGGCGCCGCCGCGATCTTGTGCGAGGACATGGACGACGCGACCACCGCGTCCACGCTGGACCGGCTGATCGACGACTCGGCCGCCCTGCTGAGCGAACCCGTCGACCTGAGCGGCTACCGGCGCGAGATCCCGCGGACGTACCTGCACCTCACGCGGGACCTGTGCTACGTCGAGGAGCTCCAGCAGCGATCCATCGCGCTGCTCCGGCCGGACGTCGTCGACCTCGACACCGGCCACCTGGCGATGATCAGCGCGCCCGGAAGGCTCGCCACCATCCTCAACGGCATCCACGGCTGACCTGCGGGCCGGCCCGCCGGGATGCCGGCTCTCACACCCGCTCGACGATCGTGGCGTTCGCCATCCCACCCCCCTCGCACATCGTCTGCAGTCCGTAGCGTCCGCCGGTGCGGCGAAGCTGGTGCACCAAGGTCGTCATCAGCCGCGCTCCCGTGGCGCCCAGCGGATGGCCGAGCGCGATCGCTCCCCCGAACGGGTTGGTCCGTTCGGGGGACGCGCCCGTCTCCTTCTGCCAGGCCAGCACCACCGAGGCGAACGCCTCGTTGATCTCGATCAGGTCCATGCCGTCGATGGACAGCCCGGAGCGGTCCAGAATCTTCTCGGTGGCGGGAATGGGCCCGGTGAGCATGTCGATCGGGTCCGAGCCCACCACGGCCATGCTGTGGACCCGGGCCAGCGGCGAGAGCCCGTGGCGGTGTACCGCCTCCTCCGAGGCGACGAGCAGTGCGGCGGCGCCGTCCGAGATCTGGCTGGACACCGCGGCGGTGAGCCGGCCGCCCTCGCTGAGGGTCCTGAGCCCCGCCATCTTCTCCAGAGTGGTGTCGGCCCGCGGCCCCTCGTCGGCCTTCAGGCCGAAGGCCGGCACGACCTCGTCGGCGAAGACCCCGTCCGCCCAGGCGGCGACCGCGCGCTGGTGACTGTCCATGGCGAATCGCTCCATGTCCTCCCGCGAGACGGCCCACTTGCGCGCGATCCGCTCGGCGCCGCGGAACTGCGACACCTCCTCCCCACCGAAGTGGGTCCGCCAGCCCTCCCCGTCGTACGGCGTCCCCATGCCCTCGCGTTCGCCCACGATGGCCGGGCTCGCGATGGGCACCAGGCTCATGACCTCGACGCCGCCCGCGATGACAAGGTCGGCGGTGCCGGACATGACCGCCTGGGCGGCGAAGTGCACGGCCTGCTGCGACGAGCCGCACTGCCGGTCGATGGTCGTGCCGGGCACGTGCTGGGGAAGGCCCGCGGCCAGCCATGACGTACGGGCGATGTTCCCCGTCTGCGCCCCCATCTGGCTGACGCAGCCGAAGTAGACGTCATCGACGGCCCCGGGGTCGATCGCGGTGCGGGTGACGAGGGCCCGCAGGACGTGGGCGCCCAGGTCGGCGGGGTGGATCTGGCTGAGCGCCCCCTTGCGGCGGCCGACAGGGGTACGGACGGCATCGACGATGAAAGCTTCGGTCACGGTCTTCTCCGGTCATTCGGTGGGGTGGGCGGCAGAGAACCGGGCAGGACGTTTGCCCAGAAAGGCGGCGACGCCTTCGACACCCTCGGCGGACGCCGCCGCCTCGGCAAGGGAACGGGACTCACGGTCCAGGTGTGGATCGAGGTCGCCGGCCAGGGCGGCGGAAACGAGCCTCCTGGTCGCGCCGATGGCCTTGGTCGCGCCCAGGGCGAGCGCGGTGGTCAGCCGTCGCGCTTCCTCCGGCAACCGTTCGGCGGCCACCACGGACGTCACGAGCCCCATGTCGGCCGCCTCCTGCGCGGATATCCGGCGATTGGTGAGCAGCAGTTCCAAGGCCCGCTTGGGGCCGACCAGCCGGGGCAGCGACCAGGTCACCCCGGCGTCCGGTGAGTAGCCGATGCCCGTGTAGGCGAGCACGAACGTCGCGTCGTCCGCTGCGACGGTGAGGTCGGCGGCGGCGGCCAGGCCCACGCCGGCGCCGGCCACCGCTCCCTGGACCTGCGCGACGAGCGGTGCGTCCATCTGGGCGAAGATCCGCAGTGCTCCGTGCAGCGCGCCGGTCACCTCGATGAGGTGCTCCTTGAGCGCTTCGCCCCGCAACGCGGAGAACTCGCGCAGGTCGCCGCCGACGCAGAAGGATCGCCCCTCACCACGCAGCAGGACGGCCCGGACGTCCTCCTCCAGGCAGACCCGGGCGGCGTCGAGCAGCCCGCGGGCCAGGTCCAGATCGACGGCGTTGCCGCGGGCGCCGCGGCGCATGACGATGTCCGCCACTCCGTCCAGGACCTCGACCGTGACGGCAGGGGGAGCGCTCATCGGGCCGTCCAGCCACCGTCGACGACCAGAACCTGGCCGGTGCAATACGACGAGGCGTCGGACGCGAGGAACAGCAGGGCGCCGTCGAGTTCGCCGGTGTCCCCGCCGCGGCCCAGCATCGTGTTCTTCTCGACCCACCGGCTGGACCGGGCGTCGGAGAACAGTCCCTCGGTCATCTCGGACCTGAACCAGCCCGGCGCCAGCGCGTTGACGCGGACGCCCGCCTGACCCCACTGGCCGGCCAGCTCGCGGGTGAGCCCGAGCAGCCCCGCCTTGGAGGCCGAATAGCTCGCGCCGCCCATCGGGGCCGTGGACACCAGGCCCAGGATCGACGCCACGTTCACGATGCTGCGCCCGGCGCCGGGTGCTTCGCAGCGCGTCATGAGGCGGGCGAGGTGGAACGGCGCCACCAGGTTCACCGCGAGGACGTCCGCGAAGTCCTGCGCGCTCTCGTCCTCCGCGCGCGACTCGCCCGAGACGCCGGCGTTGTTGATCAGGACGTCGAAGCGGCCGGTCTGCGCCATGGCCGTCGCGACCAGCCGTTCGCGGTCCTCCGCACGGCTGACGTCGCAGGCCACCGGGTGGATCCGGGAGTCACCGGCCGCCAGCTCCGCCAGCCGCTCGATCCGCCGGGCCGCCGCGAACACGGTCGCTCCGGCGGCGGCGAGTACGGTGGCGAAGCGGGCGCCCAGCCCGGAGGAGGCACCGGTGACCACGGCCGTCCGCCCGCGCAGGGAGAACAGGTCGTCGATCACTCCTCGACCCCGATCGGCAGGACCGTGGCACCGCCGTCGATGACGAGGGTCTGGCCGGTGATCCAGGACGAAGCGTCCGAGGCCAGGAAGAGCGCCGCGTTGGCCACGTCCTCGGGGATGCCCAGCCTGCGCAACGGAAGCTTCGCGGTGAGAATGGACTCGCGCGCCTCCCAGACGGCACGCGCCAGCTCGGTCTTGATCAGGCCCGGCGCGATGGCGTTGACGCGCGCCTTGGGGCCGAGCTCATAGGCGAGCTGGCGTGTCATGTGCATCATCGCGGCCTTGGTGGCGTTGTAGTAGCCGATGTGCGGGTCGACGATCAGCCCGCCCACCGACGCGATGTTGATGACGGCACCGCCGTGCTCGGCCATCGCGGCCTTCCAGGCGCAGCTCGTCCACGCGATCATCCCGTACTGGTTGACCCGCACCGTCTTCTCCGCGCGGGGCAGGTCGAGGTCGAGCAGGTCGCCGTGGTAGGGGTTGGTGGCGGCGTTGTTGACCAGGATGTCGAGCCGGCCGAACCGCTCCATCGTCTGGTCGACGCAGCGCTGCGCCTGGTCCGGCTCGCCGGCGTTGGCGACGACCGTGTGCACGTCCCCGCTCGCCTCGAGGCGCAGCAGTTCGGTACGGGCGGCGGCCAGCCCCTCTGGTTTCCGCGCGGCGATGACCACGTGCGCGCCGGCTCCCCGGTAAGCCCGCGCGATCGCCAGCCCGATGCCGCGGGACCCGCCGGTGATCACTGCCACCCGGCCGTCGAGCACGTTCATGCCGCCCCCTTCTTGGTGTACTTGGCCAGCTCCTGGCGGGCCACGGTGCGCAGGTGGACCTCGTCGGGCCCGTCGGCGATGCGCAACGCCCTGGTGATCGCGAACAACCGGGCCAGGACGGTGTCGTCGCTGACCCCGGCCGCGCCGAACGCCTGGACGGCCCGGTCGACCACCCGGTGGGCCACCTCCAGCGCCGCCACCTTGATCGCCGCGACCTCCATGCGGGCCGCGGCGTTGCCGATGGTGTCCATCAGCCAGGCCGACTTGAGCACCAGAAGCCGCACCTGCTCGATCTCGATCCGGCTGCGCGCGATCCATTCCCGCACCACGCCCTGGTCGGCCAGCGGCCCGCCGAACGCCTCGCGGTCGAGCACCCGCCGGCACATGAGCTCCAGAGCGCGTTCGGCGAACCCGACCGCGCGCATGGCGTAGTGCATCCGGCCGGGCCCGAGCCGTCCCTGGGCGAGCGCGAAGCCGTCGCCTTCGCCGCCGAGCAGGTTCGTGGCGGGCACGCGTACGTCCTCGAAGAGCACGTCACCGTGTCCGAGCCGGTCGGTGTAGCCGAACATGGGCAGGTCGCGCAGCACCGTGATACCGGGGGTGTCCCGGGGGATGAGCAGCATGCTCTGCTGGCGGTAGGTCGGCGCCTCCGGGTCGGTCACCCCCATGAGGATGATCAGCCGGCAGTCCGGATCAAGGATGCCCGAGGTGTACCACTTGTGGCCGTTGACCAGGTAGCTGTCGCCGTCGCGGGTGATCCTGGTGCGGAGGTTGCGCGGGTCGGAACTGGCCACGTCGGGCTCGGTCATGGCGAAGCACGACCGGATCTCGGCCTCCAGCAGCGGGCGCAACCACCGCTCCTGCTGCCCGGGGGTGCCGAACAGCGCGAGCAACTCCACGTTCCCGGTGTCCGGGGCGGAGCAGTTGAACACCTCGGGGCCGATGATGGAGCGGCCGGCGAGTTCGGCGAGCGGCGCGTACTCGAGGTTGGTCAGCCCCGCGCCCCAGTCGCCGTGGGACATGAACAGGTTCCACAGGCCCTCGGCGCGGGCCTTCTCCTTGAGTTCGAGCATCACCGGGGGAAGGGCGTGCGGGTCGTCGGCGCCGGCGAGCTGACGGTCGTACACCGCTTCGGCGGGGTAGACGTGCTGCTCCATGAACGATCGCAGCCGGCTCTGCAGCTCGCGTGCGCGGGGAGAGAATGCGAAGTCCACTTATGTCCCTAGAATGTCGTGCGCGGTGCGGATCATGGCCTCGATCGTCGGCGGCAGCCGCTCCTGGTCCGGGTCGTGGATCCGGCCTTCGCGGTGACGGCGCAGGTTGTGGCCCATGATCGCGGCCATCTTCATCCGGGTGAGCGCGCGGAACCAGTCGAGGTCGGGCAGCGGGACGGCGCCGGCGAGGTAGGCGTCCAGCAGCTCCGTCTCGGCCGGCAGCCCGGGGAACTCCCTGCCGAGGGCGGGGAAGTTGCGGTGGTCGGCGAACAGCAGGAACCAGCCGAAATCCGCTCGCGGGTCGCCGACACTCCAGATCTCCCAGTCGACGACGGCCGCCGCTTCTGGCGCCCGTTCCCGGCACAGGATGTTGCCCAGCCGGAAGTCCCCGTGCACCAGGACCGGCGGCAGGTCGTCGGGCACTGCCCGCGCGAGCCGATGGAGCAGGTCCTCGCCCCCGGGACGGAGCTCGGCGGGGACCGCGCGCATCGTGCGGCTCCACTGTTCGAGCTCGGCGGTCGCCTCGCGGGGCGGCGGCGCGTCCAGCGGCAGGGAGGAGACGTCGACGTCGTGCAACCGGCGCAGGACGCGGGCCGCCTCCAGCATGCGGGCCCGGGCGAGGCCCGGGTCGAGATCGTGCTCGTCGAGCACCGGTTCCACGGCCTCGCCGGAGACGAACTCCATGGCGAACCAGGCCGGTTGCCGCTCGTCGACGGCCACGACCTCGGGGACGGGCACCGCCGTACCGGCCAGCGCCTGGAGCACGCGCGCCTGGCGGAGCATGTCGTTGCGGCCCACCGGCCGCTCCGCCTGTGGGACCGCTTTGACGACGTACTTGCGCTCCTCCACCCTGACCACGTAGGTGAGTCCGGAGTGGCCGCCGGCGAGTGTCTCCAGTGGGCCCACCCGCCGGCCGGGGAACGCGCTGACGACCCGGTCGGCCAGATCCGGCGAGGCGACGTCGGCGGTCATCGTGCCGGCTCCTTGGGCAGGCCGAGCACCCGCTCGGACAGGATGGTGCGCTGGATCTCGTCCGTGCCGCCGGCGATGCTGTAGCCGGGCGCGCCCAGGAGCTGTTCGGTCCAGGCGAAGGTGCCCCACTCCCCCGTGTCGGCGGCCAGGCACGGCCCGAGGAGTTGCAGGACCAGGTCGCTGGTGCGGCGCATGGTCCCGGTGGCGTAGAGCTTGCCCACCGACGCCTCGGCGCCCGGTTCGCGGCCGGAGACCAGTGCCGCGGTCACGCGAAGTCCGATGATGCGCTGGACGAGCGTGCGCACGTACAGGTCCGCCGCGCGGTTCTGCTCGTGGCCGGTGAGTGGCCGTGGCAGGTGCCGGGCCAGTTCGATGGCGCGGTCGGCGTTGTCCAGGCCGAGGGAGCCGGAGTCCAGCCGTTCGGCGGCCAGCACCGTCAGGGTGACCCGCCAGCCCTCGCCGACGGGGCCCAGCCGATCGGTGTCGGGTACCACGACACCGTCGAGGTAGACCTCATTGAAGCTGGACCCGCCGGTCATCTGGCGGATGGGGCGGATGGTGACGCCTGGGGCGTCCATCGGGACCATGAACACGGTGATGCCCGCGTGCTTGCGCACGTCCGGGTCGGTGCGGCACACGGCGACACCCCAGGACGCGACCGTCGCCCCCGAGGTCCACACCTTGTGCCCGTCGAGCACCCAGGTGTCGCCGTCGCGCACCGCCCGGGTACGGACCGCGGCCAGGTCGGAACCGGCCTCCGTTTCGGAGAACAACTGGCAGGCCAGCCGATCCGTACGCAGCATGGGCCGGATCCAGCGTTCCCGCTGCTCGGGCGTGCCCCAGATCCGGATGGCCGGGGCGACCAACTGCTGGGTGACCGGGAAGATCTCGGTGCGGCGGGGGACGTCGAAGGCGGCTTCCTCTTGGCGGTAGAGCTGCTCGTAGAACGCGGGCAGGCCGCGTCCGCCGTACTCCTCCGGCCAGCTCAGCGCGCCCCAGCCCGCGTCGTACCGGGTCGCCTCCCAGGCCCGGGCTCGTTCGGTGTGCTCGCGTTCCTCCTCTTCCGACCAGTTCTCGAAGACCGCGACCGAGTCGTCTCCGGTGCCCCAGGCGCCGTCAGCCTGCCGCGGCGGGGCGGCCGACGCGAGCCAGCCGGCGGCCTCCGCCCTGAACTTCTCCGGTGCTGGAATGTCGCTCATCAGTTCCTCTATCGGGTCAGCACCGTGCAGGCGCTCACGCCCGGGGCGCCGTACACGTGGGTGAATCCGACTCTGGGCCGGCCGGGCACCTGCCGGTCGCCGGCTTGTCCGCGCAGTTGCCGCACCACTTCGCAGATCTGCCGCAGGCCGGACGCGCCGATGGGCTCACCGTTGGCGATGCAGCCGCCGTCGGTGTTGACCGGCAGCGAGCCGCCGATCTCGGTGGCGCGCGAGGCGATCAGCTTCTCCTGCTCACCGTCTTCGCAGAACCCGCACTCGGCCATGTGCATCACCTCGGCGCCGCTCTCGGTGTCCTGGAGCTGGCACACCTCGACGTCGCCGGGGGCGACACCGGCCGCTTCGAACGCCGCCGCGGCGGCGTCGCGGGTCACGCTGCTCAGCTCTCCGCCGGTGATCCACGGGCTGAAGACCTCGAAGGAGCCGAAGCGGCGCGACCGCACGACCGCCGACCGCAGGGTCACCGGGACGCTCGTCGGTTTCCTGGCCGCCGAGGCGGCGCACAGCACCAGCGCGGCCGCTCCTTCTCCTGGGGAGCAGAACATGTAGCGGGTCAGCGGGTCGCTGACCATGCCCGACGCGAGGATCTGGTCGGCGTCCATCGGGGTACGCCGCCACGCGTTCGGATTGAGGGCACCGTTGCGGTACGCCTTCTCCGCCACCAGTGCGAGTGTCCGGGAGCTGATCCCGTGGTCGTACATGTAACGCCGGATCTTCATGCCGAAGAACTGGGTGGTGACCATCAGGCCGTCACGCCCGTAGGCCTCGTCGAGCCCCCAGTCCGCCGGCAGCGGGTCGAAGGCACCCCGCGGATGCTTGTCGAACCCGACGGCCACCACCACCTCGGCCATGCCACCGCGGATGGCGTTCACCGCCGACACCAGAGCGCTGCCACCCGTCGCGCAGCCGTTCTTGACGTTGACGAACGGCAGGCCGGTGAGGCCGAGCTGCGTCACCAGGGTGTCGGCCAGCCCCGCGGCATCGCTGCCGCCGAACGCCGCGTCCACCTGAGGCCACGTGATCCCGGCATCGGCGAGCGCGGCCTTCACCGCGTACACGGCGTGCCGGCGCCCGGTCGTGTGCTCGGTGCGCCCGAACGGCGACAGGCCGGCGCCGGCGATCAGTACGTCGGTCATCGGACCCCTTCGATCGCCTTCGCACGTGGGACTCCGGTGGTCGCCTCGATCCGCAGCGGCATGCCGATCCGGATCAGGTCGAGGTCGTCGATGTCGAGCACCGCCGCGACGCGGACGCCCTCCGGCAGCTCCACGTAACCCAGCGCGAACGGCCGGAAGCCGTCCGGCGGCGACACGAACGGGGGTGATTTCGGAGCGAACCGCTGAACCGTCCAGGTCCACAGCTCCCCGGCCGAGGACAGCGTCACCGGAGAGGCCGCCTGCCCGCAGCGCGGACAGACGTCGTCAGCCGGGTAGACCGTCACGGCGCACTCCCCGCACCGGGAGCCCCGCAGCTTGGCTGCTTCATGCGCGATCGGCGGCACCGGTCAGCGGCCCTTCCACTTCGGCTCGCGCTTCTCCAGGAACGCGGCCACGCCCTCGGCGGCGTCCTGGGAGTTGAGCGTCACACCGACGGCCAGGTGCTCCATCACCATCAGCGACTGGATGTCGGCCTCCAGGCTGCGGTCGATGGTCATCTTCGTGATCCGCATCTGGAAGGGGCTCTTGTCGGTCAGGTGGCTGATGAACTCCTCGACCGTGGCATCGAGTTCCTCCGCCGGCGCCGACTTGTTGATCAGGTCGAAGTCGACCGCCTCGACGCCGGACAGCAGCTTGCCGGTGAGCATCAGCTCCTTGGTCTTGCGGATGCCGATCATGCGAGGCACCCGGTAGATCGGCCCCGCCCCGCCGAACAGGGCCCGGCGGATGTGGAAGTCACCGATCTTGGCATCGTCCGCGGCGATCGCGAAGTCACAGGAGATCATCAGCTCGAAGCCGCCGGCCGTGACGTGTCCCTCAAGCACCGCCACGGAGGGGGTGCTCATCGAGTACAGCCGGTCGCAGACCTTCGCCGATATGACCGCCACGTCCATGGCCGTGCTGCTGCCGATGTAGTCGGCCTGCAGCTCGTCGAGATCGAAGCCCGAGCAGAACGTGCCGCCCCGGCCGCGCAGCACCAGGACGCGCAGGTCGGGATCGGCGTCGACCTCGGTGATGATCTCGTCGAGCCGCTTGAGAATCGGCAGGGTCACACAGTTCTTCTTCCATGGCCGGTTGAGCCACACTCGCGCGACGTTCCCATCCCGCTCGAACTGGATCTCGTCTTCTACCGCCACTGTTCCTCCTAAACTGAATTCAGTACAGTTTCAAGGGCCGGTGCGGCCCTGTCAAGGGCCGGTCTTACGCATGTCAGGCCGCGTTGAACCCGAGCAGGTCACTCAGGCGTGCCCGGTGGTCGTCGGCCGTGCCGAACAGGATCTCCGCCGCACGGGCGCGGCGGAGATACAGGTGGGCGGGGTGCTCCCAGGTGAAGCCGATGCCGCCGTGCAGTTGCACGTACTCGGCGGTCGCCCGGCGGTAGGCGCCGGAGCAGACCACCTTCGCCGTGCTCGCCGCCATGGGCAGATCCTCGGACGAGGCCGTGACGCACGCCACCGCGTAGACCGCGGCCGAACGCGCCGCCTCGATCTCGACCAGCAGGTCGGCCAGCCGATGCTTGACCGCCTGAAAGGAGCCGATCTGCCGGCCGAACTGGCGGCGTTGCAACACGTACGACACGGTCGCGTCGAGCGCGTGCGCGCTCCCGCCGACCTGCTCGGCGGCCAGCGCGGCCCGCCCGATGTCGAGTACCCGCCCGGTGATCGCGGCGGCGCTCCCCTGCGGCCCGATCCGTACGAGCGGGGTGTTCGCGAAGGTGACCAAGGCCTGGGGACGGGTGCCGTCCAAGACCGTCCGGGCCGTCCGGGTGAGACCTCCCGCGTCACGCTCGCACGCGAAGAGACCTGGCCCATCGGCGGTCCGCGCCGCGAGGAGGATCAGGCCGGCGCCGCACCCGTCGAGCACGAAGTCGGCCGCTCCGCTTCCGACCCACCCATCCTTCCCCTGCCTGGCTCGCAGCCCGCCGTCACCACCGCGGTCGTCGTCGAAGCCCGCGACCGTCGCGGTGAGAGTGCCCTCGGCGATCCGGGGAAGATAGCGGGCGCACGCCTGGTGATCTCCGCTGAGCAGCAGGGTGTAGGTCGCGACGGTGGTCGACAGCAAGGGGGCGCACAGCAGCGCCCGCCCGGCCTCCTCGAAGACCACCGCGAGCTCCGCGAACGAGAAGCCCGACCCGCCGTAGTCCTCCGGTATCGCCAGGCCCTGCACGCCGAGCTCCGCGGCCATCCGCGCCCACAGTGCCGCGTCGTGTCCGTGGCCGGTCGCCACGTGCTCGCGTATGCCTGCCGACGCGGAGGCTTCGGTGAAGAAGTCGCGCAGGACCTCCCGTAGTTGCCTGCGTTCATCGGTGTCGCCGAGCAGCGCCGGATCGACGTCGAGCATCAAGCCTCCAGTTCGTTCACGTCGCGTAGCGTGAGCATGGTCGCGGCCTCTCCACCGAAATAGGCCAGTTCAGCGGTCTCGGCGAACGAAGGGTCCGACGCGTCGCCGCGGGCGGCCACCCTCCCCTCGTGCAGCACCACCACCTCGTGGCAGGAGGTGAGCGCCCGGCTGAGCAGTTGCTCCAGGAGCACGATCGTCATCCCGTCGCGGGCGAGCCGGTTGATCCGGGCGTAGACCTCGTCGACCAGGGCCGGCGCCAGCCCTAGCGCGGGCTCGTCGAGGATCAGCACATCCGGCCGGGCCATCAGGGCCCGTGCGATGGCCAGGATCTGCTGCTCTCCGCCGCTCAGCCCGGCCGCGGCCATCGAGAGGCGGCCGCGCAGCCGCTCCGGCAGCCATGCGGCGGTCTCGTCGAGGCGGGCGCGCAGGGCCGAGCCCTGCACGCCCACGGCGTAACCGGCCACTTCGAGGTTCTCCCGCAACGACAGCGTCTTGAAGAGGGCACGACCTTCGGGGACCAGGCTGCTGCGGATCGGGCGCGCGCCGGGGTCGCCGATCCGTACCTGCCCCGACGACGGGCGCAGCGAGCCGTGGATGATCCTGCCGAGCGTGCTCTTGCCCGCGCCGTTCGCTCCGACGACGCCGATGACCGCGCCCTTGCCGATGTCCAGGCAGACGTCGTGCAGGGCGGCGACACCACCGTAGTGGTGGCTGACGTCGCGCAGGGAGATGGCGGCGGTATCGCCGGCGCGAGCCGGCAGCTCGGCGCGTGTGGCGATCAGGCCGAGGTACGACGACCGCACCTGTGGGTCGTTCAGGATGGTGCCCGGCGCGCCGGAGCCGATCGGCTTGCCGAAGTCGAAGGCGACCACCCGGTCGGCGACGGCGAAGAGGTCGTCCAGAACGTGATCGATGATCACGACGGCGGCGCCCTGCGCACGCAGGCGGATGATCTGCTGGGCGGCCAGTTGGCGCTCTGTGGCGTCCAGGCCGCCGAACGGTTCGTCCAGGATCAGCAGCTTGGGCTCCTCGGCGATCGCCCGGGCGAGGTCCAGGCGCTTCTGCAGCCCGAAGGGCAGCTCGGCCGGATAGCGGTCGGCCACGTCGGCGAGCCCGGTGAGGGCGAGCAGTTCTTCGGCCCGGGTGCGGTCCGCCGCGCCGGGCCAGCGCTTCGTGCACAGCACGTTCTCCGCGACCGTGAGCTCCGAGAAGGTCTCCGCGTGCTGGAAGGTGCGGGCGAGGCCCAGCCCGCGCCGTGCGGTGGCCCTCTTCCCCATCAGTTTCACACCCGCGTAGTCGACCGTGCCGCTGATCCGCGCGCCGCCGATGAGCCCGGAGACGGCGTTGAGCAGCGTGGTCTTGCCGGCGCCGTTCGGGCCGATGATGGCGAGCACCTCGCCGGGCCGTACGTCGAGCGACGCGCTCTCCAGGGCGTTCAGACCCCCGAATCGCACGGACAGGCCATCGACGACCAGCAACGGTGCCACGTCGTCCACGGCCGGCCGGTCCTTCGCCGGGGTGGCGGGAACGCCGTCCCCGCTCTCGGCGGGCGCCGCGCTGACGTGATGCTCGCCGTCGAGGAGGCCGGGGCCTCGCCTGCCCAGCGCCCTTCGTTGCAGCGAGCCCAGGAACGGGACCACTCCACCGGGGAGGAAGATCAGCGCGGCGATCAGCAGGACGCCCTGCGCCACCGGCTGCGGCACCGACACGGCGTCGGCCACCGTCGGGGCCCAAGCCAGGTAGACGCCGCCCACCACGGCGCCGAACACCGAGCCGACGCCGCCGAGCACGCAGGCCGCGATGATGGTGACCCCGAAGTTCAGGGAGAACGTGTCAGGGCTGACGAAGCCGGTGATCAGGCCCAGCAGCACGCCGGCCAGGCCGGTGAACGCCGCGCTGACCGCGAACGACAGTGCGGTCTGCGCCTCGGGCACGATGCCCACGGAACGGGCGACCAGCGGGTGTGCCTTCGCGGCGACCAGTCGCATGCGCAGCGCGCTCGACCTGGCGAAGACCGCGATCGCGAACACCAGGCCCGCCACGAGGACCGCGACATGCTGGGCCTCGCTCCCGCCGCCCGGGACCGAGCCCAGGCCGAGCGCACTGCTCAAGGGGGACACCGCCACGCCCTGATCGCCGCCGGTCACACTGGTCCACCGGTTGATCACCTCCAGGGACACCAGGCTGAACGCCAACGTCAGCAGGGCGATGTAGAGCACCGAGAATCTGGCCCCGGCGTACCCGAGGAAGGCGCCCATCAGCGCGCACGACCCGATCGCCCCCGCGAGCACCCACTCCAGCGGCCACTGATGCGCGCCACCGAACGCCGCGAAATAGGCGCCCACGGCGACGAACGCGGGGTGGCCCACGGACCACACCCCCGACCAGCCGGCCAGGAGGCCGACCGAGAGGACCACGATGGCGTAGACCGCGGCGAGGGCGACCGAATAGGCCTGGTAGGCCGGGATCGCCTCAGCCTGCATCAGCGCGATGAGCGCCAGCCCGGCGACCGGGCCGAGCGCGGCCCACGCGAGATTCGAGCGGGTGAATACCATGTGTCTGCTCCTCAGACCCGCTGGAAGGTGCGTGTGCCGAACAGGCCCTGCGGGCGGATCAGCAGCACCAGGATGGTGAACGAGAACACGAAGGTGTCGCGGAAGCTGGCCGAGACGTAGCTGGCCGCGATGTTCTCCAGCACCCCGACGGTCAGCCCGCCGATGACGGCTCCGTACATGCTCGTGAGACCGCCGAGGAAGATTCCGGCGAACGCCCGGAAGAGCGGCGCGGCCAGCACGGTGGGCACCAGCCCCGATCGGGGCGCGTACAGGCAGGCGGCCAGAGCCGCCAGGGCCAGGCCGAGCGCCCACGCGATCCGCGCGACGCGCTGGGCGCTGATGCCGATGAGCTGGGCGGTGTCCGCGGACTCGGCGACGGCCCGCATGGCCGACCCTAGGGTGGTGCGCCCGAACAGGAAGGCCACGGCCGCCATCGCCGCCGCCGCGATGCCGATGGTCACCAGGCTCTGCGTCGGCAGCGCCGCGTCACCCCATCGGATGGTGCCGTCCACCAGGCTGGGAAAGGTCTTCGGCTGGGTGCCCCAGATCGAGTCCACCACGCTCTCGACGATGAGCGAGACACCCATCGTCACCACGAGCGCGGAGAACAACTGCCCCTGGCCGAGCGGCCGGATCACCACCTCCCGGACGATCACCCCGACCACCGCGGTCACCAGGATCGCGGCGAACACCCCCACCAGCATCGCGACACCGATGTCTCGGAACGTGATCGCCACGTACAGGCCCAGCGTGGCCAGGCTGGCGAGGGCGAAGTTCACCACGTCCGTCGCCCGGTAGATGATCACCAGGCCCAGGCCCATCAAGCCGTAGATCGCGCCACTGGCGATACCGCTCACCAGCACAAGCAGAAACTGATCCACTCCGACCGTCACCTTCTTGGCGGGGCGGCTTGACTCCGGCAGGCACCCCCGAACCAAAATTGAACTCAGTTCGAGAACTCTAGATGAGGAACGGGCGACCAGCAATAGGCGACCGGCCGTCCGCGTCCTGCCCACCCGTCGAATCGCCCCGCTCTTCACAGCGGTGGCGGATCGGCGGCACGTGAGGGATCCTCACCGGAGCCGTCGGATTTTGGTGAACCGACTTCAGTTTACTAATGTGGGAGGCGTGCTGACGTCGATCATCGGCGGCCGAACGGTGGCCGCACCCCGTACCACGGCGAGCCGGGTGGCGCGGTGAGAGCGCTCAGGCTTCCGGGCTGGGGCCTGCCGGCCGTCCTCACCGACGTCGAGCGGCCGTCCCCCCGAGACGGCGAGGTCCTGCTGCGGGTGGAGGCGGCGGGTCTGTGCCACTCCGACCTGCATGTCCTCGACGCGGGTCCGGCGGGCATGTCCTTTCCGGCGCCGTTCACCCTCGGCCACGAGATCGCCGGCCGTGTCGCGGCCGTGGGCCCGGCCGTCACCGGCGTCGCCCTCGGCGATCCCGTCGCGGTCTACGGCCCATGGGGCTGCGGTGAGTGCCCGCGCTGTTCGGCCGGTCAGGACAACTATTGCGACCGCAGGGCGGAGCTGCCGTGGGCCGGGGCCGGGCTCGGCCGCGACGGCGGGATGGCCGAGTACGTCCTCGTGCCATCGGCCCGCCACCTCGAGCCGATCGGCGACCTGGATCCCCTGCAGGCCGCGCCGATGACGGATGCCGCCCTGACGCCCTACCACGCCATCCAGCGATGCCGGCCGGCGCTGGGCGAGGGCTCGACGGTCGCCGTCATCGGCGTCGGCGGCCTGGGACACCTGGCCATCCAGATGCTCCGTGCGATGACACCGAGCCGGATATTCGCCGTCGACGTGCGCGACGAGGCTCTGGCCCTCGCCGACAGATGCGGAGCCCACCTGAGCACCGGCATGTCGGCAGACACCGGCCGGGTTCTGCGGACCGCGAACGGCGGTCACGGCGTCGATGTCGTGCTCGACTTCGTGGGCGCCGACTCAACGCTTGATCTGGCCGCCGCGAGCCTGCGCGCCGGCGGGGAACTCGTGGTGGTCGGCAGCGGGGGCGGACGGCTGAGCATCCGGAAACCAGGCCCGCTCCCCCAGGGCGCTCGGATCTCACTGCCGTTCTGGGGCACCCGCCCCGAACTCACCGAGGTGATCTCGCTCGGCCGTTCCGGCGCGCTCCACGTCGAGGTCGAACGGTTCCCGCTCTCCGCCGCCCTTGAGGCGGTGGCCCGGCTGCGCACCGGACGGCTGAAGGGACGAGCCGTCATAGTGCCCGATTGACACGCTCAACGCCGGTTCTGGGGCGGGGCGGGGCGGGCACCGCGCCACCATCGCCTCCGCCTGCACCACATCGGCGATGCGGTCATGCGTCCACCAGCTCGTCCTGGTGGCGGAACAGGCTCCGGTATTCCTGAGGGGACGATCCCGGAGATCCAGTACGTGCCACCGGCGGCCGGCGCGGTCGGTGTCGAGGTGATGCCGATCGCCGAACTGCGCCGCCGCCTGCACCGCCACGGCGGGGCGGACGGCGCCCGGGACGCCGAGGGAGCCGGCCGCGCGCAGCGCCCGGACTTCCACCTGCTCCTCATGGTGGAACAGGGGCTGCTGTGGCACATGGTCGACTTCGCCGACTACGCCGTCACCGACAGCACCTTGCTGTGGGTCCGCCCCGGCCAGGTAGAGCGCTTCGGCGACCTCGGCGCGGCCATCGGCACTCTGGTGCTGTTCCAGCCCGACTTCCTCGACCCCGCCACCGCCGCCGACGTCCGCCTCGACGACCCCTTCGGACGCACCCTGTGGCAGATCACCGGAGAGGACGCCGCCGCCCTGCACCGCGCCCTCGACCACCTCGCCCACGAATACGGCACCACCCCCATGCCGGCCCCCACCCGCTCGGCCATCCTCCAGCGGCTGCTCGCCGTGCTCCTGCTGCGCCTGACCCAGGCGACCGCACCCGTGGGCACCCTGCCCGCCGAGCACGCGGAGACCTTCCAGCGCTTCCGCGCCGCCGTCGAAACCGACTTCACCCGGGCCCGCGACGTCGGACACTACGCACGCGCCCTCGGATACTCGCCGCGCACCTTGACCCGGGCCGCGCTCGCCGCGCTCGCCGCGGCCGGCGTCGGCGCCAAGGAGTTCATCGACCGTCGCGTCGTACTGGAGGCCAAACGCCTTCTCGCCCACGGCGACCAACCCGTCGCGGCCGTCGGGACCCACCTCGGCTTCCTCGACACCAGCAACTTCGTCAAATACTTCGTCCAGCGCGCCGGCACCACACCAGCCACCTTCCGCAGCCGGTACCACCCGCTGAAGCCGCCAGACCCTCACTGAGAATCGCCGGCACCCCGGGCAGGACGAGGGCCGCCACCTGGTGCTGTCCGTTCGTCGAAACCATGACCCTGATCCTGGCGATGCACGGTACTCGGGCCTCTTCTCGGTTCCTGCTCCGCCCTCATACCGTCGGGGCATGAACGAGATAGCCACCCTGCCCACGGGGCTGCCGGCCGAGGCGAGCCTCGCCCTCGTACAGAAGTCGGAGAGCACGCCGATCGCCGGCCACGGCATCCGCGGCTTCCTGTTCGCCCGCCTGCTGGCCGAGCCGGAAGGCTGCCTGAACGACGCGGCTTACGACGAGAACCTGCTCTTCGCCGCCTGCGTGATGCACGATCCGGGGCTGGGCACCCTCGCGGCCGGTCAGGCCCGGTTCGAAGTGGAGGGCGCCGATCTGGCGGCAACCGTACTGACCGAGCACGGCATCGCCGCGGCGGACGTCGACCGGGTGTGGGAGGCGATCGCCCTGCACTCTTCGCTGGGCATTGCCGACCGGCGCGGACTGCTGACGTACCTGACCCACAAAGGTGTCTTCACCGACGCCGGCCACTTCACCGACCTCGGCACCGCGATGCCAGCGACAGGCCGGAGAGTGACAGTCGCCGACAATGGAGAGTGGCGAGCCCGCGAAGCGGACGGCGAACGCGCAGCATAGCCAAGGAATACTTCTTGGATCGAGGGTTGATCCGACTAGACCCGGCTCGCCGTCATTCGAAGTCCACGGACGTGCCTACGCCCCACGGACGGGTCAACGGGCACGTCGCCGCTGATGATTTGGTGCCCGGTGTGCCCACCGACCGCCATGGACCGCTGAAGAGCCTGGTCGAGCCACCGGAGCTTTTGGTCGAGCACGTCAGGTGGAGGCGGAAGCGTCCGCTTCCGGACGTGCACAGGGCGCTTCCCTTGTCGGGAGCGCTGGGCATGTAGCGATTGACGCCCGATTTGCACACGGTGGGCGCCGCGTGCGCCGCCCCAGGGTTGATCAGGACGAATGCGCCTGCGGCGATAACCATGACGGCTGCGATTTTTCTCATGAGTGTTCCTTGGTCCCGGGTGAGGAACGGGTGCTTGGACAGCGATAATCAATCAGAGTCCGGTATATCCGCGGTATGTTCTCCAGACCACGGCCTCGCTGGCAGGTGCGCAGCCCGTTGGGAAATACCTCGTTCGACGCGGCGGTGCGCTCGGCGAGCGGAGTAGTGCGGTGGATGATTCTGGACCAGCGGTTTTGGAAGAAGTCGTAGTCGACGTTGAGGTCGCCCCCTCGCCGCAGAATTTGACGCCCTGCCCGGTCTACTGCACGAAAGTCTCCGCCGGCACCGTGAAGATCCCCGAACCGGCCACCGTCATGAATCCCGTCTGAATCTGATCGGCGCGATACTGTTCGCCACCGGCATGGTCCGGGCGAGCACGGCCACCGCCACCGTGTGCGAACTGGTCGAGACCGCCGCCGACCTCTACGGCACCCTGCTCGCTGAGCATCTCGGCATACCGGCGTCCGGCCCGCTCACCACCGTGCTCGGCGACGAGATCAGTGCCCGCCTGCGCAAGGACCCGCTCCCCGCGCCCTCTCTCCGCCCTCAGAACCCCCCAGGGCCTTGAGCCCTCTCGGCCGCCGGTGCGGACCACGTAGAGTGCCGCCGACCAGCGAGCTCGCCCCCGCCTTCGATGTGCTGCCCGTCGTGTCGTCCGGGAAGGCCGGTTCGGTTCGTCTGCGGAAGCAGAACCGAACCGGGGGCTTGATGACTCATTGATGTCCGTAGCTAGACGGTTGATCAACGTGAACAGAAATGGCCTCTCCATAGTCTGGATGAGATGGCAAACCTGAGATGGGCCGCCTGGCCGGCCCTGCTCGTCGCCCTCATCGTGGCCGCCTGCCTCGTTGGCTTGGGCGGGATGGAGATAATGACGCCCGACGATGTGGACGACGTGCCTGGGGGCACCCGGATCTCCGCGTCGATCTCCGGCTCGGGTTCGACCGCGCAGAAGGGCGCGATGGACGCGTGGCGTGCCGAGTTTCATCGGATCCATCCCGATCTTCGCGTGGACTACCAGGCGAACGGGTCAGAAGCCGGTATCCGCGATTTCATCGCCGGCACCACCGAGTTCGCCGGCTCCGACGTCGCGATGCAACCACGGGAACAGGTGCTGGCGGACCGGCGCTGCGGCGCCAAGGCGGTCCATCTGCCCATGGTGGTCGGCCCCATCGCGCTGCCCTACAACCTGCCGTCCGTACCGGATCTGAGACTCTCACCCGCCACCCTCACCTCCATCTTCACCGGGCGGATCAGCAGATGGGACGCCCGGGAGATCGCCGCTGACAACGTCGGCGTGCGGCTGCCGCACACCCGCATCCGGCCCATCCACCGCTCCGACGGCTCGGGCACCACCCACAACCTCACCTCCTATCTCCAGGCGACAGGCCGCTGGCCGCACCCGCCATCCAGAAAATGGACCGGCGCCGGGCGTGGCGTGGCCGGTTCCACAGGGGTCACCCACCTCGTCCAGTACGTCGAGGGGTCCATCGGATACGTGGAGTACGGGTTCGCCGGCAACGCCCGCCTTCGCACCGCCAAGGTGCGCAACGCCGCCGGCCGGTTCATCGCGCTCTCACCCCAGAGCGCCACCGAGGCGCTCGAAGGTGCCCGGATGGTCGGCGAGAACGATGATCTGGTGGTGGAGTTCGACTACCTGACCAAAGCCAAGGGCGCCTACCCCATCATCCTGGTCACCTACGAAATCACCTGCTCGAACAACACCGACCCGCTGGTAAGGACCTTCCTGAGTTACACCGCAAGCGACGCGGGCCAGTCCTACCTCCCCCTGCACGGCTATGCCCCACTCCCACAGGACCTTCTCATCCATGTACGTGCCCTGCTCGGCGTCACAAGCTGAGCATCGGGGCGACCAAAGATACGGACGCGCGCCGACCTCTCGGTCCGCTCATGCGGGGCTGCCCGAAGAGAAGACGGGGCCCGGAACGCATGACGTTCAGGCGATCGTCGTGGGATGGCCGGAGAGTTCTTGGCGGGCGTGGTTAAAGATCAAGCCGGCGGAGCCGTACCGCCACAAAGGCGAGCAGCCCGAGGGCGGCCAGTGCGAAGACCGTGTTGCCGATGAGGTCCACATTCGCGGGCGCTGGGAAACTCGGCGGCTGAGGGAAGCCGTGCCACGCGTAGGTGACCAGACCGGCGGCGCTCAGGGCGAACCTGTGCCAGGGACCCCAGCCCATGCGCCGGGACCAGCGCAGGATGAGCAGCGTCATCGTGGCGTAGAGCGCGAGGTAGAAGCCGACCGTGATCCACGCGGGCACGGTGGACGGCAGCCTGCCCGACATGGTGGGGAGCCAGAACGCCAGCCCGGCCGCGATGGTGGTCGCGAAGACGGTCCACGGGCCGGCCGGCGTGACCTGGAGGAGGGGACGGCGGAATCGAACGGACAGGAACGCGGTGGTGATCAGGGCGACGGCCGTGATCAGCGTCCACGTGGTCTGAGCGGCCGACAGCGGGTAGATGGCCGGACCCGCCAGCGCGATCGGGACCGCGCCGCCCAGCAGGAACAGGACGGCTGACACGGTGAGGCCGACCTTGCCGAGCCAGGGCGTGTCCGGCCGGCGTGAGCCCGCCTCTACGATCGAGATCGGCACCGCGATGCTCCACACCCCATGGATGGCCAGGACGAACACGGTCCAGTAGGCGCCGATGCCCAGCTCCGGAATGAACCCGTAGTCGAGCAACCGCAACCCGACATAGTCGGGGTCGAACAGCGATCGGGTCAGCAGACCCTCCTCGATCACGGCATAGGCGAGCCCGAGCAGGATGATCCCCGGCCACCCCAGCCGCCACCGGCGGGCGACCTCACGGATCAGCAGCGCGCCGCCGCCATAGAGCGGAATCAGCCCGATGATCATCGGTAGGGCGTCGATGGCGATGTTGCCAAGGAGATACTCGCCGACCAGCGGCGCGAGAACCAGCAGGCCGAGTGCTGGAAGAATGCGTTTGAACACGTCTGTCAGCGTGCCGACGGCGCGGCGAAGTCAGTAGTGACAAACGTCCTAAAGCCAGCCTTTGTCCTCGGCGACGCGCACGGCTTCCGCCCGGTTCCGCGCCCCCATCTTCTGGCCGGCGCTCGACAGATAGTTGCGCGCGGTGCCCGCCGACAGGAACAGCCGCTGCGCGATCTCGGCGATCGTCGCGCCGTCCGCCGCGGCCCGCAGCACGTCCCGCTCCCGGTCGGTGAGGGGATTGGCCCCCGCGGACCGGCTGGCGGCGGCCAGCTTGCGGTCGATCACCCTCCGTCCGCCCGCCACCTTCCTGATGGCGTCGGCCAGTTCCTCGGCTCGCGCGTCCTTGAGGACGTAACCCGCCACACCGGCGTCGACGGCCCTGCTCAGATAGCCGGGACGGCCGAACGTGGTCAGGATGATCACGCGAACGCCGGACAGCTCGGCCGCGACGGTGAGGCCGTCCTTGCCGGGCATCTCGATGTCGAGCAGCACCACGTCCGGTCGAAGTCGAGTGACCGCGTCCGCCACCTCGTCGCCGGTGCCGACTTCGCCGACCACCGTGATGTCGTCTTCGAAGCTGAGCAGGGCGGCCATCGCCTGCCGTACCAGATGCTGGTCGTCAGCCAGCAGGACTCCGATCACGCGGGCAGCCTGGCCACCAGGACGAAGCCCTCATCGGTGGCCGAACGCTCAAGGGTGCCGCCGAACGCGTCGAGCCGCTCGGACAGGCCGCGCAGCCCGTTGCCATCGCCGAGCGCCTTGCCGCCGCCGAGGCCGTCGTCGGCCACCTCGGCCACGACGTGATCGCCATCGGTGAAGACCTTGATCTGGCAGTGGCCGGCGCGGCTGTGCCGGACGACATTGGTGGTGCCCTCACGTACCACCCACGCGAGCAGCGACTCCGCGTCCGCCGGCACGTCGTCGGCCACCACCGCGACGTGGATCCCGGCAGCGGTCAGCGCCTCGCGCGCCCGCGTGAGCTCCCCGTGGAGCGACAGCGCCCGATAGCCGTTGACCGCCTCGCGCACATCCTCCAGCGCCTGCCTGGACAGCTCCTCGAGCTGCCTGATCTCCTCGCGAGCCCGTACGGGATCCCGCTCGATCAGCCGATCGGCGAGCCGGGTCTTCAACGTCATCACCGACAGGCTGTGTCCGATGATGTCGTGCATGTCCCGGGAGAAGCGGAGCCGTTCGTTCTCGACGGCCAGTCGTTCGGCCTTGGCCCGCTCCTCACGAAACCGCTGGAACATGTCGATCAGACCGGCGAACAACACGGACTGCAGCGGGATCCACCAGGTGCCGGAGATCGGCAGGCCCAGGTAGAGCAGCCCGCCGATGGAGCCCGTCACGATGACCGCCATGCCCGCGACCATGGCCCGGCGCGGAACTGAGGCGACCAGCGCGGCCACGGTGAAGTACGACGACATGAGCAGCCACTGATCGCCAAGCGCGGGCACCAGCGCGATCCACAGCACGTACAGCAGCCCAAGCGCCCACGGCGTCGCGTTTCTCCTGGGACGTCCGAGCGCCGTCCACGCCACCCGCAGATAGCAGGCGACGAAGCCGACCAGGCCGCCGACCGCCAAGAGCACCCGGCCGACAGGTGGCTCGGTATCGAGGAACGGCAGCAGCGGAAACCAGATGAACAGCAGATAGACGCTGCTCCAGAACCGCCCTCCCCTGACATGGGGTGTCGTGCCTCGTGACGGAGACGGCGCCGGGCGGGCGCGGAACGTCAACCATGCCTCTGGTCGTCGCTGCGCGGTCTCGGCCATGATGTCGACCTCTTCGTCCTGGTGGGGCGCCGGGTCATCAGCGTGATCGCCGCGAACGTCAGGCGCGCTTCAGCGTGCTGCTCCAGCCGCTCGTGGTCGCGACAGGCACGCCGTGCCCATCTCAGCGATCCATCCACCAGCGCGCCTCCGTAAGCGGTGCCCGGCCCAGGCCGCAGTCTGGCCGGCAGATCGCGGGCGCATGCGCGATCCGGTTCGCCGGCGGCCGTCACCAGGACCACGACCTGGCCCGCGGGTGCGCCTTGACACCGCATTCGCGCCGAGCGGGAGGCGGCCTACGGTGACCTGTCCGTTCCTGGACCGAATCCAGTGAACCTCACCGATTGTAGAGCCTGCGTGCCCACAGATAACTGACCAGGGCGATGCCCGCGCTCCACACGGCCGCCTCCAGGAAGCTGAAGCCGGCCGGACGCCCGGCCAGCAGCGCGCGCAGCGCCTCGATGACAGGAGTGGCCGGCTGGTGCTCGGCGAACCAGCGCAAACCGGTCGGCATCGACTCGGTCGGGACGAAGCCGCTGCCGAGGAACGGCAGCAGCATCAGCGGCATCGGCAGGTTGCTGGCCGTGGCCACGTTCTTGGTGACCATGCCGAGTGCGACCGACAGCCAGGTGATCGCGAAGGTGAACATGGCCAGTACGCCGACCACGCCGAGCCAGTCCAGCACCGAGGCGGACGGGCGGAACCCGATCAGCAGCGCCACCACGGTCACTATGGCGATCGCGAGGAACGTCTGCACCATCGCCCCGAGTACGTGCCCGGTGAGTACCGAGACGCGGGCGATGGCCATGGTCTTGAACCTGGCGATGATGCCCTCGGTCATGTCGGTCGCCACCGAGATCGCGGTCCCCTGCGCGGCCCCCACGATCGTCGTGATCATGATGCCGGGGATGAGGTAACCGACGTAGGCGGCGCGGTCGGCGCCGATGCCCGCGCCCATGGTGCCACCGAAGACGTAGACGAACAGCAGCAGGAACACCACGGGCACGGACGCGAACGTGACGATCAGCGTGGGGTAGCGCCAGATGTGTTTGACCTGGCGCCGCAGCATCGTCGCCGAGTCGGTGATCGCTCTCATCGGGAGGGCTCCTTGGTCGAGGGCTCCTTGGTCAGGGTGAGGAAGACGTCGTCCAGGTCGGGGGTGTGCACCGACAGCTCGGCGACGTCGATGGCCTGCGTGTCCAGCCATTCCAGGAGCTTTCTCAGCGTCCGGACTCCGCCGGAGTCGGGGATCTGGACGGTGAGCGCCGCGTCGTCGCTGGAGGTGGCGCCGACGTGACCGGCCGCCCTGCGGTACCCGCCGGGGTCGGCGAAGCGTACGACGATGTGGCCGCCGGGGACCATTCGCTTGAGCTCCTCGGGGGTGCCCTCGGCCACCAGCCGGCCCTGGCTGAGCAGCGCGATGCGGTCGGCGAGTTCGTCGGCCTCCTCCAGGTATTGGGTGGTCAGGAAGATGGTCACGCCGTCCTGCCGGACGAGGTCCCGGACGATCTGCCACATGGTGCGGCGGCTGCGCGGGTCCAGGCCCGTGGTCGGTTCGTCGAGGAAGATGAGCTCGGGCGTACCGACCATGGTCATGGCGAGGTCGAGCCGGCGGCGCATGCCGCCCGAGTAGGTGACCGCGGGCTTGCGCGCGGCGTCGGTGAGGTCGAAGCGCTCCAGCAGTTCGCGGACGCGGCCGCGGCCCTTGGCGCGGCCGAGGTGGAGCAGGTCGGCCATGAGCCGCAGGTTCTCCTCGCCGGTCAGGAAGCCGTCGACCGCGGAGAACTGGCCGGTGACCCCGATCGCGGCACGCACCTTGTCGGGTTCCTTGGCCAGGTCGTACCCGGCGACCCAGATCTCGCCCGCGTCCGCCTTGATCAGGGTGGACAGGATCTGCACCGCGGTGGTCTTGCCCGCGCCGTTGGGGCCGAGCAGCGAGAAGACGGTGCCCTGCGGGATGGTGAGGTCGATGCCGTCCAGGACGCTGTGGGCGCCGTACGACTTACGCAGCCCCGTCACCGAGACGAAGGCTCGCACCGCGTTCACCCCCGATCCCAGGTGACGGGCAGGCTGTGCACGCCGTAGACCTGCGAGGGGTCGGTGCGCAGTGACAGCTCTTCAGCCGGTACGGCGAGCCGCAGCGTCGGGAAGCGGACGAGCAGCGCGGGAAACGCGACACGCATCTCGATGCGGGCAAGCTGCTGCCCGAGGCACTGATGGACGCCGTGGCCGAAGGCCAGATGCCCGGCGGCCGAGCGGCGCAGATCGAGCACGTCGGGGTCGGGGAACCTGGCCGGGTCCCTGTTGGCGGCGTTGATCGCGATGACGACCGTGTCGCCCGCCTTGAGCCGCCTGCCGCCGAGCTCCACGTCCTCCAGCACGCCGCGCATACCGGTGGCGGCGACGGACAGGTAACGCAGCAGCTCCTCCACGGCGCCGACGGCCAGGTCGGGGTCGTCGCGCAGGGCGGTGAGCCGGGCCGGGTCGCGCAGCAGGGCGAAGGTGCCGAGCGCGAGCATGTTGGCGGTGGTGTCGAGCCCGGCGCCGAGCAGGAACGCGGCCACGCCGCCGACCTCCTCGTCGGTCAGGTCGCCGCCGGTGGCCAGGTCACTGAGCAGGTCGTCGGTCGGCTTGGCCCGTTTGGCGAGCGCGAGCTCCCGCAGGTACGTGCCGAGCCCGGCGAAGGCCGCGTACTGCGCCTCAGCGGCCCCGGCCTCCGACAGGGCCCGGGTGAAGCTCTGGAACTGGTCGCGGTCCTCGTACGGCACGCCGAGCAACTCACAGATCATCAGCGCGGGAACCGGCTGCGCGAAGACCTCGACGAGGTCGGCGGGCGGCCCCTGCCGCTCCATCGCGTCGAGCCGCTCACGGGCGATCTCGGTGACCCGCTCGGTGAGCAGGTTCATCCTGCGGACGGTGAACTTGCCCGCCAGCAGCTTGCGGAAGCGGGTGTGCTGGGGTGCGTCCATGCCGGTCAGGTCGCCGACGGGGGCGGGCGGCAGGTGCCCGCCCGCGAGGGGGTGGTAGTGGGTTTCGTAGCGGGAGCTGAACCGCGGGTCGGCGAGGATCTGGCGGACCAGGTCGTATCCGGTGATCATCCAGACGCCGGGGGCGCCCTCGGGCGCGGCCAGGCGGGCGATCGGCTGCTCTGCGCGCAGGGCGGTGAGCGAAGGGGCGGGATCAAAGGGGCAGGCGGGCGAGCGGTCGAGGGACGGAGCAACCGGCTCGTCGCGATAGTACGTGTTCGTCACGATTGAAAGCTACGTTGCTTTCAGAAATCCTGTCAATCAATCGCCCCACATAATCGCAGGTCAAAGGGTCTAAAATGATGCGTTGACGCTGAAGCTGAATGCAATGAAACATTGCATTGTGTGGCGTCGAACGCAATAGTGGTGTCATGTCAGAAGGACGGTTGACCCAGCAGGACCGCCGGCGCATCGCGACCGGCCTCGCCGAGGGCCGCTCCTACGCCGAGATCGCCAGGCGGCTGAACCGGCCGACCTCGACGATCAGCCGAGAGGTCGGCCGCAACGGCGGTCCCGGCGACTACCGCCCCGAGCGGGCGCACCAGGCGACGGCGCGGCGGGCGCGGCGCGGCACCCTGACCCGTTCGCCCGGGGCCGAACCCCAGGACCGCAAGGTCTTCGAGGTGGAAGAGGGGGCCGTCGAGCTGGCGATCGGGATGGGCCTGCCGAAAATGATGGCGCGCGTGTACATCGGCCTGTGGCTGAGCGAGGACGGCAGGCTCACCGCGGCCGAGCTGTCGCGCGGGCTGAAAGTCAGTCCCGCCTCGATCTCCATGGCGGTGGGCTACCTCACCCGGCAGGGGCTGATCAGGCGCGAACGTGATCCGCGGCGGCGGCGCGACATCTACGTGGTCGACGACGACGCCTGGTACCACTCGACGGTGATCAGCTCGCGGCAGACGCTCGCGGCGGCGCAGATCGCGAAGGAGGCGGGGCAGAAGCTCGGGCTCGACACGCCCATGGGACGCCGCCTGGCCAAGGGCGGTGCGTTCCTGGAGCGGATCAGCCTGGACGTCCTGGCGTCGGCCGAACGCTGGCGCGACCTCCAGCCGTGATCAGACCGCGGCATTTCTGCCGGCCACGCGCGTCACGGCAGTCGCACGGAGTTACTCCACCTCCAATCCCACCACCCGCTTGACCGCCCCGGCCACGCAGGCGTCGTCCGACCCCTCATCCTCGAAAACTCGCCCACCCTGACGGGTGCTCCACCTGATCGCCGGCGTCACCCACACCCTGCGGCTGGCACTCCTGGAAGCACCCAAGATCAGTCACCGGCTGCACAGCAGCGGTGTTGACGGCTAAGGTTTGGCGTAACGAGTCACCCGCGAGGAGCTGAGACATGGTCGGTCGCCCGAGCACGCGTTGACGTTGTAGGCCATGATCGGCCTGTCATCGCGTGCCGCCCTTGATGTTGCGGCACAGCGAGCCTTCCCCTGCCTGAATCGCAGGCGCACCTGGTGTGCGCCGGGTGATGGGCCTCGTCGTCGGCAATCCAAGGGATCTTCGTGCCGTCCACTTCCTCCGCTGTATCCGATTCCAGTAGATCTGTTCCGCCAAGTCTGTGGCGGGATCGCGACTTCCGCCGGCTCTGGGTGGGTCAGACGGCCTCCCAACTCGGCGAACACACCATTCTGATCGTTCTCCCGCTCTTCGCCGTCCTGACGCTCAACGCCGACCCCGGCGAGTTGGGCGTCCTCCGCGCGGTGGGGCAGGCGCCGCTCCTGTTGGTCTCGCTCTTCGTCGGCGCGTGGGTGGACCGGTGGCGGACCCGCACGGTGATGGTGGTGACGGACGCCGGCCGGACCCTGATGCTGGGCGCCGCCGCCGTGGCCGGTCTCCTCGGCTGGCTCGGTCTGCCCGCGTTGCTCGTGGTCGCCTTCGCCGTCGGGGCGCTGTCCGTGTTCTTCGACGTGGCCTATCAGGCGTCTCTCGTACGACTGGTGAGACGCGATCAGTTGCTGCAGGGCAACAGCGCACTCGAGGGCAGCCGGTCCGCGGCGCAGATCGGCGGGCCCGCCCTCGGCGGTGCGTTGGTGTCACTGCTGTCGGCGCCGATCGCCGCCGCCTCCGGCGCGGTGTTCTTCGCGCTGTCGTTCCTGTCGATCCGGCGGATCCGGCGGACCGAATCGATCCCGGAACGCTCGGAACGTCCCCCTCGGGTATGGCGACGGATCCATGAGGGCCTCCGCTTCATCGTCACCGATACCTCACTGCGGACCGTGTGCCTCGCCTCGGCCGCCTTCCAGTTCTCCTTCGCGGCCATGATGACCGTCTTTCTGCTCTTCCTGCCGCGGGAACTACACCTTTCCGGCACCACCGTCGGGCTGACACTCGCGGCGACGGGACCGGGCGCGCTCCTGGGCTCCGTGCTGGCCGCCCGCCTGCCGAACCGGTTCGGGTACGGCCCGGTACTCGTGGCCGCGGCGGCACTCGGCGACGGCGTGTTCCTGTGCGTACTCGCGCTGGACGGCTCCTCCGCGGTGACGGTTTGCGCGCTCCTGGCGATCAACTTCGTGTTCGGGACCGCCGGCCAGTTGGTGAATGTCACCGTCATGGCGGTGCGGCAGGCCCTCACTCCGGACGGGATGCACGGCCGCGCGGCCGCGACGATCACGTTCGTCGGCATGGGGATGGCCCCCCTCGGCTCCCTGCTCGGCGGGTTCCTCGCGATGGAGTGGGGGCTGCACACCAGCCTCCTGGTGACGGCCGCAGGCATGATGCTGTCACCGGCGGTGATGGCTTTGTCGCCGCTGGCGCGCCTGGGACGGGAGCTTCCAGCCGCGCACGACACGCCGCCGGCGGCCGCCCGCCCTGAAGCCCACGAGACGGCGCTCCGCGACACCGACGCAGCCACTGGTTCATGACAAGAGGCCAGGGCGGGTGGCCTCCGACGCGGGGCGATGTCCATTTCCTCCAGACGGGCTCGCGCGAGCTGCCGGGGTTGAGAAGACGCTTGATGGCATAGCCACCCGCTCGCCCTGCCGCCTACCCCGGCCTTTTCCCGACCTTGGAAGTCAGAGGTGCGGTCGCGGATGCGCTCGGCAGGCCCCGCGCACCCATCCAGGCGAGCGCGGTGGACAGACCCCAGAGCACCGCGCACTGGGCGCAGACCATCGTCCACGAGGCGCCTTCGGGAAGGTTGGCGAGCAGTGGCAGCCGTACCGTCAGCAGGAGCAGCCCGGTGGCCGTCATGGCCAGCGCCCACGGCGGGGAGCTTCGGCGGGCGAGGACGACCACGGCACCCGCCGCCCACACGAGGATCGCCGTGCCGAGGCCCAGCCACAGATAGAGCCAGTCCAGGTCGTACGGTCGCAGCCCGACGACCAGCCAGGTGCCGCCCAGCACCGCCAGGCCGGCGGCCGCCGGTGTCAGGGTGGCCGCCCACGACCGGCGTCGCGGCGTGATATCGCTGTGGAAGCCCATCAGGAGCGCGATCACCGGTGCCGCTGTGAACACCAGGGTCGCGGCCTCCGACAGCGGCCGGTCGGTCAGGGGCCCGGCCAGGATCATCGGGATCAGCGTGTAGAGCAGTGTGGCCGCCACACCGATCACGGCCGTGACCTTCGCCGTCCTGACATGGCCGCGCATGATCGCCACGAACGCGACGGCCGAGCACAGGTTCGCCGCGGAGACGGCGATCGACACCAGCCGTTCGACGGAGCCCGGCGGGCCCGTCCACGCGACGTCCGGGCCGAACGCCAGCGTGTGACCCCAGTGCAGGAGCTGGTTGACGCTGGCCACGGCTTGGTAGCCCAGTCCGAGCAGGGCCACGAGCCGGACGGCCTCGCCCCAGGCGACGAAGCGGGGAGGAGCGCCGGCGCCGCCGAGGCGCACCCGCAAGGAAAGAGAAAGCACGCTGGCGATCTCGCCCCACCCAGGCCGCGAGTTCGTCTCGTCGGGCACCTCGCCCGACAGCTCCATGAACGCGTCCACCATCTCCTCCTCGCGCTCGGCGCGGTAGGAGGCCGGCAGCAGGCGCAGGACGGAGCGGTAGCGCTGTTCGAGCAGGCTCATGCGGCGCCTCCGGCCGTCCTGGCCCGCAGGCGGGCGGTGGCGGCCTTGGCGGTGGCGGCCATCCTGGCGGCCTCTTCCCTGAGCGTCTTGGCGCCATCATCGGTCAGCCGGTAGTAACGCCGCAGCCGTCCCTGCTGGGCTTCTTCCCGGTCGAGTTCGATCAGGCCGGCGGCCGAGAGCCGGTCGAGCACGCCGTACAAGGTGCCGATCTTGAGTTGCACGTGCCCCTCGGACAGCCGATCGACCTCCTGGACGATCCCGTAGCCGTGCCGGGGCTCATCCGCCAGCGCGGTCATCGCAAGGAACATGGGCTCTGTTATGTTCACCCATCCACGATATCCTGTCTTGCAGGATATCGTCACAGATGCTGCGAGGACACCGGCACCAGAAAACGGCTCACGGTCTGGTGCTTCCAGCCACGGATTGTGCCCCGCGTTCCAGCCCGGCCCTCCCCCACCCTTCTCCCGTCCGGCGACGGCACGGTCGGAGCCGGTGCACACCGAACTTCCGGCCTCGGGCCCCTCCCGGACGGCTGTGCTGTCCTTGAACCCCTCCCAACCTGGTGTGGTGAAGCAGGCCAGCGTCGCGCCCGCCCGTGCCGGGCCCATCCTCGCCAGGTTGGTGTGCTCTCGTCCGTTATGCGCCTGGTCAGGTTGTTGATCGAAGCGATGTGGATCACGGCTTGGAGCTGGCGGGTAGGGTCTCATAATCGCGGGTTAAACGGCGGTAGAGCATGAGCCAGCCAAGGCTCCGTTCGACGACCCACCGCCGTTTGACGACATGGAAGCCGCGAGTTTCGGCCTTTCTGGAGACGACTTCGACGTCGATGCCTAATGTGGCACCGTGTTCGATGGCCGAGGACGTCTTCCTGCCCCAGCTTCCTCCTGACGAGTTCCCCTACCTCAACGAGTCCGCCGCGGTGCTCGCCGCTGCCGGCTACGACCCGGCGGAGGAGTTCACCTTCGGCCTCGACCTCGTCCTATCCGCCCTCGAGCCCCTGAGAGTGCCTACGTGAGCCTCCATCCGTGATGTCGTTATGTGATCGTGTGGATTTGCAGTGTTACCGCCAGTCTGCGGGTCCAGTTGTGCTGGGATGGCGCGGTGACTGAGCGCAAGCCGTACCCGAGCGACTTAACCGACGCTGAGTGGGCGTTGATCGAACCGGTCCTCACGGCATGGAAGGCCGCGCACCCCTCGGTCAGCGGCCACGAAGGCAACTATGCGCTGCGGGAGATCGTCAACGAGAGCGAAGTGCCGGCTGCGGAGATGGAGTCCCCCACCTTGCGCGCCCTCACCGAAATGGCCATCATGATCGCCTCCCTGGACAACGACCGCTACTCCCTGCCCAAAGAGCTCAACCGTGGACACACCGGCCAGAACCTCTACACGGTCATGCGCCACCACGCCTGCACGGCGATGCCCGACGCGATCAGGGAGGCGACGCGCCTGCGCGACCGCATCCGGCTGCGCTTCCTGCGACTCGCCGACAAGACCCGTCCCCGGCTGAGCGCCGCCGGAACCACCTACCTGGACGGCCTCGGCTATGGAATCGTGGGCAACGCGGAGTGGGGGCAGCGCGCGCCCCGGTACGTCAGCACGGGAGATGATCCAGGCCCCGCCAACCAGGCGCCACTCACCTGGGCCGACAGCCCGATGGACACCAGGACCGCACCCCTGCCCTACCCCACCACCGCCTGGTGGCGGGACAGCGACCTATGAGCGGTCGCCCGTGATGCCCGGCAGCAGCACCCGGTGCCCTATCAGCCGACCTGCGCGTCGGACGAATACTCGTGCGACACGCCCTGTCACGCTACGCCCGCCATTCCTCCCTGCCCGGCGGTAGACCGTGCTCTCGGTCACCGACGGCCGCCGCAAATGGCACCGTCGCCCCATAAGACTTAAGGGATTCTACAGCCCGGAATTGCTCGAGTGATTCGTTCGGGCAGGCGCCTTTCCGCCGGTGACGGTTTGTGCGATAAACATGGACGTCTACGAGTCCGGAAATGAGCTCGGCGAAAGCGGTGTGCTCATGACGTATTCGAGATGGACAACATGCTGAGAGGGGCCTTGTGGATACGGTTCATGAAATCTCGTTCGGCGGGCTCGCCTCCGCGGTCGGCCCGCTGACCTGGGGTCAGCGACATATCCGGACGATACAGGATGCGCACCCGGAGAACCGGCAGCAGTTCAATCTCTACCAGCTCTGGCGCATTCCGCCCGGCAACGGCGATCGGCAGGTGCTGTCCGCGTTGCGGGCGCTCGTGGAGCGTCATGAGGCGCTTCGCACGCGGTTGCCGAATTCCGCAGGCGGCGGTTTGGCTCAGCACGTGTACGCCGACGGCGAGTTCGCTGTCCGGGTCCGCGACATAGGGACCGGCGAATGCGGCGAAGAGGACCTCTACCAGGTGGCGCAGGAGGTGGCGGGCGGGGACTTCACGTGGGACGAAGAGTTCCTGGTGAGATTCGGGATCCTGACCACGGGCGGAACTCCGGCCTGGCTCGTCATGATGGCGTCGCACATGATCGTGGACGGGGCCTCTGGCGCGATCTTGCAGCGTGAGTTCATGGCGCTGCTGGCGGAGCCGTCCAGCATTCCCGAACCGTCGTGCCAGCCTGTCCGGTGGGCGGCCAAGGAGCAAGGTCGGCAGGGTGCCGAGACCAGCCGCCGTGGTGCCGAGTACATGCGTGACGTGCTCCAGAAACATCCGGGCCGGCTGTTCGGTGGAAACTCCGCGTATTCCGGAACCACCGAGATCGCAGGGGCCGGCGGCTTTCCCGTCGTCCTGGGGCACGGCCCCGGCCTGGGAAAGCAGGTGGAGCAACTCGCCGAGCGCTGGCGGACGTCGGAGGCCGCCGTCGCCATGGCGGCGCTGGCCAGGTCGTTCGCCACGCAGACGGGAATCGCTTCGTTCCCGATGGGGGTGACGTGTTCCAACCGGCATCTGCCTGGAGCGGATGGGTATGTGGGCATGCTCGCTCAGAACGGCGTGATCGGCGTCGACGTGTCGAATGCCTCACTGCCCGAAGCGGCGGCCCAGATGTGGAGGTCGTTGCTGACCGGATATGCGCATTCCGCCTATGACCAGGATGAGCTGGGCGGCGTTCTGGCCGAGGCCGGTGTCGACGATGACTACCTGCGATTCGGCGCCGTCGGGCATTTCGTGAACTACCTGCGCCTCGACCCTGATCCGATCGAGCTGGAAGAGAGCCGACGTCCGGCCTCGTCGATCGTCATCGAGGAGGGGAACCCGGCCGATTACACCATCCCCAGGTTCGGAGTGGTCATTGCCTCGGTCGCGGATGATCTGGCGGTACGCATGTTCGCGGATCCGGCCGTGGTCCCGCCAGAACTGGCCAGGTCCGTCGCCCGATCCTTTCTCGAAGGATTGCAGTCCTGCTGAGTTTCGAGCGCCTGTGGGCCTGGGAACGGCACCGGCCGGGGCCCACCACGGTGCGTCGTCAAGGTGGGCCGCGAGCGGGCGGGTCAGGCCGGCTCGGCTGCCATGTCGGCGGCCGGCATCACCTCAAGCTCGCGCACCGAGGAATACCACAGCCACACCGCTGCGGTTCCCAGGCCCACCGAGCTCAGGATGATCGTCCCTCCCATGCCCAAAGGCGACGATCCCAACGCACCGCCGATCAGCGCTCCGATCGTCATGATCCCGGTGCTGAAGAATCCCATGCACGTGCCCACGCGGGCCAAATACCGGTTCGGCACCACGGTCTGGCGGAGGGTGACGGAGTTGACGCGCATGATGACGATCCAGAACGGCCAGAAGAACTGTGACAACGCGATCGCCGCAATGGCGAGAGGGAATGGCGCTTCGCCCATGAACCCGATGGGAAGCGCCGTGACGGCGGGGGCGAAGTAGCACAGTATCAACGTACGTCCAAGGCCGAGTTTCGCGGTGAGCCGCTGCCCCATCCACGCCGCGATCAGCCCGGCGACGCCCCCCAGCATGGCCAGCGCCCCGAGGGTTCCGGCGTTCATCCCGAGGTCCCTGACGCAGAACAGGATGATCACCGCGCCGAACATCGACCCGAAGAAATTGAACTGCGTCGAGGCGAGGAGCAGGGGCAGCTGATAGGGAAAGCGCCGCAGCGCCCGAAGCCCGCTCCTGACGGCGGCCAGATGCCCTTTCTCGTCATCTTTCCGGTCGTCCTCTTTGGGCGGGACCGCCGGCAGCCGGGTGAGCAGCACGCTGCTCACCACATAGCTGACCGCGTCCAGCAGCATCGCCATCGGCGCACCGGCGATCTGGACGAGCAGTCCGGCGAACCCCGGCCCTGCCACGTCCCCGGTCGACTCGCTCGCCTCGTTCCAGGAGTTGGCCTTCGCCAGGCCTCGTCCGCCGAGCAGCCGCGGCAGGAAGGCCCCGACCGCGGCGTCGTAGAGCATGGACAACGCGCCGACGAGGAACGTTATCGCAATCAGAATCGCCATGTTCAAGTGGTCGAGCACGTACAGGATCGGGACGCACAGCACCAGCACGAAACGGGCGACATTCGCCATGTGCATGAGCCGCAGATGTTCGAATCGATCCGCCCATACCCCGATGGACAGACCGAAGACCAGGACGGAGGCCTCGGCCGCGGCGGCCAGGATTCCCATCGACCATGGGCTGGCGTTCAAAACGAGAGCCGCGATCAGCGGCAATGCGAATGCGGTGGTTATGGATCCGACCATGGAGACGGTCTGAGCGCCCCAAAGCCAGTAGAAGCCTCTCGACGCCATTTCCCGGTCAGCGGCCACAACGAAACCCTTCATTAGATTCTGCTCGAATCTGGGGCAGGCTGACACATTGACCCATGGTTGTCCATCCTCAGGACTCGCACGACGATGACCGGGCAGGATGTGCGGCTCGCCGGTGCGGACGACGCGGGCCCGGCCGAGGCCACGCAGGCGCCGGCGCATTCTCACATGATGTCGTGGCTGCGCGACAACCCTGGTCACGACGGTGCCGCCCCGCACGCGGGCGCGACGGTGTTCAACCGATCGTTCTGAGCAGTTGAAATTTCCGCGGGCGGGCGGGCGCGGATATCCGTACGCGCCGCTTCGGGCACGCTCTGGATGAACGAACATCGGGCGTGATAATGGCCGGTTCCAGAAACACCGCAGCTATTCCGTGCGCGTTCGACGTGCCGCCTGTCCGGGTTAACAGCCCTGGGGTCGATATGGCAGTGTGCGGCCGCATGTAATGGCCGTGCTCCTCTCTCATGCCAAGGCCGGTCGTGACCTTTGCCGAATGCCGCGGCAGCGGTCCCGGTGCGCCGGTCTTCGGAAAGTCCACGGTCGGCGGTGGAGCGCGCCGTAGGGATTATCGACCGCGGATTGCGAGCCGACATGAATGTTGTTGAGTGGAGAATACGGGGGACCAGGCTTCCCGAACTCATGAAACCGTGTGTCGACTGCAGCTCGAAACTGCATCGCCCGTCAGGGAAGTTCCGCATGAACGCCAATGGAAAACTATTGGATGTCTGGTTGCTCGTGTTCTGCGCCAAGTGCGGCAGGACGTCGAAGGTCGCGATCCATGAGCGTGTCCCCGTCGCCGTCCTGGGCAACGAGCGGATACGCCGCTACGAGTCCAACGACTCCGCGTCCATCGCGACCGCGCTGATGGACCAGAACATCGCCCGGCGCAACAACTACCGGCTCGACTGGGAGGGCGCCTGGTGTCTGGAGGTTCAGCCCCTCGCCTCCTGCGGCGGCCACGTCCTCGTGCGCTTCGAGGTGCCGGTGCCGATACGGCCGGTGAAGATTCTCATGCGCGGGCTCGCGCTCAGCCGCGGCAAGGTGGTCGAGGCCGTCGGCTCCGGCCTGATCACGATGCCGATCGATGTGAACGCCAAGGCGAGCAGCGACTTCGAGTTCCGCATCGCGCCAGCGCTCCCCGTCGTGCCAGGGACGGGAGGCCGTGATGCCGGCGCCTGAGCGGACACAGGAGCTGCCCGAGGCGGCGACGGCGGACCACGCGAACAGCGACTTCGGACAGGACGAATCGCACGTCTTCTTCACCGGCGCCCGCGCCGGCACCTGGCCCGCCACGTTCACCCAGGCCAACGTCCTCGCCTGGCTGCCCGGCGATCCCACGTCCGCCGTCCTCAGCGACATCGTCAAGCTGCCTCCGCGTGTTTCGGTCGACGACATCCGCGCCGCGCTCGAGGTGCTTGTCTCCCGGCACGAGTCGCTGCGCACGATCTTCCCCGCCACCGAGGGCGAGCCGGTCCAGCAGGTACTCGGCGCCGGCCTCCTGCCGGTCCGTTTTCTCCCGATCCTGGACGGCACGACGCCGGACCGGACGACCCAGGCGATGTGGCAGGCGGAGCCCTTCGACCACGCCTCCGAGTTGCCCCTGCGTGTCACCGTCTACCTCGACGAGGGGCGCCCGGCCTTGATGCGACTGGATGTCTCACACGTCGCCGCGGACCAGGCGGCAGCCGAGCTGATCGAGCGCGATCTGCTCGACCTTCTGGTGAATCCGGAGACGCGCGTGGTGGGACCGCCCCGGCGGCAACCGGTCGACCAGGCTCGCGACGAACGGTCGATCCGCGGCACCCGCCGTCTGGAAGCCACGCTGCGGTACTGGTCGGAGCAGCTACGGCGTCTTCCGCTCTGCGTGATGGCACTGCCCGTGCGGCAGGACGCCGATGCCGGCCACCTGAAGGCCACCCTGACCTCTGCTGCCGCTGCCGAAGCGCTGACCAAGATCGCGGCCCGCACCTCGGCAAGCCGCTCGACGGTCGTTCTCACCTGCCTGGCCATGGTGCTGGCCTGGTGGACGGACAGCCGTACGTTGAAAATCCACGCGACCTGTAGCAATCGGTTCTTACTCGGCGCTCGCGACTACGTCGGCACCATTGCCCAGGAGACGCTGGTGCCGTTCACAGCCGATCATCACGCGTTCGACGACCTGGTACGGCACATGACCGTAGCGGCTGTGACCGCGTACCGATACGGGCACTACGACGCGCCGCCCCTCATCCGGGCGACCGAGGAGGTGATGCATGAGCGAGGCATGTACAGCCATCGAGATGTCGTCGTGAACGACGTCAGCGCGATCACCGACGCTCCCGGCAACACGATTCACCCCCACACCTCGGCGGGCTCCCGCATCGAGGTCACATCCGAGCCGTTCCGCCCAGAGCCCGTGCGGCTGACCGTCGTACGGCTGGCCTCTCGGCTGGAGGTCGACCTGAGCTGCGACTCCCGGCTGATACCGCGGGAGACGATGGAAGAGCTCCTTCGCGGCGCCGAACTCGTCCTTCTGGCCGCGGCCGACGGCGACGTCCTGCTTGCCGACCTTGCGGCGCTTGCCCGCATCCGTCCGGTAGCGAGAGGACCGGAGTGGACGTGCATTGACGGCAACTGGATCGACGTGGCCGCCGTGCAGCGGATCGTCGCGGGCGAGCTCCGTCACGGCGTCGCCCGGGTGTTCACCGTGCCGGACGGTGCCGGGCGGCCCCTCGTCGCCTACCTCACGTCGCAGGACGAGGTGGACCTCGGCGAACTGCACGCGGCGTGCGTCGCGCGCCTCGGTCCCGAAGAGCACGGTGTGATGACGCCCCAGTGGTATGTCGTGGTCGCGTCGGCACCCGACGACACGGAGCAACTCGCGAGCTGGCGCCGGCGGAGCGTCCTGAGGGAAGGCTCCGGGCGCGTGTCCCCCGGCACGGGGACGCCCGAACCGCGGTGATGTGAAGGCACGCCCCGCCGACGTGTGAATGTGAGCAGGAAGAGCTGAGGCGATGACGGAGTTCACGGCCGAGCCGATCGGATCCCCCGCGGCGCACCATGTTGCGGACCGCCCGATGGAGCAGGGTGATGGAGTCGTGGAAAGCGCTCCACCGCCCGGCGCGGGAGTTTTCCTCATCGAGCGGATGATCGCCATATGGAAGGAGATCTTGCAGGTCGGAGAAATTGGCGAAAATGATGATTTCTACGACCTCGGAGGCCGCTCCGTGGCCGTGATCAGGCTCGTCATGATGATCGCCGACGAATTCGACACCGAGGTTCCGATCAACGAGATCCTCGACGCGCCGACCCTGTCCGAACAGGTCGCTCTGATCGTGCGGAGCATGGGCACGGCCGGCACCACGAACCCAGGGTGATCTGCGGCGACGGCGAGCTCATGGGTGCTCCTGGGCGACAGCGGCTGCGAAGTCGGCGAGACGGGGGTGCTCCAGCAGTGTTCGGAGGCGGATCCTGCGCGAGACGCGCCGTTGGACGAGGACGACCGCTTTCGTGGCCAGGATCGACGTACCGCCGAGAGCGAAGAAGTCATCGGCGGCCGACACGTCCGTCACACCCAGGACGGCGCGCCAGGCCTCTGCCGCGATGGCCAGCATCTCGGGCTCCGCCACGGTGGAGGATCCCGCGCCGAGCACGTTCGCTCGCTCCTGGTGATCGGCTCGCTGGACGTTCCGCGCCTGTTCCACGATGTCCACCAGCGCCGCCGCCACCTCGGATCGATGAGTGTCGAGGTAGAAGTGCCCGCCCTCGAACCACCGTGTCACGGGGGCGAAGCCGAGGTCGCCGGTCCAGCCCTGGGGCGTGTCGGGCGGCAGGGAGAGGTCGTCGCGGGCGAGCCAGAGACGGTGGTCGCTACCGGCGAGCCCTCCCGAGGGGGCCCGGTAGGTGTCCACGAGATGCATGTCCTGGCCAAGGACGGTATGGGCGTAGCGAAGGAGGTCGGCGTGCTCGAACACCTCCTCGGGGCAACCGCCCCGGCGCCGTAGCTCGGCATCGAGGGCTTCGGCCGGCCACAGCAGGAAGGGTCCGCTCGGGTGCCGCGCCCGCCCGGCGACCCACCCCGGCGACGGACAGGCGGAGAAGACGACCGATCGGATCATCTTCCTGGCCGGCCCGGGGACGTCGCGGGCGACGGTGTGCGCCAGCAGCGCGCCGAGGCTGTGCCCGAACAGCACTGTCGGCCGGTCCGCCATGGAGGCGACGGCGGCGACGGCCGAGCCGGCCGCGGTCATGTAGTCGGGCGCGTACGACTCGCCACTCCTGATCCCGCGCCCCGGAAGCTCGAACAGGCACGGCTCGCACCACAGCGGCATCTGGCTCGCCAACCGGTAGTAGGAGGCGGAGGATCCGCCGGCGTGATGGAACATCAGCAGCCGCACCTGCGCGTCGTCCCGGCGAAGGACCCTGAATTCCACCGGCAGGCTCACCGCCTCCACCCAGCGTCCGCCACAGCCGCCTGGCCACGGTCCGACCGCGCCCGGACCGGCTCGCCGGTGGACCGCGCCGAACTCATGCCCGTCGGTGACGAAGCCCTGGTCTTTCGAGCGACTCCGCAGTGGATGCCCAGGGGTGGCGCCGCCGGATCCAGAGCCTCCTCTGGCCGCCACTGCGCGGCGGTCACCACGCCCGGATCGATGAGCTCGAAATCTCCGAAGAAGTCCGTTACCTGCTCCCGGGTACGCAGGGTCAGATCGGCAAGGGCGTCCTTCAACACGCTTCCGGAGTTACGCGCGTTCCAGGCGACGTCGCACGCCGCGTGCGAGATGGCCAGAAAACTCCCCTCGGGCAGGGCCGCGCGCAGCTCCGCGACCAGCCTCATCGGATCTTGCTCGTCGGTGACGAAATGCAGCAGGGCTACGAGCAACACCCCCACGGGCCGGCCGAAGTCGATCAGCGACCGTACCGCGGGGTCGTCGAGCACAGAGCCCGGCTGCGTCACATCGTCGGCCACGAAAGCCGTCGGACCGTGGGATTCGGGCAGCTCTTTTAGCCGTGCGCCGACCTCCGGGTCGATATCGGTGTAGAGCACGACCGCACCGGGGTCGATCGAGCGCGCGATCTCATGAGTGGTGGGTGAGATCGGAAATCCGGCGCCGAGATCCATGAACTGATCGACGCCCTGTTCGGCCATGAATCGCACGGCTCGCCGGTGGAAGGCGCGGTTCGCGCGAAGCATCGCGGTGAGGTCGGGGGCGGCCGCATTGACCCACGCGGCCGCGACCTTGTCCACCTCGCGATGATCATCGCCTCCGACGATGCAGTTGTACACCCGTCCAGGGTCGGGCGCGTTGTGCGCGATCATGGAGCTCCCGTGCCTTGAGGTCTCTGCCGTGCTCACGCGGACCTTCCCGAAGTCACGACCACGGGAAGGCTGGTGATGCCCTGGATGAAGTTCGAACGCAGCCGGACCGGCTCGCCGACCACCTCGACACTCAGCCGCCGCTCCGTCATGAGCCGCAACAGCATCGTCAGTTCGGCCTGGGCCATGATGGCGCCGATGCACCGGTGGACGCCGGATCCGTACGAGAGGTGTCGATTGGGGGTGCGCCCGACCATGAACCGCGACGCATCAGGGAACTGCGCGTCGTCCCGGTTGGCCGAGACGTTCCACAACGTGACGGAGTCACCGCGGCGGATCTTCCGCTGTGCGAGCACCACGTCCTCAGCGGCGATCCGTCGGGTGTAGGCGTTGACGGACGTCCAGCGAAGGATCTCGCCGGCCGCCGGCTCGGCCAGGTCCGGGTCGGCGGCCAGGGCCGCGCGCTGGTCCGGATTCTCGGCGAGGGCGCGGATGCCCGCCGTCGCGGTGTACGGCGTGGTCTCGTTGCCTCCGACCGCGACGTTGAGGCAGTTGTAGTACACGTCCTCCTCCCGGAGCGGACGTCCGTTGACCCTTGCCGCCAGCAGCACGCTGACCAGGTCCTTGCCCGGGCTGGTCCGCCGATCGGCGATCAGCTCGGAGAAGAACTCGAACACCTCGGCCTGGGCGACGGCCAGGCCGACCCGCTCGTCGTCCCCGCCGCCGGACGCCGGATCACGGAACCCGATGATCCGCCTGGTCAGAGCGGCCAGGTCGTGGGCCGCGGAGCGGGAAACGCCGAGGAGTTCCATGATGGTCGCGGCCGGGAGTTCGGGGGCGATGTCGGCGGCGAAGTCGCAGCCGCCGTCCGCCAGCGCCCGATCGAACGCGGCCCCGGCAAGGTGGGCGGCGCGAGCCGCGACCCGCGCCGTCATGTCCGCGCCGAAGAGTTCGCGCAGTTGCCTGCGGAGGAGGCGGTGATACGGGGGGTCCGACGCGCTGAGCATCCGGCCCGCGGCGCTGTCGCCGCCCTGACGATAGGAACCGCCGTGCACCGAGCCGCCGACCGAGCTGAAGGTGGCGGTGTCGGCGTACGCGGCCGTGACGTCACCGTAGCGGCACAACGCCCAGTGACCGGGCATGCCGTGCGAAGGCTCGTTCCAATGGACCGGGTCGTTCGCACGAAGCCAGGCGAAGGCCTCGTGGTGCCGCTGCTCCGTGAACAGCCGGGTGTCGTTGAGATCGATGGTCATGTCCACGGCTCAAGCCGCCATCGCGTCGCGGACCAGTGCGGCCAGGCCGCCCAGCGTGGCCTGGCCCAATATCGTCCGGGCGTCGAGCGTGACACCGAACCGGTCCTTGAGCCGCCGCATCATCCGGAACGCCAGGAGCGAGTTGCCGCCCAACGCGAAGAAGTCGTCCTCCATGCCAGGCCCTTCCACCAGCAGCAGATCCTCCCAGAGATCGGCCAGGTACCGCTCGACCTCGTCGCCCGGGGGCACGCGGGCGACGCCGCGCCGGGCCGCCGTCGCCGCCAGCGCCGCGATGGCGTTCTCGTCGCGTTTGCCGTGTTCGCTGATCGGCAGGGCGTCGACGCGGACGACCACCGCCGGCACCATGAACTCCGGCAACTCGGCCGCCGCGTGGCCGCGCAGTGCCTGCGGCCGGACCGTCGCGTCCGCGACGACCACGGCGGCGAGCAGGCGGTCCTGGCCCACGCCGACCGGCACGACCGCGGCGGCCCGAACCCCTTCGCAGCCGGCCAGCGTGCGCTCGACCTCGGCGGGCTCGACCCGATAACCGCGGATCTTGACCTGGCTGTCGGCGCGGCCGTGGAACTCGAGAACCCCGTCCTCGCGCCGGCGCACACGGTCGCCGGTCGCGTAGCAGCGCTCGCCGCTCGTCTCGTCCGACGTGAACGGATCGCCGGGGCCGGCGGCCAGGTAGCCGCGAGCCACACCAGGCCCGCCCACGTGGAGGACGCCGATCTCACCGGGAGGAAGCTCGGCTCCCGACCCGTCGAGAATCCGCACGCTCACACCCTCGAACGGTTCGCCGATCGGGACCGAGGCGGCCCGGCCGTCCGCTTCGGCGACCCGGTGGCCCACGCAGGCCGTGGTCGCCTCGGTGGGTCCGTAAAGGTTCCACAGCTCGCCCCCGAATCCGCCCTCGGCGAGTTGCGCGCACGTCTCGGGCAGGACCACGTCTCCGCCCGTGCACAGGACGCGGAGGTCGTTGAACGCCTCCCGGTCCTCCCGTACGACGTGGTTGAGCGCCATGCTCGGGACCAGCATCGCCGTTATCCGATGGCGGCGCAGGACACGGCGAACATCCTGGCCGAGAAGCACGGGCAGCGGCTCCAGGATCACGATCTCGGCCCCGGCGGCGAACGCGCACCAGGTCTCGTAGTGGAACGCGTCGAAGGAGACGTTGGAGATGTGCCCCACGCGGTCGTGCGGCCCGAGGGCGGGCAGCGACGGGTTCTCAGCGAAGAAGACGAGGTTCCCGTGCTCCAGGGCGACCGCCTTCGGCTCGCCGGACGAGCCCGAGGTGAACAGGACGCACGCGAGGTCCCCGGCATGGGGCCGGCTCGCGGGAGCCTCCCCTGCGCCCTCCGGCACGAGCTCCGCGCCGAACCGCAACACCGTCGTCCCCGGACCTCCCGGATCCTCGTCCTGATCCTCGTCCTGATCCTCGTCCGGCTCCTCGAGGACGAGGACCTTGGCCCCGGCAGCCGCGATCATCGCGTCACGCCGGGCCCGTGGATGGCGCGGATCGACGGCGACGTAGGCGGCACCGGCCTTGAGGATGCCGAGCAGGACCGCGAAGAGCCCGGCCCTGCGGTCGAGCTGGAACGCCACGGCATCCCCTGGACCGACACCGTGGCCGGACAGCCACGCGGCGACCGCGTCCGACGACTCGTCGAGCTGGGCGTACGTCAGGGTCGCCGAACGATCGGTCACCGCCGGCCGCCGCCCGCACCGGGCCACCGTGTCGGCGAACAGGTCGATCAGAGTCCGGCCCGGCATCCGGCCTCCCTCGGCCGGGCACGGGCTCTCCGGTTGCGTCGTCGCCCCGGTCACGACGGCGAGGCCGGCCGACAGCCTGCCGAGCGGCCGGTCCGCGTCGTCGATCAGTGCCGTGATCAGGGACGTCACCGTGTCGACGAGGTGGCGGCAGGTCCGCTCGTCGATCTGCGTGCTGTCTCGCTCGACCTCGATCCACACCCGGCCGGGCTCCTCGACCACGATCAGCGTCGCCGCGTACCGGCTGCTGAGGCAGGGCAGCAGCGGCAGGACGGCGGTGCCGGGTGCCATCGGGACGAAGAGATCATCGCTGGTCCGGCGCGCGTCGATGCTCGTGTAGTTGAAGAACCCGTCCACCACCGGTTCCTCGCGGACGTTCCGGCGCGTGGCGGCACGCTCGATCATCGCGTCGTAGGGATAGTGGCCGTGCTCGACAGCCGACGTGACCTGGGAGCGGATCCGCTCCAGATGGTCCCGGACCGTGGGCGCGCCGTCGGTGGCCGTCCGGATCAGCACGGTGTTGACCAGTGGGCCGATCACGGAGGACAACCCGGCGTCCGCGCGCACGTCCACAGGGAACCCCACGACCGCCTCGGCGCGACCGCCGATGTCCTTCAGGGCGAGCGTGTACGCCGCGAGATAGAACATCGAGGGCGTCAGGGCGTTCTCCCGGCAGTACCGGCGGACCGACGCGACCGTGCCGGCGTCGAGCGCCCGGCGCACACTCCGTACGTCGCCCGCCCCGAGCTCCAGAGCCGGGTGGATCGGTACGGCGGTCCCGTCCGACACCGGAGCCGGAGCGAGCAGCTCGTCCCAGTGGCGGCCGAGACGCGCCATGTACGGCGCGGCCAGGTCGCGCTGCCACAGGGCGTACTCCTTGGCCGCCGGGACCAGCGGCGGCAGGTCGTCCCCGTCATAGGCCCTGCGCAGATCGGCCAGGAACACCGGCCAGGACACCGCGTCGAACACCAGATGGTGGGTGTCGACGAGCAGGACATGCCGATCGCGGCCAACGGTGTGAAGCCGTCCCCTGAGCAGCGGCGGCCGCGCCAGATCGAACGGTCGCACGAAGTCCCCGAGCTCATCGGGGTCGAACGGGCCGGGACCGGTCCGTTCGAGCTCGAAAGCCACCTTCGGCCGCACGGCCTGGATCGGATCGCCGTCCCCCCATCCGAACCCGGTCCGGAATCCCTCGTGACGATCGATCACCGCACGGAACGCGTCCTCCAGGCGCTCCGCGTGGAGCTCCCCGTCGATCCGGTACATGCCGGTGATGTGGTAGTCGACCGTTTCCGGCTCGGCGAACTGCGGGTAGAACAGCCGTTCCTGGACCCCGGAGAGCGGCCAGGAGTCGCGCGGCACCTCGGCGAGGCGACGGAGCTGCGCGGCTGCCCCCTCCGGTTCGCCGGTGGCGAGGATGCGCACGATGGCGTCCTTGTGCTTCTTCACCCGAGCCAGCAGGTCGGGACCGACCACCCCCTGGGGGGCCTCCAGCCGGAGGTTCCCGGCCTCGACACGGAGCCGGACACCGAGGCGCCGCAGGCTCGCCGCCAGCTCGCGAACCTCGGCCGCAGTCGCTGTCGTCATCAGAGCACGAACTCCTCGAGATCTTCGCCGGGGCCGTCTTGGGGTGTGTCGGCCCGCGTCAGCCAGCGGAGGTTGTCCACGTGTTCGGCCAGGACCCGGATCCTCGGCGTCGGGAGGAAGTCCATGAGCCGCACCTCGACTCCGAACGTCTCCCGGATCTCCGCGATCAGCACCACGACCTTGAGCGAGTGGCCGCCGACCTCGAAGAAGTCGTCGTCCGGGCCGACGTCGCCCAGCCCGAGCCTGTCGCGGTAGATGCCGATGAGGGCTTCTTCGGTGCCGGTCCTCTGGACGCTGATCCGTCCGCCTGCGAGCGTGCTTCGGGCTCGTTCGTCCAGCGCCTGCCGGTCCACCTTGCCGTTCGCGTTGAGCGGCAGGCGATCGAGGACGAAGAAGCGGACCGGGACCATGTGGTCCGGGACGGCCGACTTGAGCGCCGCGGTGATCGAGGGCAGCCGCTCCTCGTCCGGTCCTACGAGGTACGCCCAGAGCACCGCCATGCCCTGCGCGTCGCTCACCACCGTCGCGGCCGCGTCCACGACCCCGTCGCAGCGCCGGAGTTCGGCTTCGACCTCGGCGAGCTCCACCCGGAACCCACGGATCTTCACCTGGCCGTCGCGACGTCCCAGGTACTCGACGGTGCCGTCGGGCAGCCGGCGGGCCAGGTCTCCGGTCCGGTACAGCCGGCCGCCTTCGGCGAACGGGTCGGGCTGGAAGGGGCCGCCGTCCGTGCCGTGCAGGTACCCACGGGCCACGGCGCGCCCGCCGATGCACAGCTCGCCCGCGACGCCGATCGGGGCCGGCACGTCGTTCGGCAGCAGGATGTAGACCTCGGTCTCATCCACCGGCCGCCCGATGGGCACGGACTCCACGCCGTCCATGTCGTCCACCGCGTGGGCGGTCGCGTAGATCGTCCCTTCGGTCGGGCCGTAGGCGTTGACCAGCCGTCCGGGGCCCAGGCGGGCCACCGTACGGCGGGCGTGGTCGGCGGAGAGCCGTTCGCCGGCCACGACGATCGTTTCGATCGGGTCGAGGCATTCGGGAGCCCGGTCGACGAGCAGGTGGAAGAACCCGGTGCTGAGGAAGGCCAGGCTGACGTCCTCGGCCTCGACGATGGCGCGCAGAGCGTGGATGTCCACGAGCTCACCGCGTTGCGGGCATACGGCGGTCCCGCCGTTGAGCAGCGCGGTGTACAGGGCGGCCGCCGAGACGTCGAAGCCCCAGCTCGTGGCCTGCAGCACCCGTTCTCCGCCGGAGATCGGAAGGTACAGGGGGCGGTGGGTCAGACGACGTACGGAGGCGTGTTCGACCATCACGCCCTTGGGGCTCCCTGTGGAACCCGACGTGAACATGATGTAAGCAAGGTCGCGGTCCGAACCGACAGCGTCCGGCCGCGACGGGTCGGCCCCCTCCTCGCGGGGGTCGAGCAGCCCCATGCCGGCCGGCAGTTCACCGTCGGTCACCCGATCGCTGACGACGCAGACCGCCCCGCAGCCGGCCAGCAGAGCGAGTGCCCGGGCCACCGGCGTCGCCTCGTCGAACGGGACGTAACAGCCTCCTGCCTTCAGGACGCCCAGCATGCCGATGATCGTGTCGCGGGGGTTCCGGACGAGCAGTCCGACGGGTGTGCCGACGCCGGCGCCCGCCGCCCGAAGCCGGTGCGCGAGCCGGTTGGCGTGCTCGTCCAGCTCTCGATAGGTCAGCCGCACAGGGCCGCTGACCACGGCGAGGTGGTCCGGCATCCGGTCGGCCACGGTCTCGAAGACCTGGTGGAGGCCGAGCCCGGCCGCCTCCGAGGCGGTCTCTGACCGGTCGGGGCGGCGGGTGGCCGGCTGCTCGCGGGGATCCAGGACGAAGTCGTCCAGCGTTCGCTCCGGCTGGTCCAGCACCTGTTCGACCAGGTTCGTATAGTGCATCCCCATACATTCGACGGCGAGCCGGTCGAAGACTCCGGTCGAGTACTCCTGGACGAGCTCGATCCCCGAGTCGCGTTCGAAGGCCGAGAGCGTGAGGTCGAGCTTGGCGACGCCGATGGTGACGGGCACCGCGGTGCCCACGCTGCCGCCCATGTCGAAGCGGTAGTTCTCCAGCTCCGTATAGACGAACATGAAGTCGAACAGCGGGTTGCGGCTCGGATCGCGCGGCAGCTCCAGTTCCCTGACCAGTTCCTCGAACGGGTACGACTGCCGCTGGAGCCCCTCCACGACGGCGCTCCGAACTTCGGCGACGAAGTCGGTGAACGCTTTCGCGCCGATGGGCGCGGAGCGAATCGGCAGCGAGTTGCCGAACATCCCGACCACGTCGGCGCACGAAGGGTGGTAGCGGCCATCGACCGGCGTGCCGACCACGATGTCCGTACGTCCCGCGTACTTGGCCAGCATCAGCTTGTAGACCGACAGCAGCACCATGTACGGCGTGAACCGGTTCTCCCGGCAGTATCTCCTCAGCTTCTCGGTCAGCCGGGCGGTGAGGAAGAACGAGCGCCGTCCACCCTGGGTCGTCAGCACCGGCGGGCGCGCCCCCATGGGGAAGTCCAGCGGGGCCGGGGGCGAGGCGAGCCGGTCGAGCCAGTAACGGCGATCCTCCTGGTAGGCGTCCGTGGTGCGGTAGAGGTGCTCCCACTCCGCGAAGTCCTTGTAGGTCAGCGCCGCCTCGTCCAGGGCCTCGCCTCGGTACGCGGCGGCCAGGTCCCGGAACAGCACCGGTATCGAGCCCTCGTCGAGGACGATGTGCGGCGTGTCGAGGAGGAGAACCGACGCGCGACCGCCGGGACGAACCGCAAGGCCCAGCCGGATCGGCGGACCGGTCCTCAGGTCGTGCGGTTCGACCCAACGGGCTACGAGTTCCTCTAGGCCCTCCTCGGATTCGCCCAGGTCGGCCACGGTGAGAGTGACCTCGGGGCTTACCCGCTGGACGAGGGCTCCCTCGCGGACATCGAAGACGGTGCGAAGAATGTCGTGCTTGGCGGCCACCGCGTTGACCGCGCGCGTGAGCCGGTCACGGTCGAGCAGGTCATCGACCACGAGCGCCATCGGCAGGTTGTACAGGCAGCCCTGCGGCTCCATGGCCCAGAGGAAGAACATCCGCTCCTCGGACGCGGAAGCGCGGTAGAACGGGCGTTCCCCGACCGGCATGATCGTGCCGTCCAGGGTGCCAGCCTCGGCGGTCAGCGCGTCGGCGAGATCGCGCAGGATCGGGTGGTCGAAGACGGTCATCACCGGCACCTCGGCCCCGATCGCCGCGCGCAGCCGCTGCGACAGCCTG